>CAZPWD010000045.1:0-6121 GCA_964590025.1 uncultured Nitrospira sp.
CCAAACGCTTATAACCTGCTCGTTTAGGCCGGTTGCTGACATTACCAATACAGATTGAAAAGAAGGAGAGAGAGGAATGGCCGTTCCACTTTCCCAGATGGCTACTGTCACGAAGTATGTGCTCGCCCAGAAGCTGAGCGGGGTAAAACGGTATCCGCTCGTGCTGATGCTGGAGCCCTTATTCCGTTGCAATTTGGCCTGCGCCGGCTGCGGAAAAATTCAATACCCGGATCATGTGCTGGATAAGCGACTCACGCCCGAGCAGTGCTGGGCCGCGGCAGAGGAATGCGGCGCCCCGATCGTCAGTATTCCCGGTGGCGAACCGATGATCCATCCCGAGATGCCCGCGATTGTCCGTGGGCTGGTTGCGCAGAAGCGGTATGTGTACCTCTGCACCAATGCGATTTTGATGGAGCGAAAACTCGACGAGTATCAGCCCTCGAAGTTTCTCACGTTCAGCGTCCACATGGACGGTCTGCGCGATGAGCACGATTTGGCGGTCTGCCGAGACGGTGTCTATGACGTGGCGGTGAAAGCGATTAAAGCGGCGCTGAAGCGGGGGCACCGGGTCACGACCAATACGACCCTCTTCGATGATGCCAATCCGGAGCGCGTGCGGAAGTTTTTCGATGCGATGATGGAACTCGGCGTCGAAGGCATGATGATTTCGCCGGGGTATAGCTATCAGAAGGCGCCGGACCAACAGCATTTTCTGAAGCGAGAGCGCACGAGGGAATTGTTTTCCCGTATTCTAGGGAATCCGAAGAAGGAGTGGCAATTCAATCAGTCGCCACTGTTCTTAGATTTCTTGATGGGCCGGCGGGAGTACGAATGCACGCCTTGGGGCAATCCGACCTTTAACGTGTTCGGGTGGCAGAAGCCCTGCTATTTGCTCCAAGAGGGCTACGCGAAGACGTTTCGTGAACTGATGGACAGCACGGAGTGGGATCGCTACGGAACAGGGCGGAATGAGAAATGCGCCGATTGCATGGTGCATTGCGGCTATGAACCGTCTGCCGTCGAAGATACTTTCGGAACGATGTCCGGGTTTGGCCGGACCGTCAAGTTGACGATGCTCCCTACCTCGCGATGACAGATTGCATAACGTGTCGTTGGTCCCTCGTAGGAGCCTTCCGATCATCTTTTTGTTGTCCGTTTTACGCCTTACGCCTCACGTTTCACGCCTCACGGTTTTCCGATGACCGATACCAAGAATCATAGTAGCGGCGGCGTAACCGGATCGCCCGAAGGTCGCGTCTTTCAGCCGGCTACTTTCGCTGAGCTGGCAGAAGCGGTGGAGCTGGCGTTCGATTATCGCGGCGATGTGACGGTGTCATTGAAATCCGGCGAATCCCTCAGCGGGTATCTCTTCAACCGTCAGGTCAACGGCTCCGACTCCTATCTTGAAGTGTTCCCTTCCGACAGTACTCAGGCCCGGCACATTCGCTATGACCAAATTGCCGCGATCGCCTTCACCGGTGAGGACACGGCTACGGGGAAATCCTGGGAGACCTGGATCGCCAAGAAGGATTCGGAGCGGCGAGCCGAAGTGGAACGTGTCGCAGCCGACGCAAAAGCAAGAGGAATTGTCTAAGGTCTCCGTCTGCCGATCGCATCTCTTCATCTCATTTTTCTACACAGCTCATCGCGGATGGCCCCCTCCAAGTACTTGGAAAGGGGCTTGTCTCTCTGTCCGGTCGGGCAGTCATTTCGTTGACAACGGGTAGGCGCTATGCTAAAAGTGTCGCTCTCAAAATTGGCTTGGCTCGTCGGTCATCAAACGTTCTGTTGTGTGAGGCGGACGCAAGCGCTCGGCGACGGAAAGAGGCGTCAGTCCAGAGCACGTGAGGCGCAGACAGATCGCACAGAGAAAGTCACAATGGCGGGAATGGATCCTAGCCGTTGCAATGGTGGGCTGTCTCCCCTCGGTCGTTTCTGCAACACATGAAGCCGACCATCGGTTCACGGTCGAAGGGTTTGTCTGCGGAACAGATGGAAAACGAAGCGCGAATATAGACGTGCTCGTCAAGGATACAAAGATCTCCTACGGGCAGATCGTCAAGACCGATGGAGACGGATACTACAAGGCGGCGTTTCATCTTCATAACGATAATCTTGGCGATCCGCTGCTGATTGAAGCCAACGGGCAGCAGCAGCAACAGAAAGTCTCGTTTGACCCGAAGGATCTGGAGGCAGAGCGAATCATTCAGGTCAATTTTGGGACCGGCTGCATACAGGACAGGGGCAGTACTCCTCTGTGGGTCTATCTAGGGTCGGGGGCCGCGGCGGCGGCAGTCGGTGGGTTCATCGGGGTCAAACTGATTCGTTCATGGCGGAAGCAGGAACAGAAACGAGGGAAGTCTCAGGGCAAGCGTAAGAAATAACCGAAGCGGTCCGTGGGGCTGATGTGCACCTCGCTGGATCGGTGACTTGAAGTGGCAGGGGAGTGCGCGTGGCGTCTCGGTATTTGTTAGGATCGGCGCTTTTACAGGGGTGATTATCCCCCCGGTGAAAGCGTTTTTTTTCGTCTGAGTGGGAGAGTGAAATGTCATTGATGTGGTCGGGAAAAAAGGAGCAAGGGATGGTTATGAAGCATATGAAAGTTACGCAGCTGGCGATGGTGTTGGGGATGGGGCTCTTCATGGTGGCATGCGGGGGAGGAGAAGGAGAGGGGCCGATCGTTCCGCCGCCGCCGGCCCCTGCTGAGTACGCCGACAAACATATGCCGGCCGGTTGGTGGGCCGATGCGGCCAAAATGGAAGAAGGGCGGAAGCTCTTCATCGGCGAGACAAACATCGATGTGAATTGTGCCAGCTGCCATGGCAAGGACGGCAAGCCGGTCAAAGCGGGTGCCCGTGACTTCCGCAACGGCGAGCGGATGAAGCTCTACTCCGATTCAGTGTGGGTCTGGCGGATTTCCGAAGGGGTTCCCAATACGAAGATGAAGGCCTGGAAGAGCAAGCTGTCAGAAGAAGATATCTGGAAGCTGGTGTTGTATGAGCGGAACTTCGGGCTGGTTGGGAAGGGATGGGACGCCGACAAGAAATCATGGGTTGATGCGGCGAGCGTCTCGGCTGCTCCGGCTGCAGCTCCGGCTGCTCCGGCACCGGCGGGCAAGTAAGGGGACTTCAATCTAGGGGCCTGTCCGACATTAACCCAAGAAACCCCCTTGCCCTGAGCCTCCGGGTGGTCTACCGGTGTGTTCGCTTAATAATAGCCTAGGCTGCTATGCGATGCCTGGACGAACGTTTTGCCCCTACGGTCATGACCAGATCTTCTTGTGACCCCCGTCAGTTCTTGTCGCGGGGGCATCGCACGGTTCACGGTGAATGGACGCTGTGCTGTACGACGCACAACCTTCTGACGCTCTGGACCACCACCCGCCGCCGGACGCCCAGCAGGCTGCAGAAAAACTATTGTGGCACGGTGGAAATTCAATGGTCCGTGTGAGGAGGGGCGGCGAAATATCATGAAAACTTGGCAGCGTAGTCTCGTGGTGGCATGTGCGCTTCTGGCGTTGATCGGAGGAGTGGCGTATGCCCAAGTTCCTGGCGCACCTTCGGTGGAATTTCCCTACACGGGGAATCGGACCGCGGTATGGATCGTCGCCCAGCTTCACATTTTGTTTGCGGCGTTCATTCTCGGCGCCCCGATCTTTGTCGTGATCTCAGAATGGATGGGGTATCGGAAGCAAGAGCCTCGATACGACCGCTTGGCAAAAGAGGTCACAAAGGTGACGGTCATTCTCTACAGCATGACTGCCCTCACCGGTGGCCTGTTTATTTTCGTGCTCCTCGCGACATACCCGCAGTTCACCACGTGGTTCATCAATCAGTTTTTTCTCGTGTTCGCGGTGATCTACCCGGCGCTGTTCATCAGCGAAACCATCTTGTTGTACCTGTATTTCTATACCTGGGACTCCTGGAAGGGTGAGAAGAAATCCCGTCATATCGCCCTCGGTGTGCTCTTGAATCTGATCGGTTTGGTCACGCTGTTTGTGATCAACGGCCCGACGTCGTTCATGAATACTCCGGTGAAGGCTGAGGGTATCTCGCCCCAATTGTTCCTCGAAACCGCGACCTTGTGGGACAAGATCTTCAACTATACCTGGATGCCCCTCAATCTCCACCGGATTGTCGGTAACGTGACGTTCGGAGGATTTGTGGCGGGCATGATCGCCGCCTACATGTACATGGGGGCGAAAAAGGATGAAGAGCGGGCCTACTACGATTGGATGGGCTTTGTCGGAAATCTGATCGGCGTAGGCGCGATGCTGTTCCTGCCCTTCATGGGGTATCTGTTGGCGTATGAGCTCTGCGACTACGATGCGTCGATCTGCCCGTACATGATGGCCGATCAGCTCTCGATGTTTTTTGAAATGCAAGGAGCGATGATCGGACTCATGTTCTTGGCCAGTAACTATTACATCTGGCTCAGCATGAAACGCATTGAGGGGGTCGAAAAGGTCCGGATGACGATCCTGGCTCCCATCGCGATGGTGGCGCTCCCCTTGGTGATGACCAAGGTGATGACGGACTATCCGGTTCCCGACCCGATGTCGTTGGCGTTCCTCCTGCCGTTGATCCTGGCGCCGTTCACTCTGGGCCGGTTCATCCCGTACACTGTTTCTGCGCGGACCGTCATTAAAATCGGCTTCTTGATGGTCGTCGTGGGCGATGCCATCTGGCTCACCCCCCATGGATTCGTTCCGACCGGTGCCAAGCTGGTGGCGGAGTTGGAGCTGCCGTCAGATTGGAACTTCCTGGCGTTGATGCCGGCCAAGAATTCGGCGGCGTTCACGTTGGTGTTCGTCACGGTCGTCAACTACGTCATTTATAACCGGGCTATCAGGCAGGGCACGATTGTCTGGGGAAAAATCGATTTCGCCTCCCAGTTCGTGCTGATCTTCCTGGCCTTCAGCTCAATTTGGACGATGGGCTTGATGGGCGCCGTTCGCTCGCTGCTGCGGAAGTACTACCACACCTACAATTTGTTGCCCGACTTCACCGCGGAGTCCTTCACGCCGACGCTGTCGTATTCCGCCTGGTGGATTACGGGGATTACTGTCGTCTTTTTCGTAGTTGTGAGTTTCGCCATTATCGTGACCCTTCGGCCTTCCGATTCGAAGGGGCATGAGCCCGAAGGCAGTCCTGTTCCTGCCAGGGCCAAGTAACCGGGGTGCGGAACGCCTACTGAAGGAAAGTGAGTCTGCATGGGGAGTGTGATTAAGAAGCTGTCGATCGGTCTGGTGGTGGGCGGCGCGCTTGTCGGTATTACGAGAGCGCTCGAGTTTCCCTTCATTTTCCAGATGATGTTCTTCGGCTACGCGATCTTGGGGGCTGCGGTCTTCATATTGCTGGACGCGCCGTCGCTCAAGACTATGAGCGGGATAAAGTCCCTGATCGCCCTCGTGGCGTTCTACATCGTGCTGTGCACGGTGTACATTTCCGGCGCCTCGATGTGGCCCCAATACGATCCAGAAGATGAAAAGGGAAAGATCGCCAAGATATTGGGGCCCAAGTTTGCTGCGACTCAACAGGGAAAAGCTGAGGAGTTGATTGCGCGTGCGAAGGCGCTCGATCAGCAGGTGAAAGCCTTAGAGGTGCGGCTCAAGGCGCTGGGCGGGGATCAGGCGACGAAAGAGCCGCTGGCCGGTACTCCCTCGGCAACGACGAGCGTGGCAACCGGAGACTTTATGAAGCAGGGAGAAGAGCAGTGGCAGCTGCAAGAATGTTATAACTGCCACAAGCTGAAGGGCGAGGGTGGGAAGAAGCGCGGTCCGGAGTTGGACAACATCGCCAGCTATCTCACGGTCGACGAGATTAAGCAGAAAATTCTCGATCCCAAGAGCTTTATGGCCGAGGGATACGAGAAGGATTGGGAGAAGGGCAAGATGCCGGACAAGTATAAGGACCTCATGGAGGAAGGCGACGTCGTAGCGCTCGCCGCCTGGCTGGGTACCTTCAAGAATACATCGGTGAACACGCCAAAGCCGATAAAGAAGAAGTAGCATGCAGCCTCAACTGAAATCGAAAGTCCGCTGTACGGATCGAGACGTCGGAGAAGTGACCAAGGTCATCATGGACCCGCTGTCCCATGAGGTCAGCCATCTCGTCGTGTC
>CAZPWD010000045.1:6221-14666 GCA_964590025.1 uncultured Nitrospira sp.
GTTTTTCACAAACTTGACCTACGTGATGGGGCTGTTTATCGGATTGCCGCTGGCCTACCCCGTGCTGAAGTACTTGATGAAGCCGATGTATGCACCGTTCGACAACGGATGGCTGAAGATCGGCAACGTCGGAAAGGTGAAGGCGGACGATACCGGGACCCAGTTCAAGTTCAAGCACAAGGTCAAAGAGGCCTATCTGCCTGAAGCTGAGATCGAGAAGAACGTGTGGGTGGTAAAAGCAACTCCCGCGGTGCTGGAAAGGGTGTATCAGGGGAAGGATATGGAATTCCGGGATGCCACAGGGAAAACCCTCTGGACCAATAAGAAGGACATGCCCTACATCGCATTTTCCGGCAAATGTCCCCACCTTGGGTGCGGATTTAAATGGCGAAAACACAAAGTGCTCGGGCCGGTCTTTCTCTGCCCCTGCCACGTGAGCATCTATGATGCGTCCGGTAGGGTGCTGGAGGGACCCGCCCCCCGCCCTCTCGACCCGCTGCCGATTCAGGTGTCCGAGAGTGGCGAGGTGCAAATTATCGATATGGAATTCAAGGCCGGGACGAAGGTCCAATCGCGGATGGTTTAGATGAGCCACACTCCTTCTGCTCCTTCTGCCGGCACGCAGCCAACGGTCGTCGAAAAAGTCTTCGACTTTGTCGATGAGCGGGTTGGTCTGAAGCTGCTTGCAGCCAAGATGCTCAATGAGTCGGTCCCCGGCGGCTCTCGCTGGGCCTACGTCTTCGGGTCGGTTCTGTTGTTCATCTTCATCATGCAGGCAGTCACGGGCGTTTTGCTAATGTTTTACTACGTGCCCACCGCCGACCATGCCTACGCCAGTACCCAATACATTCTTCATGACGTCGACTACGGCTGGTTCCTACTCAGTTACCATTTCTGGGGCTCCACGGCCATGGTGGTCTGCGTCTTTGCGCATATGTCCCAAGTCTTTCTCTGGGGCGCGTATAAGAAACCGCGTGAACTCATATGGCTGGTTGGGTTGTCGCTCTTCGCCCTCGTCATGGGATTCGGCTTCACGGGCTATTTACTCCCGTGGGACCAGCGGGCCTATTGGGCTACGACTGTCGGCGTCGAGATTATGGATAAGACGCCGTTGATTGGCGACTTCCTGGCGCGGCTCCTCAAGGGAGGTGCGACCCCAGGACAGATGACTTTGAGCCGGTTCTTCGTCATTCACGTCATGGTGCTCCCCGCAGCCCTGATTGGGTTGGCCGGGTTGCATCTCTTCCTCTTTAGATGCGCGGGACCGGGTGGTCCATTCCGGGGTACGCCGGTGGAGCTGAAGGCGAAGACCGACTATTTTTTCCCACGGCAGATTTGGAAGGATGTCGTCGGGATGGCGGTGGTGTTTGCCTCCATCTGTGCGCTGGCCTTCTGGGAGCCGGTGGTCTTGTTGGACGAGGCGACGCCTGACCCGGGCGATTATCACCCGGAACCGGAATGGTACTTCTTGTTCTTATTTCAGCACCTGCGTCTGAAGATGTTTTCCGGTGAGTTTGGGCAGTTTCTCGGCGCGATAGCATTTCCCAGCCTCCTTGGGGTTTTGCTGGTTGCGTTGCCCTTTATCGACCGCGACCCCGAGCGGAATATTTTCAAGCGCCCCATTGCCCTTACCTTATGGGTGATGTTCATGGTTTCGATCCTGATTTTCACGGTGTCGGCTATTATCAATCGAGAGTTTTTGGATTAGCAGGATGCTGAAAAAGTCCGCCAGCTGCGTTCTCGAAGCCCGTGAAGCGTATCTCGTGAAGCGTCGTTCGTTTCCGGATTCATCCGGACTTTTCACGTTTCACGTTTCACCTTTCACGAACGACAAGTCTGGCCTTTTTGAGTATCCTGCCGATGTGAATCTAATGCTGAACGATGCGTGCAGAACGCTGAAGTCATCCGGACTCGCTGTGGTTCCTCGTTGGGTACTTGCATGAACGATCAGATGTCCCCCTCAAAGCTCGGGCTCGGCATTCTCTGGCCCGCCTTCTGGACCGGCTTGCCGATCAAGCTTGCCTTCGCCGTGCTTTTTCTGGCGCTTGGGATCGTGCATTTTGAAACCAGAATCTTTCTCGCGTTCTTGATGCTCCTGGCGAGTCCGGTCACGGTGTTTGCGCTTCCAACGATCACTCTGGGATTGGAATCACACATCGGTGAAGGAGCCGGCATCGCGTTGCTGTTCTTGCTGGCGATTCCGATCGACATCTGGGCGCTCGGGATCGCGGGACGAACGGTTTTCCTCGAGCGGTTGCGGCGCGAGCCGCCAGATGGGTTGGGGCTGACGCTCTGGTGGAAGTGCGCATTGGTCGGCGCCATCTTTGTGCCGATCCTCTGGGTGGTTGAGAGTGCGACCACTGATGCCGCAATCTCTGCCGCCCATTCGATATTTGAGACGGGCTTTCTGGAGGGAACTCCTGTTCCGGAGCGAATCAGTATTGAGCTGACCCTTTGGGGCACTGTGGCTACAGGAGCGCTTCTGTTGTTGTTAGTCATCGGCTTCTCGCTCGTGGGACGGGCGATTCGGGGCACGGTGCAGTCGGCACGGCTTGCCGCAGAGAATTATGAAGGGCTGATCGCCCGCTGGGATCTGATGCGGGTGCCGGGGGATCAAGGATTGATGCTGACCGCATTGTCCGGTGTGGCCGTTCTGATGTCCCTCCTGTTCTGGTCTTCTCTTCCGGTGTTTACACCGCTCCCGCACGACTGTTGCAAGAAGGAGGAAGTGAAGGCAGAGCCTGCATTCAAGCCGCTTGAGACGCTGAATAAAGACGAAAAGATGATTACACAGCTTGCGGCGCGGGTCGAGTTGCTGGTAGAACAGCGGGCAAAAGCCGAACTGGAAAAAGCGAAGAGTAAGAAAAAAGGCGAGGCAGGCAAAGAAGCAGAGAAAGCGCCGGAAGAAACAGAACCGGCTCCGCCTGCCGCCGTGAAACCGTAACACGGGAGATGATGAGGTGAGGGCAATGCGACATCAGGGTAGATGGATTCAGAGGCTTCTCCGGAGCGGCAGCGATCATGGGGGGACGCTCTTGGGGCTTGTGATGGCAGCGGGCCTCCTCAGCCTTCCCGCGCTGGTCTTTGGGGCAGATGCCGCGCCGGCAGCCGCGACCGAGTATCGTGACGTTCCCTATGTCGGCAGCCGTAATCTCGTCTGGGTTGTCGCGCAGCTCCATTTGCTGCTCGCGGGATTTGTGCTGGGTGTGCCGATCTTCGCCTGGTTGTGCGAAGTCGTCGCCTGGAAGAGCGGCGAAAAGCGCTATGACAAATTAGCCAAGGAATTCACCAAGCTCCTGACCTCCGCCTATGCCACAACGGCGCTCTTCGGCGGCATCCTGCTGTTCCTGCTGATCTCGTTTTATCCCAAGTTGATGAACTACCTGACCGATATTTTCTTCCCGTCTTTTATTGTCTATTGCCTCCTCTTCTTGGTCGAGACCGTGACGCTGTACCTCTATTGGTATGGCTGGGATGCGATGCAAGATGGCGGCAAGAAGACGTTTCATATTTTCCTCGGCTTCATGCTGAACTTCTTCGCGTTCTTCATCATGGTCGTACCGAACTCCTGGGCGACGTTCCAGGCCAGTCCCGTCGTACTTGCCGAGGGATCGGATATGGCGCGGGCCTGGGCTGCGACCTGGAATCCGACCTGGTGGCCGGTGAATATTCACCGCCTGATTGCGAATGTGGTGCTCGGTGGTTACATATGTGGCGCCTATGCTGGGATTCGCTATTTGTCTGCCACGAACACGGAAGAGCGGGACCACTACGACTGGATGGGCTATGTCGGGAACTTCATCGGCGTATTCGGTCTGTTGGCGCTCCCTTTTGCCGGCTACTGGCTCATGCGTGAAATTTACCAGTACAACCAGCAGATGGGCATTACGCTGATGGGAGGATTCCTGTCGTGGCTGTTCATTCTACAAGCCATGCTCATCGGAGTGCTCTTTCTCGGGTCGAATTATTATTTCTGGCTGGGGATCACCTATCGCCTCCCCGGCTCTCATATGAAATACCGGAAGCCGATGTTGGCGATGTTGATTGCTCTGCTGCTATGCCTGGGTGTCTGGATGACGCCCCACTCGCTTGTGGCAAGTATGGAAGAAGCGAGAAAGATGGGGGGCAGCCACCATCCGCTTCTTGGCGTGTTCGGCGTCATGTCGGCCAAGATGACCGTGGCGAATCTGATGATCCTCGTCACATTCATGAGCTTCATCATGTATTGGCGGGCCGGCAAGCAGGAAACCGCTGGCTGGGCCAAGGTCGCCAAAGCGATCATGGGCGGCGTCCTTGCCTGCGCGGCGATCGCGGTGATTGTCCTCGGCGTGTGGGGGTATTTCGTTCCCGCTATCATTCGCATCAATCTATTCTCGACGTCACAGGTGTTGATCGTGCTCTTTGTCATGTTGACGATCACTCCGCTGACGGCCTTACTGCTAAAGAGTGCCAAGACCACGACGGAAATGGTCTGGGGCAAGATGCCTCCCCGAGCCGGTTACGCCCTTGTCCTCAACGCGGTCATGGTCATCCTCCTGATGACGCTGATGGGCTACGCACGGTCGTCCTCGCGCGTTCATTGGCATGTCTATGGCGTGCTCCGCGATACGTCGCCATACGCGTTTTCACCGGCGCTCGGCTCTGCTGCTGGGATCATGGCCTTGTGCACATTTTTTTTCTGCATGCTTGTCGCCTTCATCTTCTGGGTGGCCACGATGGGCGATAAGGCGAAAGCGCCTAGTGCATCGAGTAAGGGCGAGTTGCCGCACGGCATGCCGGCGATGGCAGGCGCGTCGAGTGCGCTCGATGGACCGAAGGCGCCCAAGTTCTGAATTATGAGCTATGAGTTTTGAGTTGAACTCAGCACTTAGAACTCAGCACTTCTAACTACCCGAAGGGGACATATGAGCGAAGTTGTCAAGTTGCAGTTGATTGGTCTCTCAGTGGTGGGGTGCGGGATCCTGATCCTCCTCTTCATTCGCGCCTCGTTCGTCCGGGTCATCGGATTTGTCGCGATTGTGCTTGGCCTTTTCACGCTCGTCGCGTTGTCGGTGCCGCAAATGGCATCGTTGCCGCCCGTCGAGGAGAAATTCGATATTGCCACGGTGAAAACGCCGACCGACATGGCGACCATCGGGCAGAAAATTTTCTTTAGTAAGGGCCAATGCGCGCTCTGCCATACCATCGGCCCCAGCGAATCAGCTCGTTGCCCGGACCTGAAGGGGATCGGGGCCAAGTTGAGCCGCGAGTTTCTTTTTGAAAGTTTGACGCAACCGCAGGCCTATATCTATCTCGACTATCGCCATGAAGGCGTGGCGAAGGAGTATCCGGCCAAGATGCCCTACATCAATAAGAATCCGATCGGGCTGTCCAGGAATGAGATTCTCTCGGTCATTGCATTTCTGCAGCAGATGAGCGGGGAACCGATTTCTGTCACTGTAGCGGAACTGGACGCGCCGGGACAGGCGCCTGCTGCTCCGGTGAAGGCAGCCCAGTCCGGTTCAGTGGCCGTGGCGCAAGCGCACTGAGGAGGAACATATGGGGCCGTTGATCAGACTCATCATTTTGAATGTGATCGCCTATGCGATCTTGAAGTTTGTCGTGCCCAATATCCCTGGCTCGGCGCCGCTGCCGGCCAGTCTTGTTTTTCTCTATCTGTTGCTGACGACATCGGGCTTTGTGATCTTCGCCACATTGAGCGCAGAGTCCAAAGAGGCCTTCTGGGGCCCGATCCAACGGTTCCTGACGGGAGAGAATATCGGCGGGCTTCAAGTATTGCGTTACGGCGTCCTGATTCTGTTCCCTTTGCTGGTGGGCTGGCAAACCTATAGCAGTACGGCGGTAAGCGATGCGCCGCCATCAGAAAACCGGACGATTCATCCGGCGCCGCCAGGCGAATATACCGGCTTGTCGAGTCCGGTTGCCAAGACACCGGATGCCATCCAGCAGGGGAAGGGCTTCTATGCTGCGTTCTGCTCCCCCTGCCACGGCGGAAACTTCGATGGCAAGGGTCCGGCAGCCAGGGGATTCAATCCTCCCCCGGCCAACTTCTCCGATTCAACGACGATCGCCCAGCTCCAGGAAAGCTATCTCTTCTGGCGCATCAAGAAGGGCGGCGTCGGCCTCCCGATCGAAGGGATGCCATGGAAATCCGCAATGCCTCGCTGGGAAGTCGAACTTCCTGACGAATGGATCTGGAAAATCATTATGGGCGAGTACGATGGAGCGCATCAATCGCCGAGAACGTGGGAATAGTGGGGTAGCCTGGTCATCCTCCTGCTCGCGGAACGCGCACGATAGGAATGTGCTCGTTCGACGCGCGCAATCGAGGATCGACCAGGCTACCCCTGGAAAATGGAATGGGGATTGGGATGGCGCGCGCAGTTGGAGACAAGCCCGTACGCCCCTTGAAGAGTTGAGGAAGACTATCGTTGAAATGCGCGGCCCCAAGAAGGTGCTCGTCCGGGGAGGGGCGCATCCCTGGGCGAAGAGGCTGTCTTGGCAGACTCAGGGCGGGCGGGTGAAGTAGTCGCCGGGGTTGGGTGGGTGAGAAAATGCGCGCAGTAGAAGGCAATCAGACCCGCCCAGTGGGAGACGGAGAAAGATGGAACTTATGAAGCATGGTCTGAGTCGAAGGGTTCCGAATGTCGTTGTCGGTGTATGGCTTGCCGTGGGATTCCTGATTGTGCAGCCCGTCTCTGCCGAGGAAAAGGTCGCGGCCACTGCTCCGCCCGTCTCAACAACGGAAAGCGTCTCGGTCAGCGCTCCGATGGTGAAGGGCGGCCTGCCGGCCGATGACCCGACTGCGGCGGTGTGGAACAGCGCGACCCTGGCGAGATTCCCGATGTCGCCTCAAGTCCATTGGCCGAATCGTATTCTGGACGCGACAGTTAAAGATTTGAACGTGCGTGCTTTGCATGACGGGACCAACGTCGCCATTCTCTTGGAGTACGCCGACCCGACGGAAGATCCAGACGATTCAGCCGCGGTTGAGTTCATGGTGGGCGACAAGAAAGCCCACTTTGCGCATGGCCAGCCGATGGCGCAGGTGGAAGGCGGCCCGGTCAATATTTGGTATTGGAAGAACAAAGACAACAAAGGCGTCGACATGAATGCCAAGGGCTTTGGCACACTAAAAATACAGACGCACCAAGACGTGAAAGCTAAAGGCGCCTACGCCAATGGCACATGGAAAGTTGTCTTTACGCGGCCGCTCGCCACCGAGCATCCGGACGAAGATACGCAGATCACGACAGGTGGGTTCATCAATATCGCCTTCGCCGTCTGGGATGGCAAGAAGGACGCAAGCGGCGAGCTGAAGGAGAAGGGGTCCCAAAAGGCGGTCACCTCCTGGTGGAATTTCCGCGCAGAGGCGCCACCGGATTATTCCGGCTATTACTATGCGGCCATCGCCGTGGGCCTGGCTCTCGGATTTCAGTTCGTTCTGATCCGCAAGCTCAAGAAAGGGCATTCAGCATGAAGGCGGCTCGTCGATACGTATTGGGAGTGGTGGGTGCACTGGTTGGCATTTGGGCCATGGCCACCTTGGGTTGTGCTAACGAGCAGCAGCAGAAGGGGCATGAACTCTACGGCCACTACTGTTCGCACTGTCACGGTGAGAGTGGACGCCAGAACGAAGGATTCAATTGGTCTTCGATGCCCGATCCGAAGCCCAAAGATCTCACGAACAAGTCAGAGATGAGCACCTTGAAAGACGAAGACATCTTTAATACGATTTCACGCGACATGAAGGATACGAGTGAGGGCGGGGACGTGATCGGCGACGATGATTTTGCCGTGCCCACCATGCCGACCTTCAAGTACACCCTGTCCGAAGACGAAATTTGGGCCATTGTCGGTTATGTCCGCGGCCTCCATGGCATGAAGCTGGAGTTTAAAGTCGAGGAGCGGAAGAAAGAGCTGGCTGCGGCGGTCCAAACGGCCCAAGGCAATTTCGACCAGGCGACGAAGACGTATGAGGCGGCCGAGAAACAAGCCAGCGAAGAGGCGGAAAAGAAGAGCGAAGCGCTCAAGAAGGACGTCGAAGCAGACGAATCCTCCTATGCCAAAGAGTTAGCAGCCATGGGGCAGGCGAAAAAAGAACTCGACGCCGCACAGGCCGCACTGAATAATTTCGAGACGAGACCAGGAAAAGGCGTGTACGTAGCCCGGCCCGATCTCACCGTGAAACCGGAACAGGTTGCGAAGATGGTGGAGCTCGGCCAACGTCTCTATGAGAACAAGTATGGCTGCAACGGTTGCCATAGTCTCGGAGCAGATGGCGGAAAGGTTGGGCCGGCGCTCGACCGCGCAGGATTCAGATTGAACGGAACCTGGATCTATCGGTGGGTGAAAAACCCGCAGGCGATGAAGCCGGAAACCAGGATGCCGGCGCTCGGGCTTAGCGATGCCGATGCCAAGGCCGTGACGATGTACCTTGGTACG
>CAZPWD010000046.1:0-1962 GCA_964590025.1 uncultured Nitrospira sp.
ACCAAGTTACGGAAGGTCTCGTTCTTCATGAAGCGCTGAAAGGACGAGTCCTGGCGTGGATCGGGCATCCCCTTGTCGCCAGGATTGTGATTCTTGCGATGACGAAAGGCTGTCTTGAGGGACTGCATCGCATGATCGAGGTCGTTCATTTCTGCAAACGTGCAAGCCAAATTGTAGTGGAATATCGGGTAAGTGGGATCGGCCTGCAGTCCCTGTTCAAATGTGGCTCTTGCTTTAGTGAGTTGACCGGTCATCTTATAGGTCATCCCTAAATTGTCGATCAGGACGCGCCAAAGAGTCCTGTCGAGTTGCGGCTCTGCTTTTTCAAGATCGAACGCTTTCTGATAGGGTGGAATGGCTCGGGCGTAGTTGTTCTGCCGGTAGAGCGCGTTTCCTATATCGAGTAATTCCCTGCTGGTGGGCGGTTCTGGCACTGGGACTGACACCGGTGCCGGTGCCGGGGTTTGTCTTATCTCTGAAGGGAGTGGCTGCAAGCGAACGGATTTGAGAATCGAGTGAAAGAGCGGCGCATCAGCTTTGGTGTATTGCATCTTCGAAAGTTGGATGTCGGCGTAGACGTTGTCTTGTGCGATGCAGGCATACATATTCTTTTGATCGAGCCGGACTCCCTGGAACTTGCGCAGGATATATTCAAGGGTCGGTATGTCGCCGGCAGTGCTGAGTTTGATATCTTGCCCATGGGTGGCTAGCGGGCCTTTCTGTATCAGTTGGAGCTGTTCCCTGCATCCTTGTGCTGAAGCCTGGGTAGGGACTTTCTCAAGGGTGATCGCCACGTTGAGTCCTGTCGTAGGATGTGAGGCCGTGAGATAGCGGCGACCGTCCGGTTTTACTTGGTCGATGTCTTTCTTGAAACCGGTTAAGTCGATCGAAAGTCCCAAGCCCTTCTCGGGCCACGTCACAAATGTCGGAGGTTCGTTGTTTCCCATAAGCGCCTGTGAGATACCAGTGCGCTCCGCCGGTACGAAGGACCAGAGGCTCAAGGCGCAAGCCACGAACACCTTTATAGGATCAGGTTGCTTCCTTCGGCGCATCATCTGTCCTTCTCCGATGACTCGATATCCCTCTTGCGCTGTCAGTGTAGGATATGACGTGGTCCCTCGAAAGAGAAGTACTATTTATGTCATAGCTAAGAGGAAGGCTAAGCTGCATATGGTGGGAATTAACGGAAACAATCAACTGTTCTGATGCCCCAGTCCCACCCACGTCCGATCATCGTCGATCGTGCTTTGAAAGTTGATCTGGTCCATCTGGTCTATTTAATTCTTCTGGTTGGTCTGGTTCAAGCAAACAAGCGAGATAAACCAAACAAACGAAAGAGACCAGCCGGTCCTCTATTCAACGAGATACACCTCACGTTTCACGAACGACGGTCTTTTCGAATGCGTTTCACGTTTTACCTTTCACGTCTCACGGCTTAATGGGCCCCCTCCCAAGGTAGGATACCACTCACAGCGCCCGCCTCGGTACAATCCGGCGTCAAGGAGGCGGTGATGGCGCCACGTCATTATTCTCGGATCTATCATCGGTTCCCGCTTTTCTATCCTGTCATCTTCGGTGGGGCCCCATTTGTCGGCGAAGGCATTCTGACCAACCTGTCGCTAATGGGATGCTCCGTCATGTGCGATCGAGAGGTTCTCTGCGGCAGTGAGGTGCGCGTGAGTGTCCTGCTCCCCGATCAGACGCCGGCGCTGTCCATTGACCTCGGCACGATCAAGTGGGTCCAGGGTTGTGAGTTCGGGGTGGAGTTTCTTCGCCTGCCGCTTGAGGCACGGCAACGGTTGAATAGCACGCTACGAATTGAACTCATCCAACTGCTGAAGACCCGTTCGGGCAGAAGCGAATCGCCGGAATTGCTCAATCAAGAGAGCTAGGCATTTGGTCCTCGTCGTGCGTGAAGCGTCGTTCGTGAATCGTGAGCGAGACAAGCAAGACGTGCGCGAC
>CAZPWD010000046.1:2062-14627 GCA_964590025.1 uncultured Nitrospira sp.
CGTGCGTGAAGCGTCGTTCGTGAATCGTGAGCGAGACAAGCAAGACGTGCGCGACTGGCGAAGATGAAACTTCCGACCCGTCTCGCTTTTCTCGCAAGTCCCGCGTGAATAACGAGATACGCTTCACGAGATACGGAGATCTTCGCGGGCACGTTTCACGCGGTACGTACTCATTTGTGCCGCGTGTGTTGCGAGGACTGAGGTGGCGCAATGATACGGAACCTGACTTCGTCCACCAGGGTATCTGCGGACGTCCGCTCTCCTGCGAACAACCCACAGTAGTAGAGGCCAGCGGGCCATCCAGTTTTAGGAGGGGTCAACATGAAATAGCCGGACTGGTCATTCATGGACGTCAGGACGTGGTCCTGTGCGACGGCGTGTTGCTCTCCAGTTATCTCGGATGTTTCCAAAAAACAGCGTGCGGTGAGGGGCACCGCATCATACGAGGCCGACACCAGTCCAAAGACCAAGTAGATCTCTGTCTGTGTGGTGGAAAAGCTATCCTCCGGGCTCAGGGGAATAAATTCATGGGCGCCGGTGGGAAAATCATCCCGCACGACCTTGCTCGCCGGGATGACAAATCGAAACCAACTGAAGTCGGCGTCTCTGCCCATGAGCGACGCCTGCTGGTCCAGTGGTTTTTGCGATTTAAACCGCTCGACGGCTCTTGCATACAGGTCTTTCTCCTGAAGGGCTGCGGCAGGAGACGAATCGCCTGAGGGAGTGCGGTCTGCGGCCTCATCAGCCTTCAGCTTTGCCAATTCGGGAACATGGGGCCGCACTTTCTCGAGCCACCGTGCAAGTTTCCCTTTATCGAGCACACGCGTTCCAGATGGAAGTGCAACGTCCTTGTTGTTTGCTTCAAATTCGACGGCCGCGTCATAGAGGGTTTGAAAATGGACGAACGCGTCTTCCCACTGTTCCAACTTCACGAGACATTGGCCCATCCGAAACACCGTGTCCGCATAGTCTTCGTCGGTGGGATCGAGGTTGGACATTTTCCCAAACACGGTTAGTGCGTCCTTGCACCGGCCGAGCTGCATGAGGGTCAGCCCTAATTGATAATTGGCTAGAGCATCATGGGGATTGAGGGCCAGCAGTCTGTGATAGATCGGCTCGGCCTCCTGATATCGGCCCGTAGAGAAGAGTCTCCATGCCTCCGCGCGAATGGAGGCCCATTCCTTGCGCTGTGCCCCTGTCATGTCTTTGTTCAGAACGGGATTGAAACGCCGGCCTCGATCGATGGAGGTTCCATTGATTTGTGAGAGCAAATTCTTGGCAGGGATCTCCAGTGGAGAGCCAGGCGGCGCCTTGTGCAACACGTAGTGCACGTCAGTATCTGCGCCCTGATAATCCAGGACGTCGAACCGCGCGCGGGCCAACGCCAATCGCCAGCCGAGCAAATCCGGAACGAGTTCCACGGCCTTCTTGTACGATTCGAGCGATTCCTCAAGGCGATCGAGTTTTCGAAGTTCTTGCGCGAGCCGCAAATGCACCAAGGGATTCTGAACATCGACCCTTGCGATGCGCCCTAACTCGGCAATGGACTCCTCTCCCTGTCCCGACCGAGTCAATACACTCCACTTGGCCCATCGGACATCCAGCGCGTTTGGTGCCCTGGCAAGGACCGTCTCATAGGCCTCCACCGCCTCTCGGGGACCTCGGGATGTGGCAAGAATATCGGCGCGTAACTTCTGGAGCGTGAGTGCGTGAGGGTGGTCTTGAATCCCTTGGTCAAGGATCTCGATCGCAGGGTTGATCGCACCACTCTCCCACATCGCCCTTGCATTTTCGGTGACTTGCTCCTCTGAACGCACCTGTGGATCTTCCGCGAACGCGAAGGGACCCATCGTCAACGTCAACATCAGTGGCACACCAACAAGCATGGCGATGGGGTGATGTCTTGGCCGGACGACACGGTCTTGTATGTGAAATGGCAACGATCTATTCATGAAGGTGTGGACATTCTTTCATTCTCCTTCGTCGAATACCCCGTAGCTTCCGGCTTTCGTAGCCGAAGTGACTACTTCGGCGGAGTAGGCTGCTGCGGGGAGCTGCATCGAGATTCACTATACCAAGAAGCCATGTGATGTTGGAATGGACCACAGCATCCGAAACTTGAAGAGCGTATGGCATTATGGCAGATAGCCTATTGCGTCAAACAAATGCAACCGGCCGATGGTACGAGCGATCAGGATTCTCTTTGTTCATGCTATAGTCCATTAGCCATCAGCCATAGGCTCCGATCTCCGCCATGTTCGACGTCATTCTGTATCAACCGGAAATTCCCCCGAACACCGGCAACATCATCCGACTCTGCGCCAATACCGGCGCAAAGCTACATCTCGTGAAGCCGCTTGGCTTTACGCTGGAGGATAAGCAATTGCTGCGAGCAGGACTGGACTATCACGAATTTGCCACGATCACTATCTACGACAGTTGGGCCGAGTGTGCGGAGCGGTTCAACGGTCGCCGCTTGTTTGCCGTTTCCACGAAAGGCACGCAACGCTACGACTTAACTGCGTATGCAAAAGGCGATGTGTTTCTTTTTGGTCCGGAAAGTCGCGGGTTGCCGTCAGAGATCTTGGGGAGGGTCGCCGAGCACCAGTGTATCCGCATACCCATGGTCCAGGGAAACCGGAGTCTCAATCTCTCCAACACAGTGGCGGTGGTCACATACGAAGCGTGGCGGCAGGTCGGATTTGGAACGGGTGTGTAGGGGAGAGCAGAGCTGATAGCATATTGCGTATAGCCTATGGCACGAAACAGAAATGCATGGGATTCTCTTTGCTTGTGCTATAAGCCATACGCCATTAGCTCTTAGAGGTCATCCTCTTGAAGACAGCGACCGAATCCCTGTTGCTCGGCGAAGTAGTAGGCATAGTGCAGGGCCGCGAGATTGGCGACTCGTTCTTCGGCTTCTTCCCGGCTATCTGAATACACGATCTTGATCCCAAATTTCGCCGTCAGCGCATCCAGGAAATCCATCATGCCGTTCTTGTGATATTGGCCTAACCGCCCTCCACCTTTGCTGTATTGGATCGTTCCTTCGATCACTAGAAACCGATGCGGGAAGGCGAGGAGTGGTTCGAGTTCTTGCAGAAAAGGCGGGCGATTATCGGAGGGATTCGAGAAAATCGTATTGAATTCTTCCACGCGCCGGCGCTCCACGCAAAATATCTCCGGCGCTTCCGCAATGGCATAGTCGCCCGCCGGCAGCGTGCGGCGAATGGTCCCGGCGATACGCACAAGACCCTGAAACTCGTAGGGGAGGTGTTCGCGGGTGTCGACGAGCATTGTAATGGCCGGCACCATGGTCTTGGGTTGGCCTTGCCGCGAGAGCATCATGAGGGACTGGGGCCCGCGAGGGTCCTGCCGGGATCGCGGGGCTGGTTGCGGACGTGGGGGAGGAGACGGACGTGCGGGGGGCGTGGTGGAGGGAGCGTTCTGCGTGGCAGCATCGTAGCGGGTGCGTAAGGTGGGGTCGCTCAGTGTTTGGTAGGCCTGGTTGATCAGTTGTGTCCGGGCTTCCGCCTTGCGGTGCAATGCCGGTGAATGATTAAAGCGATCCGGGTGCCAAACTTGCAGTTGTTCATGCCAGGATTTCTTAATATCGGCAAGCGTGGCGGTAGGAAAAAGTTCAAGTACCGCGTAGTAATTGGTCGTTCTTTCGTCCCGCATAGGTCTCTCCTGGCAGGATGCTGAAAAAGTCGCCCTTCTCACCCGCCCAACCCCGGTGCGCCAAGACGCACCTTTCACCAAGCTTCGTTCTCGCTTCGCTCCCAAGAGCCGTGAAACGTGAGGCGTGAAACGTGAAACGAGGGGCAGCCTCGGAGCTGCGGCCCGCTGAACGGCCTTTTTGAGCATCCTGCTGACTATTCAGGCACTATCACCCTGCGTATTATCACAGCAGCGTGTCGTTCAAAAACCGAGTTTTTCCGAAAACTGCTAGTGACCGCGATGAAGTGTAGCGGAGCAGAAGAGGGAGGTCTAGTCCGCATCGTTCATGAATAATGCGGGTTAGAGTTTCAGCCAGAAGCGAACGGCTTCAGTGAAGGACACAGATTGCGGCGAGTTCATTGTCTCGGTTGCGGTCATTCTCCTTCGCCGAATACCCCGGAGCTTGCTGCGGGGAGCTTCATTTCATATGCTGCAACTGGAGATCATCGAAGTAGGTGACGGCATCGGATTTCGTCCATAGTCCGATCATCCCGGCGTGGAAGGTCTTGTCACAGAGATCGAAGACCTGCTTGTCGTCATAGAAGATGTTCACGCGGCAGCCTTGATGGGTGACCCTCAGTGTGTGCCACTGCTTCACGGTAATCGTCTGGTCGAAGTTTTCTAACAGGTGTCGAATGCCTTTCACGACCCGATACACTCGAATGTTTTGTTCCAACGGGTTGGCTCTCGCCAGATAGTAATTGCGATCGTCGGTCGCCCGCCAAATCAGACCACCACCCATGTCCGCCTGTCCCTGGATCGGCAAGAACGACACTTTAAGATTGAGATCAGAGGCGATGACTTCCTTGATCAGCACCACTTTGTAGGCATGTTCGGCTCCTTTGGCCATGAGCTGGGCGAGCACATGTGGGGGACTTTTCGCACGCTCAGTCGCGAGGACCTGCCAATTGCCCGCGGGCCGTCCATCAAACAAAGTTCCAATTGAGAATTCGCTGGGAAGTGTGCCTGGCTGCTCACGATCAAAGTTCCACGCAGACGCAGAAGAGGCGGTCTCTGCCTGAGTCGACATAGTCTCGAATCCCAGAGGAATCGCGACCATCACACTGAGGAGGGCTTTGGCCAACACCCTCATTGAGCGCTCCGCCACGTCACTTCATCCCAACAGAGATGGACAAAAGTTTCAAATGGGGGAAAGTTGTTCGTGTTTTGTTCCTTCGATCGGACCCAGAGATCGATTTCCATTCCGGCTGGATCGGTTTCCCCCCCAGGCAGCGTTCGATTCACGGGATAGCGAACCTCATGGGTTTTTGGATCGCGGGACCGTTCCATTACCATGAAATGGGCATCATAGTCTTTGTAGAGAACTTGATCGTTCTTGTGCATGGTGGCAGTTCCCCACCCACCGAGATACAGCCACGTTTTCGGATACAGTGGATCGCCGTTGCCGGAGTCCCCATGTTCATAGATTCTGGTCGCAATGCCTCCATCCTGGAACGGAGCTTTCGCGGCAAACCGATCAAAGACGATCCGATAACGGTTGGCTCCCTCGACAAATTCAGCGATGACCTGGCCGCTGTTCGTGAGTTCGTTCGCCTGGATGTCGATGGAACCTTGAACCGGTATCAGGTGTTTGCCGGCATAGTCGAGGTGGTCCCACGGTGCGCGATCCTGCATGCTTCCAATCAGGGTCGCCTTTTGACCTGAAAGGTGAAACTGCCCGCTGTAGTGTGGATGTTCCGTGGCCTTGAAGATGCGCGTACCTTCATTCCCTTTCGGGGTGCCGAATTGGTCTGTTGCAGAGGCTGGCAACGACATGAGCGATAGAGTCAGGAAGGATGAGCTCAGAAGTCGCGTAATGATTCCGTTCCAACAACGGTGCATCGTGGTCCTCCTTTGAGTGAGAACGTAGTGTTCCGACGAGAGGGTGCTGTGAAGTGTAGCAGGATGCTGAAAAGGTCCGCCAGAGCCACGCAGCGTGGCGCTGGACGCACGAGACATGCGAAAAAGGCGCGATCCGAAGTTCGAAGTTCAGAGTTCGAAGTTCCGAAAACCTCGAACTTCGGACCTCGACCCCTCGCCCGTCTCGCATTTCCCGCCATTCTCGCGCGGCTAGGTTTTCCGCATCCTGCCGACGGAAGTTTAATATCATACTATTCCGGTCATGATTAATTATTTATCTGCACTCTATATGGACGTCGATTATCAACGATGGAAGAATCATGCTGTATTTACTCTATTAATCATTAATATAGAGATGAATTATGATTATTACATCCTGATTGAAAATGTGGCGTACTCTGATCATTAGCAGACTGTATTCTTGCATAATAACATGTATACATGCTATTTAACATCTCACTATGGGACAGGCACACCGAGCGGAATCTGTTGAACATTTCCAGAATCATCTAAAAGATATTCGCGTCACCCAAGGTCTTTCGCAGGGCGAACTTGCCGGAAAATCCGGGATCACACGGCAGGCTGTCTCCGCAATCGAATCTCATCTCTATTTACCCACCACGGCGGTCGCGCTTCGACTGGCCGCTGTGTTGGGCTGTCGCGTGGAAGATCTCTTCAGTCTTGCGGAGGCGCACGATGTCGTTGAAGGGAAATTGATCGGGAGTCTCCCCCAGCGCAATGAGAAGATTTCGGCGATTCGTGTGAAGGTAGCCAGGGTAGGGACTCGTATGGTCGTGCGGCCCGTCACGGAATTGGGTGAGGTGCTTTCGTACAGTGTGCCTGCCGATGGGTATGCAGCGGATGCGCACGGCCAGGCATCGGGCACCACGGTGCAAGTGAACCTCTCGCGAGATCGTCAGGCCATTGAACAGGAAATTTCTGTGGCCGGTTGTGATCCAGCGATCTTTCTCGTCGGCGCTCATTTGCGGCAGCGGAAGGATCAGACCTCCGTAGTCGGCTGGACGATGGGGAGTATGGCGGCGCTTGGGGCCTTGCAGCATGGCGAGGTGCATGTTGCAGGGCTGCATCTCTTCGACCCGACGACCGGGGAATCAAACCTGCCGTTCCTCCGGCGTGCGCTGAAAGGTTCGAACTATGAGGTCGTCACGTTCGCGACCTGGGAAGAGGGCTTGCTCGTTCGAGCGGGTAATCCCAAGTCTATCCGTGCGGTCAGCGACGTAGCCGATCCCTACGTCACACTCGTGAATCGGGAAGAGGGAGCTGGGGCCAGACTGTTGCTGGATCAGCGGTTGCGCGCGGCGGGAATCAATCAGGATCAGGTGAAGGGCTATGGCACGATCGTCGCCTCGCATTTCGAAGTTGCGCGCGCGATTGCAGGCCGGCAGGCGGATGTAGGCATCGGGATTCGATCCGCTGCGCAACTGTTTGAACTCGATTTCGTACCGCTTCAAGCTGCGCGCTACGACCTTGTCGTACCCAAACCGTATCTGAAGTCCCATCCGACGTTAGCCCACTTGTTCGAGACCCTCGTCAGCCGCCCGTTTCGAAATGAGATCGAGGCGCTGGGCGGGTATGACACGAGCGAAACAGGAAAGCTCCATGCGCTGCGTGTCGGCTGACAGAAGGCCCTCCGTGATCGGACTGGCAGCCTTCGCAGGCTGCAGAAAAACTCAGTTTGTGTTCAACCCCCACTGTGATCTTACGAATGGCAATGGCGCAAGAACAGCATGCAGGATGCTCAAAATGGCTGTCCGGCGCGGCCGCAGCGAGCGAAGCGGCGAGGCGTACGCTTCGGTACGTTGAGCCTCTGAGCGACGCGAGAACAAAGCTGGCGGACTTTTTCAGCATCCTGCTAGGGATGGCGATGCTGCTTTCGACTAGTGTCGCGCTGGCCGAGGAGCCACCGTCTGTATCACCCTCGTTCACCACTGCAGAGAACGGTTCGAACTATTCCGACCTGTCTGGCTTAATCGATGAAATCAGGAAGCGAGCAGAAGGACAGACCGAAAAAAATTGGAAAGAAACGGCTGATGCCGTGCTCATCCTAGGCCGAGAGACCAAATGGAACCGGTATCTCAAGACAGCAATGAACTTGCCGGATTTTGTCGATTTGGGCATCGAAAATCGGACGCGATTCGAAAGTTATGACCATCCCTGGCGATCCACCCAAAAAGATGGAGGTGGGCGAACTGATTCCCAGGTGGTCCTCCGATCCAGGCTGCGCTTTGGATTGGGCAATGGCCCCTTCCGGTTTCTCTTTGAAGGGCAGGATTCACGGGCCTACTGGAACAATGACCAGGGGGATTTCGTGAATAACACGACGGTCAACGAATGGGATATTTTGCAGTTATTCGGGTCATTGACCCTGGACAATGTTGGGGGGAGCGGATTGCGAACGGACTTGCATTTCGGTCGTATGACCCTGGATTTCGGAAAGCGTCGATACGTCGCCCGAAATGATTTCCGAAATACCACGAATGCCTTCGATGGGGTCCATTGGGAAATAGGCCAAGGCCAAACCTGGCGGTTCAGGGCCTTTTTGGTGGAACCGGTCATTCGGGATCAGGTGAAACTCGACGGGCAGAACGCAAATAGTGTGTTCTGGGGGACCTACGTGGAGAGCCAGCACCTCCCCTGGTTCAACGTGAATGCTTTTTATTTCGGGTTAAACGATCAACAACTCCAAAATAAAAATCTTCACCGTACGTATAGTACGTTCGGCCTGCGCCTATTCAAGTCTCCCGCGATCAACGAATTCGATTATGAATTCGAGGGGGCCATTCAAACAGGACGCTTAGGCAACGTCGATCATTTTGCCTATAACCCAAACGCTGAAGCTGGGTATACGTTAAATCTGCCTTGGTCTCCTCGTTTTTTGGCGCAGTATACCTACGCCAGCGGCACTCGCACCCCAGGAGGAAGCCAGGACGGAAACTTTGATTTCCTGTTCGGCGACCGTCGATTTGATTTGATACCCACGGGAAATTTCGGACCATTTGTCCGGTCCAACATCAGTTCTCCCGGTTGGAGGCTGATTGTTCAACCTGCCCCAAATTGGACAGTGCAAGTCAAGCAACGGTTCTGGTATTTGGCGGAAGCGCGCGGGGTGTATGTGGGTGGCCTATTACAAGATTCCACAGGAGGGGCAGGAAACTATTTAGGTCATGATCTGGAATTTCGTGTGCAATGGGCCGTCAGCCAAAACCTGGATTTTGATGCCGGGTACGATCATTGGTTCAAGGGATCCTATTTTGACCGGCTCCCCGCTTCCGCCAATTTACCCGCTGGCGGGAACAAAGATACGGATTATTTTTATCTTCAGATGAGAGTCAGAGTGTAAGGAGGTTAGCCTTTGATTCGAGTCTTTCTCGTGTTGTGTCTGTTCGCCATCACAGGCGTGAACCGCTCGGTCGCTGAGGAGATCACGATTGCGGCGGCGTCAGATTTGAATTTCGCCTTCAAAGAAATCGTGGCTGAGTTCGAAAAAACAACCGGCAATCACGTGAAGCTGACGCTCGGATCCTCCGGCAATTTCTACGCGCAAATTCAAAATGGAGCCCCCTTCGATCTCTACTTCTCCGCCGACATCGCATACCCCAGGAAATTGGAAGAAGCTGGTCTGACCGTTCCTGGCTCGCTCTATCAGTATGCTGTCGGGCGGATTGTCATGTGGACCGGCAACGGGTCGCACCTAGACTTCTCCAAGGGCCTGGAGATCTTGCGTGAACCGACGATCAGGAAGATTGCCATCGCCAATCCCAAACATGCCCCCTACGGTCGTGCCGCAGTCGCGGCCATGGAACATGCGCAGGTCTATGATCGCCTCAAAGACAAGCTGGTGCTCGGAGAGAACATTTCTCAAGCCGCCCAGTTCGTCGAATCCGGCGCGGCGGACGTCGGGATTATCGCGTTGTCGCTGGCGCTCGCACCGCCGATGCAGGCAGCGGGCCACTATTGGGAGATTCCTGCCGATGCGTATCCACCGATCGAACAAGGCGCGGTGATACTCATGGGTGGGAAGAACCAAGAACGTGCGAAGGCCTTTCTCTCGTTTATCCAGGGTGCCGAGGGGCAGACAATGATGAAACGCTATGGCTTCGTCGTTCCATCGCCGAGGTAATCGATGAACTGGATTGCGATTGCCGTCACCTTCAAGCTCGCGCTGCTTACGGCGGCCGTTTTGCTTATCATTGGACTGCCCATCGCCTATTGGCTCACCTTTTCGAAATGGCGCTGGAAGTTCATTGTCGAGTCGGTCGTCGCGTTACCGCTTGTTCTGCCTCCGACGGTGATGGGTTTTTATATTTTGGTCGCGATCGGTCCGCACAGCCCAGTCGGTCGATTCTACAGCGACGTGGTCGGGCATCCGCTCCCCTTTACCTTCGAAGGTCTGCTCCTCGCGTCGATTCTCTACAGTCTGCCGTTTGCCGTGCAACCATTTGCCGCAGCCTTTGAGCAAGTCGATCGCCGGTTGATCGAAGCCTCCTGGACGCTCGGGGTATCGAAGCTCAAGACCTTCTTTCGGCTGATTATTCCGCTGTCGGTAGCAGGCCTCATCACCGGTGTGGTCCTGAGTTTTGCCCATACGCTCGGGGAGTTCGGCGTGGTGCTCATGGTCGGCGGCAACATTCAGGGAGAGACGCGAACCGTCTCGATTGATATTTATGATGAGGTGCAGGCTCTCAACTATGCCGGGGCTGCTAAGACGGCTCTGTTGTTGCTCGCGGTCTCCTATGGCGTGTTGCTGCTGGTCTATGCGATGAATCGAAAGGTCTGGGCGGTATGGCCGCAGCGTTGACGGTTGATTGCCGCAAGACCTTTCCCGGTCGGTTTACGGCTGTTGCACAGCTGGGTCTCCCGCTGGATCCTCCGCGAGTCCTGATTCTCTTCGGCCCATCAGGATCTGGGAAAACGACCCTGCTGCGTTGTCTTGCCGGATTGGAATGGCCGGAAGAAGGGCGGATTCAATTTGGTTCGACGACCTGGGTTGATGCGGCGTCTAACATTCGGCTCTCGCCGCAAGCGCGGCGGATAGGCTACATGCCGCAGGACTACGCGCTCTTTCCCATGCATACGGTAGCGGGAAACATTGAATATGGATTGAGCGATGTACCGACTGCGGCACGACGAGAGCGTGTCCGTGAGCTGATCGACTTGTTGCAGCTTCAGGGGCTCGAACAGTACAAGCCGGCGCAGTTGTCGGGTGGGCAACAGCAACGTGTGGCGCTTGCGCGTGCGATCGCCAGACGGCCTCAGCTCTTGTTGCTCGATGAACCCCTGTCGGCTTTGGATGTGCCGACACGCGCAAAGCTCTGCGGCGAGCTGCGCACGCTGCTCAAGCAGCTTACAATTCCGGCGGTGGTCGTCACGCACGACTGGGCCGAAGCCCTCACGCTGGGCGACATCATTGCCGTGATGAGTGCCGGGCAGGTTCTGCAAGTCGGTTCGCCGCAGGAGGTGTTCTCCAGGCCGGCCAATGCGGAGGTTGCGCAGATCGTCGGGATCGAGACCGTCGTGCAGGGTCAAGTAGTCGCGAACGACAATGGGTTGGCGACCCTGTTGGTGAACGGGACGACGCTGAAGGGCTTAGGAGCGGACGTGAGTGGCTCGGCCGTCTACGTCTGCATTCGCGCAGAAGATGTCTTGCTCGAGCAGGCGGGGAGGGGAGTCACCAGCGCGCGTAATCACCTGTCTGGCCTGGTGACCGATATGCTTCCGCAAGGTGTATTGGTGAAGGTCACGGTCGATTGCGGTTTTCCCCTGCGGGCGGTGATTACAAGGGGGGCCAGAGAAGAACTTGGTCTCGAAACAGGTTCAGTGGTTGTGGCAGCGATCAAAGCGGGTGCCGTGCATTTGGTGCCGCGATCGGGCTAGGAACCGTGAAACGTGAGGTTCTTGTCATGTGAAAAAGGTCAAGAAAAATGTTCACAAAACCCTCTCCCCAGCTTCTGTGGATAAGTCTGTTAATAAGGTCGCCCTGCCACCAAAATACTACCCATTTCTCTACCTCCCAGACGACTTTGCCTAGAATTTAGGCATTGGTTTCTTTGTGGATAGCACCACAATATATGGTGGTCCTAAGGGTTAAACCCAGTAGAAACTACAAATACTAGATATTCATTGTCGTTTACTGGGTCGGTACGATGGATTGCCCATCCTGCTGCGGTGTTTCTCACTTAGTTATGCACAGACTCCACGCCAGACTGGGGTTTTTGCTTCATTATTAGGAGTCCATTGAAGGAGCTTGACAGGCTGTCGCAGTATATGTAACCATTGGTTACATCATGAAGCCAGCGGATCTCAAACGAGTGCGAGAACAACTGGGGCTGACGCAACAGCAAATGGCTGATGCGTTGCGGACTACGCGCGTGTCGGTGGCGCGTTATGAAGCGGGGATGCGGCGCATTCCTGGAATGGTCCATGTCACGTTGGATCAGTTGGGGCGATCATCTGAAATTCCCATGGCGGGGATGGTGGCGGCCGGCTCACCGATCGAGCCGGTCCCCCAGTCCGAACTCATCGATGTGCCGCCTAGCATGTTACGTGGTGGAAATACGTTTGCACTCCGCGTCAAAGGGGAATCCATGAAAGATGATGGCATTCTCCCGGGCGATCTTGTGGTGGTGCGGAAACAGGAGACGGCCAGGAACGGGCAGACCGTTGTTGCGCTGGTCAATCATGACGCGACGATCAAGACCTACTTCAAGAAAGGCTCGCACATTGAGCTGCATCCTGCGAACGCGGCGATGCAGCCAATTATCGTGAGACCATCAGATACGTTTCATATCGAAGGCATTCTCATCGGCGTGATTCGGCATTGTACGGTTTAACAGGCTGCGGAAAAACTATTGTGGCATGATGGAAATGCAATGGACCGCATATCTAGGATAACAGAAGAGCACCGCGCAGGATGCTCAAAAAGGCCAGGCTTCTCACCCGCCCAACCCTGGCGCGCCGAGACGCG
>CAZPWD010000047.1:0-14554 GCA_964590025.1 uncultured Nitrospira sp.
GCCTTCTCGCCGACCTTAAACAATCCCGCGGCAAGGACCAGATGGGCCGCAAGAACAGGGACCAGCAGCGTAAAAAGTGCAATCCATGTTTTCTTCATGACGCCCTCCTGCTCCTCAATGTTCAATGCTCAATGTTGAATGCTGAATGTTGAATTTCCGACCAGCCTGAAGATTCAACATTGTTCATTCATAACTCAACATTCGCAACTTCGTGTCGCGCTATCCTACCATGCAGATTTTTTCAGGGGCAATGGCAGCAGGCTGCTCAAAAAGTTCGTCCAGCAAGGCCGCAGGCGGAGCAAGAACCGGAGGCGTACCCTCGGGGTACGTTGAGGATTCTTGCGAGCTGAGAACGAAGCTGGCGGACTTTTTCAGCAGCCTGTGCTAGAGGGATGGCTCGAAGAGGCCCAACTGCAACTCCTCAGCGCGGGTCAGGGGAATGGGGTAGCGTTCGGTAAAGCAGGCGTTGCAATACTGGCCCGGTGTGCCGGGGGAGGCGTTCAGCATGCCATCGAGACTCAAATAGGCGAGGCTATCAGCCGTGATGTACTTCCGAATCTCTTCGGTCGTGTGACTGGAGGCAATCAATTCCTTCCTGGTGGGCGTGTCGATGCCGTAGAAGCAGGGAGAGATGATTGGCGGCGAGCTGATGCGCACATGCACTTCTTTGGCTCCGGCATTGCGAATCATCTTCACAATTTTGCGGCTCGTCGTCCCCCGTACCAGCGAATCATCAACCACGACGACCCGTTTTCCCTCCAGCACCTCCGGCACGGCATTGAGCTTTACCTTTACGCCGAAGTGGCGGATCGATTGCTCCGGTTCAATGAAGGTGCGGCCAACATAGTGATTCCGAATCAGCCCGAGTTCGAACTGAATCCCCGCCCCCTCGGCATAGCCGAGCGCGGCGGGCACCCCGGAGTCCGGTACGGGAATGACGATATCAGCCGGCACTGACGATTCCCGCGCCAGCTGCCTACCCAAAGCCTTGCGCGTGACATAGACCGCGTTCGCGCCGAAGATCTTGCTGTCCGGCCGAGCAAAGTACACATATTCAAAGACGCACATGGCCGGACTGACCGGCGCAAACGGCTTGTAACTCGTCACGCCCTTCTCGTTCAACACGACCAACTCGCCGGGCTCGATCTCGCGGACAATTTCAGCTCCGAGCAGATCGAACGCGCAGGTTTCCGAGGCCACGAGGTAGGTATCACCCAGCCGACCGAGACAGAGCGGTCGGAACCCATGCGGGTCGCGTACTGCAATGATCTCTTCGTCCGTCTGCAAGACGATCGAAAACGCCCCGCGAACTTGGCTCAACGCATCGATGATGCGGGCCAGCAACGTATCGGCCCGCGAATGGGCGATCAGATGGATGATGACTTCGCTGTCTGAGGTGGACTGAAAGATGGCGCCGTACGCTTCGAGCTCGTGACGCAGCACTTGGGCATTGATGAGGTTGCCGTTATGGGAGAGTGCCAGATTCCCAAACGCAAAGTTGACCGAAAGCGGCTGGACGTTCTTGAGATCGTTCCCCCCGGCCGTGGAGTAGCGATTGTGACCGATCGCCATCGAACCGGTTAATTGCTCGAGCGCGTGGGTATTATAGATATCCGCGACAAGCCCCTTCCCCTTATGGACATGAAACTGCTCGCCATCGCCGGAGACGATGCCGGAGGCTTCCTGTCCGCGATGCTGCAGGGCATACAACCCAAGATAGGTGAGGTTTGCCGCTTCCTTGTGGCCGTAAATACCGAAGACGGCACATTCGTCGTGAAACTTGTCTGGGGTAACCATGGGTAAGGGGTGAGGCGTGAGGCGTGAGGCGATTGGAGGAAATTTTTGGTTCTGACTCATGACACCTTACCCCTTACGACTAACCCCTCACGCTTCATTGAGCGTTCGTTCAATCGAAAAAGCCCACCGGTCGTGAAGTTGATCGACTGGAAGATCGATGCGGCAACCCTCACTCCATTGCCCCTTCTCCACATCGATGACGAAACGATCGCCTCCTACCGTTCCAATCTTCATCGCTGGGATACCGGCGTCCCAGGCGCGATTCAATACCTGGTCAACCATCTCGGGTTTCACCGAAAGGACCACCCGTGATTGGCTCTCACCGAACAAGAGGGCATCCCGCCGCAATGCATCGAGGGATAATCTTACCACAGCTCCTCGCCTGGCGTCCTGAGCAGAGACACAACATTCAGCCAATGCGACAGACAGCCCGCCATCTGAGCAATCATGGGCGGATTGCACGACTCCCTCACGGATCACGTTCAGGATGAAATCATGGAGCGCCTTCTCAGTCTCTAGACTGAGGAACGGCGGCGATCCCTGCTCCCGGTGATGGAGCACTTTCAGATATTCACTGCCGCCCAGGTCTTCCTTCGTCTTGCCCAGGAGGAGAATCGCATCGCCGTCCTGCTTGAACCACTGCGTCATCGTCTTATCGGCTGCATCGATCAGACCCACCATCCCCAACATCGGCGTGGGATAAATCGAGAGCCCATTGGTCTCATTGTAGAAGCTCACATTGCCGCTGACGATGGGAACTTTGAAATATTCGCAGGCATCCTTCATCCCCTCGATCGCCAACACAAACTGCCACATAATCTCGGGCCGCTCGGGGTTACCGAAGTTCAAACAGTCCGTAAGCCCGATCGGCTCCGCGCCGGAGCAGACCAGATTCCTCGCCGCCTCGGCCACCGCAATGCGAGCCCCTTCGTACGGATGCAGCAGGCAGTAGCGGCTATTACAGTCCACCGTCATCGCGATGGCTTTATTCGTCCCCTTGATCCGAACCACCGCCGCATCGGAACCAGGCCGGATCATCGTGTTGGTCCGCACCATGTGGTCGTACTGTTCATAGACCCAGCGTTTGCTCGCAATCGTCGGCGACTCCAGCAACGACAACAGCGCCGCATTCGCATCCTTCACATCGGGAAGCGCATCATAGTTCAGGTTGGTCAGCATGTCCTGGTAGCCCGGGGGCGAATAGGGCCGCTCGTAACGTGGCCCGTCATCGGCGAGCGACTTTGCCGGAATCTCTGCCACTACCTTGCCCTGATCCTTCACGCGGAGAATCCCGTCACCCGTGACCCGTCCCACCACCGCCACGTCGAGATCCCACTTCTTGCAGATCCGGATGCATTCGTCTTCCTTGCCCGCCTGCGCCACCATCAGCATGCGTTCTTGCGATTCCGACAGCATCAATTCATAGGGCGTCATCCCGGACTCACGCCGTGGCACGTCGGTCAGGTCCAGATCGATCCCGTTGCCGGCACGCGACGCCATTTCACAGGACGAACTGGTCAACCCCGCCGCCCCCATGTCCTGAATACCAACCAGCAGATCGCCCGCCATCAATTCGAGACAGGTTTCCAGCAACAGCTTCTCGGTAAAGGGATCGCCCACCTGCACCGTAGGCCGCTTCTGTTCCGACTGGTCGTCGAAGGAATCGGACGCCATCGTCGCCCCGTGAATCCCGTCGCGGCCCGTCTTCGAGCCGAAATAGATCACCGGATTGCCGACCCCGGCCGCTGTGCCAAGGAAGATCTTGTCCTTGTGCGCAATGCCGAGACAAAACACGTTCACGAGCGGATTCTGCGAATAAATATCGTTGAAGCCGATTTCGCCTCCGACTGTCGGCACCCCCATGCAGTTCCCGTATGCACTTATTCCAGCCACCACACCCTTGAGCAGGTGTCGATTCTTTGCCTGCTCTAGTTCACCGAACCGCAGCGCATCGAGCAAGGCAATCGGGCGCGCACCCATCGTAAAGACGTCGCGCAGAATCCCACCCACCCCCGTCGCCGCCCCTTGATAGGGTTCGATGAACGATGGATGATTGTGCGACTCCATCTTGAAGACCACGCAGAGCCCATCGCCGATATCCACAGCACCGGCATTTTCCCCCGGCCCTTGCACTACTCGCGGCCCCGACGTCGGCAGTTTCTTCAAATGCACACGCGAACTTTTATAGGAGCAATGCTCCGACCACATTACCGAAAACATGCCCAACTCAGTGATATTCGGTTCCCGCCCGAGAATCTCGACGATCTTCTTGTACTCATCGTCCGTCAGATTATGCTGCGCGATGAGATCTTTTGTAATCATGGGTGATACCGACTCCATAACACTACACTTTCCTCTTCGATCGTTTGCTCTTCACCAGCATGGCTGATACATGACGCTTGAGAACAGGAAGACGTTGTGCCACCACTTTCCAGACGATATCGAGATCAACGCCGAAGTACTCATGAATCAATACGTTGCGCATCCCCGTAATGCTTCGCCAAGGAACCTTCGGATACGACTTTCTCAGATCAGCAGGAAGATTCCCGGCTGCTTCCCCGATGATCTCGAGGTTCCGGATTACCGAATCCTGAATCATGGTGTCTTCCAAGAAAGCCTTCCGGCCACCTTCTGTGTACTTCTCGATTTTTACGATGGCTTCGCGGATATGCTTCAGGTAGGCGGACGCGTCTTTCATAGAGGCTTCGCCGTTCGAAGTATGGTTCGCCGCAAGTATGGACTCAACCCATTCTCGGTCACAACATCCACGTCACAGCCCAGTAAGTCCTGGAGATCCAGCTTGAACTCCACCAGGTCTAAGAGATCCCGATCGGATTGCAGCGTGATCAGCAAATCCACATCGCTAGTCCGCCTCGCACGTCCCGCCGCATGAGATCCAAACACCCGCACCCGCGACACTCCGTGTGAGCGGGCAATCCGACTGATATCACTGGCCTTGCTCTTCAAAGCACGTGTGGTCATGAGTCCATCCCGATGCAAATCAGCTCACGCCCAAAAATCTCGACGATCTTCTTGTACTCGTCGTCCGTCAGATTATGCTGCGCGATGAGATCTTTGGTCATTAATTGGCCTTTGTGCATCATTCCTTCACTTCCAGCACTGTTTATCAGAATCCCATAGAATACCGGTCGAAACAAATCGGCATGACTCTATAACCCGAATACTTGATCAAAGCGTCTTAATTCACCTCTCCAGCCTTGCTTCTCCTCCATCAGGGTCTTACGAACCCTCCGCAGCGATCTTCTGAGTTGGGTACGACCAAAAACAAATTCCAGTTTGCCATCCGTATAACAGGCTTGCAGGGCTTTCTTATACATTCGGATCACCGTATTAAATATCCGGTGTTTTGAATACCACAGCCCAACCTCGAAAAAATTTTCCATTTGTTCAGTTATTGCCTGTGCCGCTTTTTTCCCATGACCAAACTCACAGTTGAAAGTTACCAGAGTTTCCAAGGCATTGATGCAGTCAAGTAGCATCGCGAGATCGTGTTTGTTCATCGGGACGCGATCAGGGCCAACAAAATGCCAGCACATTTGCCACAATTTCTCGGCTACCATAACTGCAAGACGAGGTTCGCCCAACCCGCTCATTAGTGACAAATGGTTGAGCCCCTCGACAATCTTCTTGTCTATCTGACGATTGCCTCGCCAAACGTGTAGCTCGTAAAGAATTCCGAGGAGTTCCGCAGTTCGAGCACTGTTCTTACTTGCAGCCAGAGCCTCGCAGATGATTAGATCGATCTGACTGATTAGTTCCTTTTGGTAACGAGCAACAGGGCGGTGGATGCGCCTAGAAGATAGCACCTGTTGTTCCCAACTTCGTTTGTATCTACGAACTTCTCCTGCTCTGTAGGATTTCCCGAGCCCCCGGGTCCCAGTCACCCGACTGTGACAATCGAGGCATACAACTGCCAGATTACCCAAATTGTTCTTCGAGGAATTTCCATCGATATGGTGGATCTGAACATCTTTGCCACTAACGTGACATATGCAGCAGGTGTGGTCAGCAAGGAAAAGGACCTCTTCCTCCAATCGAACAGGAATTCTTGGTCTGCGACGCGGCATTTCCAACGCTTACTTTTTCTGGTGAGGGCATGGCCAGAGAGCGACCTTGCCGAAAGCGGTCGGGACCCATCGAGAGTGCGCCAGGAGGGAAAGCTGGAACTGACTGACGCTCCACGGTCCAACTGGACCGTGGCGGAAGGAATTCCAGAAGGCTTCCACCTGGCGAACTCCGAAAGGGTGACCGCGAAGGCACAGGAGCGGTTGGCCATGCCCTCACCCAGTCCCCACCATCTTCAGTTGCTTCTTGCTTCCCTTCAGCGCCTCCAGCATCGACAGAAAAATCAGCTTCCCGTCGTCATTGCCCAACACCTCTTCCGCGCAGCGTTCCGGATGCGGCATCATACCCAGCACATTGCCCTCGGCATTGATGATCCCGGCAATGTTATCGAGTGAGCCGTTCGGATTCGCTTCCGGCGTCACCTTGCCCTCCGGCGTGCAATAGCGGAGCACAATCTGCGCATTCGCCTGCATCGCCGCGAGCGTAACCGGATCGGTGTAGTAGTTCCCGTCTGCATGGGCGATTGGAATCTTGAGCACCTGACCGGACTCATAGGCGCCGGTAAACGCCGTGGCCGCATTTTCAACCTTCACAGACACATCCTTGCAGATGAAATGCAGCGACTTGTTCCGGAGCATCGCCCCTGGCAGCAACCCTGCTTCGAGCAGAATCTGAAACCCATTGCAGATGCCGAGCACCATCCCACCCTTCTTCGCAAACTCCTTCACCGCCCCCATCACCGGCGAGAACCGCGCGATGGCACCAGTCCGCAAATAGTCGCCGTATGAAAACCCGCCGGGCAGGACAATCGCGTCCAGCCCCGCGAGTAAGGTCTCCTTGTGCCAGATCATTTCCACATACTGCCCCAGCACATCCTTGAAGACATGCTGACAGTCGTGATCGCAATTACTGCCAGGAAAAACCACCACTCCAATTTTCATAATTCTAAAGAGCTTATGGCGTATGGCAAATGGCGTATAGCACAAGACCGAAAGGAAGTCTGGGCTTCTGCCATAAGCTATAGGCTATAAGCCATCTGCTCCTATCCAAGTTCGTACCGATATTCTTCAACGATCGTGTTCGCCAGCAACTTTTCGCACATGGCCTTGACCTCAGCCTCAGCCTTCACCTTGTCCTTCTCATCCACATCCACTTCCATGTACTTCCCGACTCGCACATTGCCCGCATTCTTGAACCCCAGGGAGTCGAGCGCGTGCTCAATCGCCTTCCCCTGCGGATCCAAGATTCCTTGTTTCAAAGTTACATGAATTTTCGCCTTCACTTCTCCCCCCCCTCACCGTGAAGCGTCGATCGTGAAGCGTATCTCGCCAATTCCAAATCGAGCTTCGCTATTTTACTTCCTGCTCGGTTGTCTTATTTAGACCATCGATATACTTGCGAATCCAGAAAATCCCCGCGACCGTCCCGAGCCCAACCAAGACAAGCGCCACAAGCGGCCAGCGCCAGCGTGACCCTTCCAGGCGATAGGCCAGTACGGCCACCAGCGCCGTGGCCACCAAAATGGCCGCCACCAACCCATAATTCATGAACAACCGCAGAAACATCTTTACTTGACCTCTTCTCTTTCCCTCTCTAGTGAGGGAAGAACCCTAGAATTCACTGACAGATGCGGTGATCGGTCTCTTTGCGCGCGTCCAACGAGGGCCTTCTCAGGCCGCGCGTTGCGCGAGCAAAGAGACCGGTCATCGCATCTCTCCTCTCCTCTCCCACCTACCCCTCCCAATGGATTTGGAAGTTCCCGAGGGGATGGAGGGGTTGGCCTCAACTGCGCGCATCGAACGAGCACCGTTTCATCGTGCGCGTTCTGCGAGCAAAGAGGCCGGCCCCTCCGTCCCCTCATCCGCACACTCTTTTCAGAACTTCCCGATACGCCTCCTCAATCTTCCCCAAATCCTTCCGAAACCGATCCTTATCCATCGACTCCTTCGTCGTCTGATCCCAAAAGCGGCAGGTGTCCGGCGAAATTTCATCGGCCAGGATCAGCTGGCCGCTGTGCATCCCAAACTCCAATTTGAAATCGACGAGGATCATCTGTCGTTCACGGAAGAACGGCAGGAGGATCCTATTCACTTGTAACGCGAGCCGCTTCATCTCCACCAGTTGTTCCGGCGTCGCCAGTTTGAGCAGCCGAATGTGCTCATCGGCAATCAGGGGATCGCCCAACGCATCGTTCTTGTAGTACCACTCCACGATGGCCGGCTCGATAGGATCACCCTCTTTCAACCCCAGCCGCTTAGCCAAACTGCCTGCCACGACGTTGCGGACCACCACTTCGACCGGCACGATCGTCACCTTCTTCGTGAGCAGTTCCCGGTCGCTCAGCCGTTCGACAAAATGCGTCGGCACACCGGCCTGTTCCAGCAACCGAAAGAGCCGCTCGGACACTTTGTTATTGACGATGCCTTTCTCGACAATAGTCCCGCGCTTCAGCGCGTTAAACGCCGTCGCATCGTCCTTGAAGTACTGGACGACCTGATCCGGCTTGTCGGTCGCAAAGACTTTCTTGGCCTTACCTTCGTAGAGTAGTGTGCCTGTTGCCATAGTTATTCCTTACCCCGCATTACTCATGAACACTTCTGCTGCAATCGCCAATACCTAACTCCAGCGAGACGGGCGAGACTGGCGGGAAAAGCGCGACGGGCAGTAACAGGGCTCACACGTCACGCAAGTCTCGCCCCGCTCGCTTGTCGCGCGCTACTGAGCCAACACCTCGATGATCTCGTCCAAGGATCTGACCGTCCCCAGCAAGGTCGGATGACCGAATCGCCGGTTATACCGGAACTCCTTCACTTTCTCCAACGCCAGAATCAAACTCTGAAAGTCTTCCAGCCGCGACGTTTCAAAATAGGTGATGAAATCCAGGTCGTCGAGGCCGGTCGCATGGTAGAGCTTCCGCTTGACTGTCTTGCTGTAGGGCAACGCGGCTTCGGTATGCTCCTGCATCATCGCCGCGCGCTGCTCTTGCGGAAGAGACCACCAGTCCGCATCCTTCCGGATCGGAATTACGATCACATAGGGATTGGGACCTGGCTCGCTGGGGATCTTAAGCTCTGCCTTGAGGTTGTCCGGCATGCCAGGCACATAGTTGGGCTTCTTCGTCAGGCCTGAAAAGACCGTGCTGCCGGTCAGGTGCTTACCAAAGAGACTGCCTTGAAGATCCAGGAGAAACTGTTGGGTCTCGCGCAGATCGGTCGCGTGAATACGAAAGAGCACGTCCGCGTGATCGGATAGTCCGCGAAGAAGATAGATATCGATCGCCAATTTCTCTCGATGCTGCTCGACCAATCCCCTCAGAGCGTTCAACGGCGCTATCCTGGCCGGTGGATCCTGCTTCCCCCAGTCCGCATCGAGACTAAAGGCGGCAAACGTGCCGTAGACGCCCGGCTCGGTCAGAAGCTTGTCACGATCGGCTGCCTCAACGGCCGATACCATCACCAGACCGACAAGCACCAGCACAGCAAGATGCATCGAACTAGCAATAGAGGATCTCATCGTTTCCTTCCCTTCCCTGATTTACGCGCCACCGATCCGAAGACCCGCCGGAAAATCTTGTCGAGATGGCGCAGATAATACTTCGGATCGAAACAGGATCGAATCTCCGTTGCCGTGAGATATTTCGCCACAAAGGGGTCTCTTCTGACTAACTCCTGGAACCCCCCCGCCCCTTTCCAGGAGGCCATGGCGTTGCGCTGGACGGCTTCATATGACTCCTTCCGTTGCGCACCCTTCTCGATGAGCCGAAGCAGCAACCGTTGCGAATAGACCAGTCCTCCGGTGTGATCGAGGTTGCGTTTCATAGTGGCGGGGTAGACCACCAGATGCTTGATGACGTCGGTGATCCGCGCCAGCATATAATCGATCAGAATCGTGCTATCCGGCATGATCACGCGCTCGACGGACGAATGGCTGATGTCGCGCTCATGCCACAGCGCGACGTTCTCCATCGCCGCGAGACTATTGCCCCGCACGACACGCGCCAGCCCACAGAGATTCTCCGAGGCGATCGGGTTCCGCTTGTGCGGCATCGCCGAGGACCCTTTCTGCCCTTCTGAAAAATACTCTTCCGCTTCGAGCACTTCGGTCCGTTGCAGAAGTCGAATCTCGGTCGCAAACTTTTCGATGCTGGCAGCCAACAGCGCCAAAGCCGAGGCATAGGCCGCATGGCGATCGCGCTGCACGATTTGATTGGAGATAGGGTCCGGCGTGAGCCCCAGCTTGGCGCAAACGTACGCTTCCACTTCAGGCCCTTGATGCGCGAACGTTCCCATCGCACCGGAAAGCGTGCCGACAGCGATCTCCTGCCGAACGTGCGTCAGCCGCTCTCGGTGCCGGCATGCTTCTTCGTACCAAATGGCCAGCTTGAAGCCGAACGAGATTGGTTCGCCATGAATGCCGTGCGAACGGCCGACCATCAACGTGTTCTTGTACCGTAGCGCCTGCCGCTTCAAAACAACGATCAGCTCTTCAAGATCGTCGAGGATAAGGTCGAGCGCCTCGGTCATCTGCACGGCCAACGCGGTGTCCACAATATCCGACGAGGTCAACCCCATGTGGAGGAACCGATGCTCAGGGCCGACCGATTCCACGAGGGATTCGAGAAAGGCGATCACATCGTGCTTCGTCACCTTCTCGATTCTGGCGATGCGCTTCACATCGATCGTGGCTTTCTTCCCAATACGAGCCGAAGTGCCGCGCGGGACCTGTCCGGCCCGTTCGAACGCCGCGCAGGCGGCCAGCTCGACTGCGAGCCAGATCTCGTACTTGCGTTTCAATTCCCAGATGGCTTTCATCTTGGGACGGGTATAGCGGTCAATCATCTCTTCTCCGATAAGCGTGAGGGGTTAGGCGTAAGGGGTGGAAGAGGCGGCAGCGTCTTCATCTGAATCATTACGCCTCACGTTTCACGCCTGACGCCTCACGTCTTTTGGTGGCCAGCGTCAATTCTTTGTTGAAGACCTGATCCAGAATGCCGTTCACGAACTTCGACGCGTCGTCATCGCCGAAACTTTTCGCCAATTCGATGGCTTCGTTCACCGTCACCTTGGCCGGCACGTCATCCATCCACAGCAGTTCATAGACGCCGGCGCGCAGGATATTACGGTCCACAATCGGCATGCGACTGATTTTCCAATTGGTGGCGTATTTCCCGATGAGGGCATCCAGCTCTTTCTTCTTCTCCAACACCCCGGCTACGAGTCGTTCGGCAAAGGCCTTCACCTCATCCGTGGCCTCGTTCTTCTCCCAGAACACATCCAGCCACAGGCCCGGCCTGCCGTGGATGTCGTACTGAAACAAAATCTGGAGCGCGCGCTCCCGGGCTTGATGGCGGCTACCCACAACAGCCTCGCTGACAAGCCACAGGGTGACAGGCCGACAAGAAGATGCTCATTGTTTCCGCCTCGCCCGTCTACGACCAACTTTCCCGTTTGTCAGTTTGTGACCCGTCAACTTGTCAGCCTCTCCCCGTAACAGCCGCATGACCGTCGCCATTTCGATCGCTGACCTGGCCGCTGCTCCACCACGATTGAACTTGGCCGACTCAGCCCTCTCGATCGCCTGCGCGATTGTATGCGTCGTCAGTACGCCGAAAATGATCGGCACGTCGGCATCCAGCGCCGCCTGCCCAATCCCGCGACTGGCCTCTGCGCTGATGTAATCGAAATGGGGCGTGTCGCCCCGAATGACCGCCCCGAGACAAATCACCGCATTGAACCGGCCCGACTTTGCCATCGTCCGCGCCACCAAGGGAATCTCGAACGCCCCCGGCACCCGCACCACCTCGATGTCGCCGCCCTTGACCCCGTGTTTGGTCAGCCCCTCAACGCAGGAACTCAACAGCTTACTCGTGACGAACTTATTGAACTTCGCAACGACAATCCCAAACCGCAATCCCGTCGCATCGTGTGAACCTTTTCGCAGTTTCATGTACTAACAGTTACCTTCCACTCAGCCATTACGTTCTCATCAGGCTGCTCAAAATGGTCATCCAACGAGGCCGCAGGCGAGAAACGACCGGAGGCGTACCCTCTGGGGTACGTTGAGGATCGTATTGAGCCGAGAACGAAGCTGGGGACCATTTTCAGCAGCCGTTATACCTTTTTAAGAATGTGCCCCATCTTATTCTTTTTCGTTCGCAAGTACTTCACATTCGCCGCACGCGGCTGAATTTCGATCGGCACTCGCTGGACGACTTGCAGCCCATAGCCTTCGATGCCGACAATCTTGCGCGGATTGTTCGTGATGAGCTTGATCTGGTGCAGCCCGAGATTCACGAGAATCTGCGCCCCCACGCCGTAATCCCGCAGGTCCGCCTTAAATCCCAACTTCAAATTCGCCTCGACCGTATCGCTGCCCTCATCTTGCAACCCATAGGCCCTGATCTTGTTGAGCAGGCCGATGCCGCGCCCTTCTTGATTGAGGTAGAGCAGGACCCCGCGCCCTTCCTTTTGAATCACTTCCATCGCCTTGTGGAGTTGGTCTCGACAGTCGCACCGCAACGATCCCAGTGCGTCGGCAGTCAAACAGCCCGAGTGCACACGCACCAGAGTGGGATCGCCTCCCTCCACGCACCCTTTCACCAACGCAATGTGCGTGATACCGTCCAATTCGTTCTCGAACGCCACCGCCTCGAAATCACCGAACATCGTCGGCAGCCGCGCACTGGCCATCCGCCGCACAAAGGTCTCGCGCTGCATGCGGTATTCGATGAGCGCCTTGATCGTAACCATCCTCAGCTTGCGCACTTTGGCAAATTTCGTCAGCTCCGGCACGCGCGCCATGGTGCCGTCCTCATTCATGATTTCGCAGATCACGCCGGCGGGAGTGAGCCCGGCCAACCGCGCCAGATCGACGGAGCCTTCAGTCTGCCCCGCGCGCTTCAACACGCCGCCTTGCTGCGACTTCAAGGGGAAAATATGGCCGGGCCTCGCCAGGTCGCCGGGCTTGGCCTTTGGATCGATCGCCACATGAATTGTCGTGGCCCGGTCCGCCGCAGAGATTCCCGTCGTAATGTCTTTCCGCGCATCGATGGACACGGTGAAGGCCGTGCCGAAGGTGGCGGTGTTTTCAACCGCCTGCTGCGGGAGATGGAGTTCTTCGACTCGCTGGGGAGTCAGGGCTAGACAGATCAACCCACGGCCATATTTGGCCATGAAATTGATGGCCTGAGGCGTCACGTGTTGGGCGGCAATGACGAGATCGCCTTCATTCTCGCGATCTTCGTCATCGACGAGGATGATGAATTTCCCCTTCTTGATGTCCCTGATTGCGTCTTCGATGCTGTGAAAGGGAGAAGCCATAACTTTAATGTTGAATGTTCAATGGATGACCAATTTATCATTTAACATTGCACATTTAACATTGTTTTTTTGGCCCCTCACTGTCAACGAGAAAAACGGCTCGGTGCTTCCATGGGATGGACATTTCGACGTGCTCGTCGTTCTGCCAGCAGCACCGCGCCCCAGGCAATGCCCGTAGCCACAGCAAACACCCACAACCCGGTTCGATAGGACCCGGTCACCTCTTTCAGCGTCCCCAACCAGAGGGGCAAGAGAAAGCCGCCGATCCCACCGGCCGCCCCCACGATACCCGACACGAGACCAATCTGTTTAGGAAACCACTCCGCGGCCAACTGTAAAATTACCCCGTTGCCGACCCCCATGGCTCCCACGGCCGCCACGGTCAGCCCAACGGCGACGCTGACTTCGGTGAATTCGCCAAGCACCGCGACGATCCCCGCGATAAGGGGCAATGCAAGCGTGAGCGTTCGCAGACCGCCGATCCGGTCGGCCGCGTAGCCTCCAAACGGACGGATGAGACTCCCCACCAGCCCACATAAGGCCGCAATCGAGCCGGCAGCGATGCCGTCCACGTGGTACTGCTCGTGAAAGAAGAGCGGAAGAATGCTGCAGAAGCCGACGAACCCGCCGAACGTCACGGCATAGAGCCCGCAGAGCCAATAGGCTTTCGGCTGCCGAATCATCACCGCCACGTTATGCCACCAATGCGTATCGCGCTCGGCTCGTCGGCTCTGTCGATCGTCACGCACGAGAAGTACAAAGACCGCCATGCTGGCGACAATCGGCAGAGTCATCCATCCAAACACATCGTGCCATCCGCCTGTGGCCGCAATGCGTGGCGCAAAAAATAGAATCAGCACGGTGCCGACATTGCCTGACGCGACGATTCCCAGCACAAATCCTTGATGGACGGCTGGATACGTACGGCCCGCCAACGGCAAGGTCACCGCGAAGCTTGCTCCGCCGATACCGAGCAAGAACGCAACGAGCAGCACCTCGGCATAACTATGGATGCCCAGCCACCCCCATAAGACGACCGCTAACTCGCCCACCAGAATGACGGTCCCCGTTGGTTTCGCCCCATACCAATCGCTGCTCCACCCCGCGACGACGCGAAGCAACGCGCCGCTCAACAGCGGGAGCGACACCACGAGAGCCGTGTCGGCCTGGCTGAGATGGAGATCCTGCGCGAGGGTCAGACTCAGCGCGCCCACCAACAGCCACACCATAAAACTGACGGTGAGATGGAGCCAGGCACCGATCACGCTCGGCCAATGCCCGCGTGTTAATGCGAGAAACATGTCCATCATCACATTCTCCCATCTAACAGGATGCTGAAAACGTCCGCCAGC
>CAZPWD010000048.1:0-12817 GCA_964590025.1 uncultured Nitrospira sp.
GTGATCTGCGTTCAGTTTCCACCCGACCGAAGGATAAAGTCAATCGAGTAAGGTGATCACTAGCGGCCATGAGCTGTGATGCGTGAAGCGCGAGAAATGCGAGAAAGGCGCGACGTGGACAGATTGGGTTCCCACCTCGTTTGGCCTGTCTCGCGCGTCCCGCCTGTCCCGCTCGTCTCGCGCAACATTGCTAGTACAACTGGCCGGCGATGGTGTCGGCCTGCAGGCGGCCTCGTGCCGATAGTCTGCTGTGATCACCGTCTTCTTCGATCAACTGTTGCGCGAGTAACTGTGCGGTGATTGCCGCATGTCCATAGTTTGCGGCATGCTGATGAAGACGAAATGTGGGAATTCCTTGAATCAGTCGCAAGCCAAAAATCACGGCGTCGCGGAGTTGTTCCTCCTCCGAGAGCCTGGTGCGATCTTCAATAGGAAGACGGTTTGCCGCGAGCGATGTGTCGTAGGCCGCGAGGTCGGCGACATTGCCAAATCTTGTCCCGTCCAGATAGGACTGTGCGCTCGGGCCCAATCCAAGGTATTCGCCATTGGTCCAATAGAGCAGATTGTGCCGGCAAGCATATCCCGGTTTGGCATAGTTCGACACTTCATACCGCTCATAGCCGGCGTCGCCGAGCATCCGTTGCGCGGTCGCGTCCATTTCAATCTGAAGCTCTTCATCTGGAGCTGGACTTCGTCGGCGCTGGATGTTGGAAGCGAGCCTCGTATCCTCTTCGACCGTGAGGGCATAGCAGGATAGATGCGTGGGCTCCAGCGTAAGGCAGTGGACGAGTGTCCGCTGCCAGCCCTCCAGGCTTTGGCCGGGGAGCCCATACATCAAATCGAGATTGATGTTTGTGAATCCGGCGGCTCTGGCCTGAGTCACCGCCCCGACGGTCTCATGGACAGTACCGGGCCGTCCGATCCGAGCAAGGTCGCCATCCTCCATCGATTCCGCGCCGAAACTCATGCGGGTGACACCGGCTTGAAGCAGTTGCACGAGATCCTGCTCGGAGATCGTGGAGGGATGCGCTTCAACGGTGATTTCACAGTCTGAGGCGAGGGCGAGATGCGTGCGAATCTCGGATAAGATCGCGATAAGCTGAGTCGCGGCGAGCACTGTTGGTGTGCCGCCCCCAACATAGACGGACTGGATGGGACGGCCTGCGGCTACGTGTTGCTGCGCCGACAGTCCGATTTCATGAATGATGGATTGGACAAAGGCTTGTGCGCGGTCCTCGCGATGGATCTCAAGATAGAAGGCGCAGAAGTCGCATCGCTGCAGACAGAAGGGGATGTGGAGGTACAGACCGAGGGGAGGGGGCGTCATGACAACAGGCTGAATCCTTGAGGTTTGGAAAAGTCTCGCGCGAGGACGATTTCTATTTCATCGGCAGGGGATTTCCCTCGATTGCGCACGTGCGTCTGCCAGGACCGGTGCTGACGCAACGATTCGAAGAGCGCCTTGAGCAGATCCGGTTTGATTCGCGCTTCCCACTCTCGCACCCAGGCCTGGTGCTCCTCATCGCCCTCATAGTCGTCGGGAAACGAGGCCTCCAGGCTGAATCGAAGGGTAAAGGCTTTTTCTTCTTGGTACACACAGCTCCTGGCAGATTGCGAAGTGGCCGGCCCAACCTTATAATACCCCTCAGAATAAGGAGTGCAATCCATGCCTATCTTCGAATATGTCTGTGGGGAATGCAATCATCAATTCGAGCTGCTGGTTCACGGTTCGACGCAAGCCGCCTGTCCGAAGTGCCGGACCACGAAGCTGGAGAAACAATTCTCTAAGTTTGGGGTTGGTGGCACGGATGGCTGGGTGCTGTCAGGCAAGGGGGACGGGTCCTGCGGAAGTTGCGGAGACCCGCGTGGCCCCGGCTCCTGTTCCACGAATTGACCATGGAGTCCGGCGACCAGGCTCTGCAGCACGCGATTGCCACCATCTCCCAGTCCGACCCGCTCACCAAATTGCTTGAACAGGTGAAGCTTGGCCGGATGAAACCCACCGATGCCGGCCTGCGTGCCGTGACCGGCTCATGGATGGGTACCTATCAAAAGGTTATCGAGTCTGGTGGACTCACCAGCCAGGCCTTGCGCCGTATCGATCCAAATCCTCGTCTGGCAATCCTGATCGAATGTGGAGTGCTGACGGGTGAGCAGCAGGCAGTTGCTGCCCTCCGCGCGAGTTTTGAGCAAGCCGCCGTCGCCGCCACGGAGTGATCTCATCCCATGTGGGCTCTCTGGGTCATCGCCGTTCTGTTCCTGACCGTAGGATCGGTTGGAGAAGGATGGGCTGAAGACGCCATTGGTACGAGACCTCTCCTGACGATTGCGCGCAAGGATCTTCATGCCATCCTGCCGCCGGACTGCCATATCCTGATCAATCCTCACTCAATTGAACAGTTTCTTCATGCACTGGATGAAAACCCGCCGGACTGGGGCCTGGTCTACGGCCTTGGCCATCACGACCCTGCGCTAGACGAGCGATTGTTCAGGCTGAACCGGGAGCGCGATGAGAAGCGCGGCGGGAAGGAGCCGCTCCAGTGGACGGTAGTATTTCTGTGGTCGGCGGAACTCTCGCGCTACGATCCAACGACGGGTGGGTTCGGCATGGCCAGTGGGCCGATTTTCACTCCGACGAAGTGGGGAGTCGTCCGATTCAAACCCGAAGAAGTTCCGAGTAATCTCGTCGTGATTCCTGATCCCAGCACACGTGACGTCCTCCGCCGACAGCTCGAGGCTGGCCAGAAGGTTGACATTGAGATTGCCATGATCGGGCGGCTCATTCCCAAGGAGTCCCTTGTCTATGACTTCTCCCACGATGAAGAAGGCCTGGGTCTCATCATGCCGGTTGTGCGGATCGAACGGGTTGAGTATCTGCTGGCCCGGTGATGTCGAGCAGGATAGCCGAGCGAGACTGGCGGGGAAAGCGCGGCTGGCAGGGACAGGGCTCACACGTCACGCGAGTCTCGCTCTTCGCGCTTGCCGCGCGCACTCCGCCATTTCGCGACGAACCGTCATGAATAATGCGGGCTAGGTCTTTTTCAATCCACAGACTTTGGCGACCGCATCGCGATACGCTTGCCAGAGCATCAGGCATTTCTTGAGGCAGCTCAATACGGCCTGTTGCTGGGTGTGTGTCGTGGCGTAGTTCACCACCATGGCGTAGGCATCATGGCGGTGGCCGGCTTCGACCATTTGGTGCGCGCGAATCAGATCCATGGAATCGAGGGGCAGGCCGTGGTATTTCACCAATGGGTGACGTTGGACGATCGCTTCGATGTCTTCGGCGGTCTTGGGCTTGGAGGGGTCGGCGATTTCGGCGCGATCCTTCACGCTGCCTTCTACGAAGACAGTCAGGGCCGCTGCTCCGATGACCCAGTCTCGGTTATTCGAGACACGGTCCAGCCAGGCGCGGTAGCGTCGACTGGCCGGTAAGAGGCGCACCCTGTCAAAGTCACGCGCCGGCAATCCAAGGCCTGCCATCATGGTCAGGAACAATTCCGGGTGCGACTTTCCCAACGAGAGCCCACCGGTGTCTTCTTCGTAAATATTATCGGCGAGCATCCGGCGGACCGGGGCCGGGGGATTCTGTCCGTGAATGCGTGCCAGGAACACAGGGAAGTCACGCACGTACACGCCGTATTCTTGTTGAAAGTGGCGTGTGAGTTGATCGACGGTGACCGTTCCGTCGGCGAATGCCGGCCAGGCCCAATGATGCTTGCGGTCCATAATACGCAAGAGTTCTTCTTGGAATCGGCTTTTCGTCATGGGGCGTGCCATGTCTGTTGCCTTCCTGATGAGCGGCTCGTTACAATTAGATGGCGCGGAGGTGCTTCAATGAATCATGTGACGGTTCAAAATCCAGAAGACATTCTGTCGATGCTGGCCGAGGTGTCTCTGCGAGGATCGGGTTTTGTGACGGAATGTCTCCTCGACTATGTGTTGGAAGAAGGCTTCACGGAGCCGATCTTTCTCAATGCCAGCGGGGAAGACCCTGATGCCTATTTTAAAGGCCAATCTTCTGCCTGGGCGGTGTATCAGATCCGAGAATGGAAACGTGTGTTGACCATTTCTGGCGGTCCCGGCAAAGAGCGCCGCGTACAAATAACAGAAACTCCCTAGCCCATGGATAAGTGTAAGAGGGATGTAGAGGAAAAGCAACGAAACGATGGGGTTCAACCGCCAGTGGCCGGTTTAAATGTGGAGTGCGTCACATGCCGATGATCCGTCTCACTGAGCCGCAGAGTATGGGCGAGTTGGCGATGATCACAAGTCTGCTGGAGGGCAGTGGCATTGCCTACATGGTTCAGAACGAACATGTGAGTAGCTTGTATCCCGGACTCCCGATTCTCAACTCGCGTGTCATGGTCGACGAGTGCGATCAGGTCCATGCAGAAGTGCTGCTGAGCCGACTGCGGTTGGCGGTGCGTGATGTCTCGTCGCAGCCGTAAACGCATGCTAGCGTGGCGGTTTTGGGCTGTGAGGATTGGACGGGGACTGAATGGGGAGCCGTTCGCCTGAGCCTTGGAACCATCCGCCGGTGAGGGTGCCTTCTTCAAAGTACAGATAGCGGTGTTTCACCACCGCGGCGCTTTCCCAATCTTCAAAAATCCATTCCTCGCGACGGATGCCTTCTTTGGTGAACGTCGTGTTGATCGTTTGTGGCCCTCCCCAGGCCTGTAACACCTGTTCTTTCGACATGCCGACCATGACCCGATGTTCCACGATATGTTTTTGAAAGTCCGGGTCTCTGAGTTGTGCGATGAGCGGCCAGATCACCATGAGGAGAACAAACAAGCCAAGTCCTGCGTAGATGATAAGACGAACCGGGCGGCGGCGGATGAAAGGGATCGGTTCTTCCAGATCAGTTGGAGAGACGTTCATGGATTCATCGATAGTCACGGTGGTTTGATGCATGATGCGGCGCATCGTAGCAACGTGAATTGGAGAGAGTCAAGTGAAGCTCCTGGTTTTCCCTTATTAATCAGCGTGATATAGGAAGTGCGCTATACTGGATTAGTGCAAGCGCTGTGGTGCTCAGGAGAGGTTGTGATGACACCTGGATCGAAGCAGGGAAATAACCAGAGGCGATGGCTTCTTGCGATATGGCTCCTGGCCGTCACGGTGAGCCTCGTCATGCCACTGGCTTCAAATGAAGCGTTGGCGACTACGATGTATTCCTATATCGATGAGCAAGGCACGCCCGTCATCACAGATAATTTCAGCACGATTCCTGAACGGTACCGTGCAAAGGTCAGAACGACCGATCAGATATCGACTGCTCCCCAAACGGCTGGCACCATTCAGGAGCGCTTGTTGAACTTGGGAGGTCAGCTTCGAGATATGGTTTCCGGAGCTGCCCCCAACATCTCCGGGCTCTCTCCTTCACAGTCGGAGATTCTGACCTATGCTGGTCTTGCGGCGATAGTCCTGCTCGTCGCCATGTACATGAGTAAAGGCCAAATGGTCCGCCTTCTGGCTTTGTGGTGTTTGATCATGCTCGGTCTTGCCACTCCAGTTTTGATGTACGTGTCGAAGGATGGCCCGATGGATATGATGAAGTACAAAGCCTCTCAGGTCGAGAAACAGCACCAAAACCGTGCCCAGCAGATTCCGTAACCCCCCTTAGAGATCCCCGAAACCAATCATGAATGTCGGCTAGTCCGCATACTTGGGGACAGGTATCTTCTTGGCCGTGGGCGGCTGAGGAGAGAGCTTGTGCTGAGAGAATTCTCGCGAGTAGGGATTCAGGATGGGGTCATGGGTGTGTCGCTGGCGTTGCTTCACAAGGTCGATACTTTGAGTGCTGATTTCCACTCGATCGACAAGCGCCTTTGTCGTGAGCGGGTCCGGCAGGCCTTGCAAAGAGAATAGCTGGTAGGCCAGAGTCCACTCCAGCTTGTCCCTGGTTGCCTCTTTCACAATAAATCGAGCTTGTGGTGATGCGACGCCCTTAAACAACAATAGCCAAATATTTGATCGGAAAGAAGGGGACGCCGGGTCCTCTGAAGGGTGAAATTCAGGGACGAGTGCGGGGATCTGGGCAAGTGGGACGGCGGGGGAGAATTCGATATCAACGAGCCGAACGAATAACGTTCGATTCTCGGTTTCATCGTTGGGATCGACGGTGTAACTGAACGAGTATCGGACCTCGATGCCATCACGTGTAAAGGTATAGACATCCTCGCCATTTTCCGGCGAAACGAGCTTCCGAAAATACTTCTCCCAATCGGTGATGGCGTAGTAGCTAAAGACGCGCAGCGCGGACTTCCGATCGCGCACCGCCTGCGGCATCCCGAGTTCTTGATGTAATTCCGCTTGTGTAAGCCCGAGGTACCCATCCTCAAAATAGGGTGCTGCACGGACTGCAGAAGGCTGGAGCCAGATGCCGGTGGCCGATAAGAGAAGCAGTAAAGACGAGAAGATGGTATGGATGGAAAGACGCAGGAGCACGGTTTCTCTCCAGCTGGCAGCGGAATCGTATCGGCGGCGTTCCCTCCTGTCAAGGCGCGACGATTGGGATGCGACGATCGGGATTGCTTGCTGGCGTAAGAACCTGTCAGTTATGATGGCCCCACTTCCTTCACAATCACGGCGGATTGGATCGCGGAGACAGGTCGTATGAGTGCACTGTTAGACACCTTACTGCAACAACGCATTCTGGTCCTCGACGGGGCCATGGGGACCATGATCCAGCAGCGGAGACTGGACGAGGCCGCGTTTCGGGGCGAGCGGTTCAAAGATTGGAAGAAAGATCAGAGAGGGCATAACGATTTGCTGAACCTCACGCAGCCCACCATCATCGAGGAGATCCATCGCCAGTACTTCGAGGCCGGTGCCGACATCGTGGAGACGAATACGTTCAACTCGCAAGCCATTTCCCTGGCCGACTACGGCATGGAGTCATTGGCCTACGAGATCGCGAGAGCCGGAGCGGAATGCGCCAGGCGTGCTGCGGAGCAGATCACGATTGCACAGCCTGCTCGGTCGTGCTTTGTGGCCGGTGCGATCGGGCCCACGACGAAGACGTCGTCTATTTCAACCGATGTCAACAATTCGGCGGCGCGCGGCACCACCTATGACGAACTGGTGACGGTCTACTACGAGCAGGTCCGTGGCTTGGTCGACGGCGGAGTCGATCTCTTGTTGGTCGAGACCATCTTCGATACGCTCAATGCGAAAGCCGCGTTCTTTGCCATTGATAAGTTTTTCGATGATCGCCACATTAGGCTCCCCCTCATGGCCTCGGTAACGTTTATTCAAGCCGGCAGCAATCGCGGGGTGACGGGCCAAACGATCGAAGCCTTCTGGAATTCCATTTCCCATGTGCCCTTGCTCAGCGTCGGTATCAACTGCGCGTTAGGACCCAAAGAAATGCGCCCGTTGATCGAAGAGCTCTCGCGCCTGGCCCCGATCTCTATGAGCTGCCATCCGAATGCCGGACTGCCCAATCCGTTGCTGCCGACAGGATTTCCGGAGACACCTGAAAGCCTGGCACCTCAATTGAAAGAATGGGCACAGAATGGCTGGCTGAATATCGTCGGCGGTTGTTGTGGGACGACACCCGGACACATCAAGTTGATTGCCGAGGCCGTGCGAGGTCTTCCTCCGCGCGTCCCGCCGTCCGTCCTGCCGCACACCAGATTGAGCGGGCTGGAAGCCGTCACGATTCGGCCAGAATCGAACTTTGTGAATATCGGTGAACGAACCAACGTCACTGGGTCGCCGGCTTTTTCTAAACTGATTCTGGGAGGCGATTATGAAGCCGCGCTCTCTGTGGCACGACAACAGGTCGAGGGGGGAGCTCAGATCATCGACATCAATATGGACGAAGGTCTGCTCGACTCCCAGGCTGCCATGGAGAAGTTTCTGCGATTGGTGGCGTCGGAACCGGATATCTGTCGCGTACCCATCATGGTGGATAGTTCGAAGTGGGAAATCCTGGAAACGGGTCTGAAGAACATTCAGGGTAAGCCTGTCGTTAACAGCATCAGCCTCAAAGAAGGCGAAGCCAAGTTCCTTCAGCAGGCCAAATTGGTTCATCGCTATGGAGCTGCCGTGGTGGTGATGGCTTTCGATGAACGCGGTCAGGCCGACACGTATGAGCGCAAGATTGAGGTTTGTGAGCGGGCCTATCGCCTCCTCACGGAGCGCATCGGTTTCCCAGCCCAGGACATCATCTTCGATCCAAACATCCTTACGGTGGCGACCGGCATCGAGGAACACAATAATTACGCGGTGAACTTTTTCGGCGCCACGCGCTGGATCAAGCAGCATCTTCCGCTGGCGAAAGTCAGCGGCGGCGTCAGCAACATTTCTTTCTCGTTTCGCGGCAACAACCGCGTGCGCGAGGCGATGCACGCGGCATTCCTCTATCACGCCGTCAAGGCCGGTCTGGACATGGGCATTGTGAACGCCGGACAGTTGGCGGTGTACGAGGAGATTCCCAAGGATCTCCTGGAACTGGTCGAAGATGTACTGCTGAACCGGCGGCCGGATGCGACAGAGCGATTGGTGACCTTTGCCGAGACTGTCAAGCAGCAGGGCAAAGCGGCGGTGAAAGACGATGAGTGGCGCGCGGGCACGGTTGAAGAACGCCTCTCCCATGCACTGGTGAAAGGCGTGACCGATTACATCGAGCAGGACATCGAGGAAGCTCGACAGAAGTATGCCAAGCCGCTGCATGTGATCGAGGGGCCACTGATGGCCGGGATGAACATCGTGGGGGACCTGTTCGGGTCCGGCAAGATGTTTTTGCCTCAAGTGGTCAAGAGCGCCAGGGTCATGAAGAAAGCCGTGGCTTACCTCATGCCATTCATGGAGGCTGAGAAGCAACAATCTGGTGCGTCGAGCTCGAATGGAAAGATCCTGCTCGCCACGGTCAAGGGCGATGTGCATGACATCGGGAAGAACATCGTCGGAGTTGTCCTGGGATGTAACAATTACGAGGTGATCGATCTTGGGGTGATGGTGCCCTGTGAAAAGATCTTGGCGGCGGCACGCAAGCATGGGGTAATGGTCATTGGGTTGAGCGGACTCATTACTCCTTCGCTTGATGAAATGGTGCACGTGGGACGCGAGCTGACGCGCGAGGGTTTTGACCTGCCGTTACTGATTGGCGGAGCCACCACGAGCAAAGCCCATACGGCCGTCAAGATCGCCCCGACCTACAGTCACTCCGTGGTGCATGTGTTGGATGCCTCCAGAGCAGTTGGCGTCGTCGGTAGTCTGGTAAATGCCGACTTGCGGGCTGACTTCGCCAAGAAGGTTCGCGCCGACTATGATCAGATACGCCAGACGCATCAGGACCGGGGGGGCAAGTCACTCTGGACGTTGGCGCAGGTGCGGGCCAATCGATTCCAATCCAATTGGGCTGAGGTCAACATACCCATACCGGCCTTCACGGGGGTGAAGGTGGTGCCGCAGCAGCCGTTGGATCAGCTGATTCCCTATATCGATTGGTCGCCGTTCTTTCACACGTGGGAATTGCGCGGACGCTACCCGACCATTCTGGAAGATCCTGTCGTGGGCTCGAAGGCCAAGGAGTTGTACGACGATGCATTGACCTTGCTCCGCAAGATTGTGGATCAACGGTTATTCACCGCCAATGGGGTGTATGGGATTTTCCACGCCAACAGCTTGGGAGACGATATTGAGATCTACCGCGATGACCGTCGCACGACGGTCTTGACGACGTTCCACACCTTGCGCCAGCAATCGGAGAAGCCGCAAGGGCAGTGCAGTTTTGCGCTGGCGGATTTTGTCGCACCCAAAGAGTCCGGCCGCGTGGATTATGTCGGAGCCTTTGCCGTGACGACGGGAGTAGGGGTAGACGTTTTATGTCGAGAGTTTGAGCGCGACCACGACGACTACAATTCTATAATGGCCAAGGCGTTAGCAGACCGTTTGGCCGAAGCCTTTGCCGAGTGGCTCCATGCGCGTGCGCGGCAGGAGTGGGGGTACGGAAAGGAGGAGCGTCTGACGACGGAGGACCTGATTCGCGAACGCTATCGTGGGATTCGTCCCGCGCCAGGCTACCCGGCCTGTCCTGACCACACAGAGAAACGGTTGATCTTCGATCTCTTGTCCGCAGAACAGCACACAGGAATCACCCTGACTGAAAGCTTCGCGATGTGGCCTGCTGCCTCGGTCAGCGGGCTCTATTTCGCTCATCCGGAGGCCAAGTATTTTGCCGTGGGGAAGATCGGAAAGGATCAGGTGCTCGACTATCAGGTGCGAAAAGGGATGCCCCTTTCAGCGCTGGAGCGATGGTTGGGGCCGAACCTGAACTATGAACCCACTGGAGGATAAGAGGTCCACGCCAGGATGAGCGAGCGTCTCGACAACAAGGCCCGCTAGGAGACTTCTGCCAATACGGTGTGTTGGACGGGTCTCCCGATCGCTGCGGTCAGTGCCGACTTCACCCACCGATATCGTTCTTCTGCCCAGCGATTCACGTCCTCTGAATCGGTAAAAACCAGCTCCCAGGCTTTGGCGGCGTCCAGCATCAGCAACTGGTGTGGGTGATTATTGCCGGACACATAGACGACGAGCACGGCAGATTTGCCGGTGAGGCTGATATCCGTAAACACGTGCAGCATGGCCCCATCCGGCAAGGTGATGTCGCGAGACGCGGCCTCAACGAGGGGATGGTACAGCCGCTGAAGAAATTGGGACGTCACTTCGTAGGCGTTGGTCGTACTTAAGAGGCGGGGATTTGGTTTTTCTCCAAACAGGTTCTCGGTCAGATAGGTCGCAGCCTCCCAGGTCGGCATGACTCCGGATGTGACTAAGGATTCGCACAGATAGGCGATCCAATTGCGTGTCGCCGCCTGTTTGCGGGCCGCTGTTGCCTTCTTTGCCATGATCGGCAATCCTTTCGCGAGCGTGAAATATTGTGGGTACAGGGCCTGAGAATCTGTGCGTGAGTCTGTATCTGACGAGATGAGGAAAGTATATCGGTGGGTGGAAAACTGGTCAACGAAATGACGAAAAGGTTCCTAAGACTCCCGAATCATTTTGCGCAGCGATTGGTCGGCATACTGGTCATGGATCTGCTTGATGTCGTTCAACGAGGCGAAGAAGACGTCGAGGAGCTCTGGGTCGAAGTGTTCCCCCCGATGTTTGGTCATGAGATCGACGGCGTGATCGAGGGAGAAGGCGGGCTTGTAGACCCGTTGTGTGGTGAGGGCATCGAAGGAATCGGCGATCGCGGCGATCCGTCCTTCCACGGGAATCGCTTCGCCTTTCAACTTGCGCGGATATCCGTTGCCATCCCAACGCTCATGGTGGGTCCAGGCGATCGATGCCGCGACTTTGAGGATCTCCGCATCCGATCCGCTGAGGATACGGTAGCCGATCTCCGCATGTTGAGAGATGACGTTGAATTCTTCCGGCGTGAACTTGCCGGGCTTGAGGAGTACATGATCCGGCGTGCCGATTTTTCCGATGTCGTGCATCGGACTGGCCGTGCGGATCAAATCACACCGTTCAGAGGACAGCCCATACTTCCTCGCGAGCAATTCACAGTAATGGCTCATGCGCTGAATATGCTGTGCCGTGGCACAGTCCCGGAATTCGGCGGCGATGGCGAGTCGTTGAATCGTTTCCTCTCGTGAGAGACGCAGCTCCTTTTCGCTGCGCTCGAGCCAGTCAAGCGCTTGCTGGAGAGCCATCGTTCTGGTTCTGACGATATCTTCCAGGTTCTCTCGGTGCAGGCGATTTTCAAGTTCAAGCCGGCGGCGGCGGAGCGCATTGGCCACATCGATCATGACTTCATTAGACTCAAACGGCTTGACAATGTATCCAAAGGCGCCCATGTCCAGCGCAGCGTTTGCCAGTACCGAGCTGTCAAGACCGGTCACCATGATGACGGCGGTGTGAGGATGCTGACTTAGGATATCGCGGACTAGATCCATACCCGACTCACCGGGCATATTCACATCGCACAACATCAACGCAAAGGGTTGTACGTCTAGCTGTGCCCGTGCCTCACGCGCATCGGACGCGAGGACCGTCTCATACCCATGGGTTTGAAGCATGTATCCCAGCAGCCGGCGGATCGGTTCTTCGTCGTCGATGATCAGAACGCGTTTGAGTTCGAGGAGGGATTGATGGGCAGATTGGTCAAGAAGCAGCGTCATGATTTGTTGAGTCTGCTGTATATGAAGAAGGGAACTGTTTAGCTCAGTAGATACTCGTTTGTGTCACGATGTTCAGAGGTCTCAAGAGAACTGTAAGGTCATGTGCACCTTTTGTGCCAATATATTATGAAAAGCTGCACGTTGTGGGCCTCTCACAAGATGACGTCATCTTAGCCGAGAAGCAGTGGGATGCCGCGCTACGACAGTATTTTCATGGGTGCAGTCGCATCATTGCTCGAGGTCCGAGTGGGCCATGCGTTTGGAGTAAGCACACACCTGTACAGATTTAGCCGTTCTCGCCGCGTACTTTTGTACATATTGATCGGCGGGAAAGAGCGAAGGCGCGCGCCATTCTCTGCAGCCTCCAAGAGCTGACAGGGGTACCAGGCCAGTTTCATTGCGCTTTCGCAGGGCCTTCACTATAATCCCGGGCATCATGAACAGGAGTCAGCAATGAGTAGTGCAGCGGGTCTATTGCGTGTCGATGGGCGACGAAAAGATCAGCTTCGTCCGGTGAAGGTGACGCGGAACTTCATTAAACATGCCGAAGGGTCTGTCCTGATCGAAATGGGCGACACCAAAGTGATTTGTACGGCCTCGATCGAGGAGAAAGTGCCTCCCTTTCTGAAGGGGAAAGGGCAAGGATGGGTGACGGCAGAGTATTCGATGCTCCC
>CAZPWD010000048.1:12917-14478 GCA_964590025.1 uncultured Nitrospira sp.
CCTTTCTGAAGGGGAAAGGGCAAGGATGGGTGACGGCAGAGTATTCGATGCTCCCCCGCTCGACCCACGAGCGATCCCCGCGTGAAGCAGTCAAAGGGAAGCAGGGTGGCAGGACGTTGGAGATTCAACGTCTTGTAGGGCGAGCCCTCCGTGCGGTGACAGATCTGGGCCAGATGGGAGAGCGGTCGATCTGGCTCGACTGCGATGTTATCCAGGCCGATGGAGGGACCAGAACGGCTTCGATTACAGGAGCATTTATAGCCCTAGCCGACGCGTTTGCCGTTCTCAAGAAGCGGGGCCTGATTAAGAAACGTCCTTTGACGGACTACCTTGCTGCCATTAGCGTAGGAAAAGTGGGTGGGGAAATCCTCGTCGACCTAGCCTATATAGAAGACTCCATGGCCGATGTCGACATGAATGTGGTTATGACTGGACAAGGGCGCTATGTCGAAGTCCAGGGCACAGCGGAACGGACCCCCTTTGCCAAACAGGAAATGGATGAGTTCATGGCGATGGGATGGAGCGGGATTCAGACCCTCACCGCGCTGCAGAAGGATCTGATCGGGGAATTGGAGTAGGGAAGAGACGATGATTCGTGAATTGGTGCTCGCGACTCGCAATCGCAATAAAGTAATTGAACTCGTTGCGCTCTTAGGTGATCTGGGCATCACGATTCGTACACTCGATGAATTCCCGGATGCCCCGGACGTGGTCGAAGACGGGGACACCTGCGAGGCCAATGCAGTGAAGAAAGCGCGTGTCATTGCCGAATTCACGGGCTTGCCGGCTGTCGCCGACGATACAGGGCTGGAGGTGGATGCGCTCGGTGGGCGGCCCGGTGTCTATGCGGCCCGTTATGCCGGCGAAGACGCAACCTACGAAGACAACTGTCGAAAGTTGCTACGGGAATTGATGGGCGTGCCTCGTGAACAGCGAACCGCTCGCTTTCTGACCGTCGCAGCGATCGCTCTCCCTTCAGACGGAATACGGGTGGCACGAGGAGCGTTGGAGGGAGTGATTGCAGAAGAGGCGAGTGGGACGTTAGGATTCGGGTATGATCCTGTGTTCCAAATTCCAGAATTAGGGAAGACCTTGGCGCAATTGTCGGCGGATCAAAAAAACACGATCAGTCATCGCGCCAAAGCGTTTGCGAAGGTGCGGGAGATGCTCAGTGCATCAATGATAAATGTGTAATGATAAAGGTTTAATTACTGAGGGAGGTAAGAATCGACTCTTCATCTTCATTCACCATTGAACATTTAACACTACTCATTTCTGTGTGCGTAATGTCGGGGCGTAGCGCAGGCCGGTAGCGCGCCTGCTTTAGGATCATAGTAAGGGGATTGCTGAAGTCCTTGATAGGAGCAGCAATCCCCTTTCTTTATGCGGTGTTTAGCCTCTCGTGGTGCCTGTGCAGAACGAGAGGGAGTGGGCATCACGCGTTCCGCAACCTAACAGGCTGCGGAAAAACTATTGTGGCACGGTGGAAATTCAATGGTCTGCATGTCTAGGACAACAGGAGAACCGCGCGCAGGATGCTCAAAAAGGCCGTCCAGCAAGG
>CAZPWD010000049.1:0-2563 GCA_964590025.1 uncultured Nitrospira sp.
AAGGCCCGTCGCAGCAGCGGATCGGCGATTGCAGCAGAAGCGTTCATGAATAATGCGGGCCAGGATCAACGAAGAAGGCGTATGATGTTGCGCGTATCCGTTACCCGCCGCCTTCCTCGGGGAGCACCTCGGCACTTTCCGCCAAACGCGCGACGGCCACAACCCGGTCGCCCGCGCCCTCGAGTTCGAGGATCCGAACCCCCTGGGTGTTACGGCCGATCTCACGGAATTCATCCACCTTGCACCGAAGCACCTTGCCGTGAGCGGCCATCAGCATGATCTCATCGCCGTCTCGGACTTGCAGAAACCCGACGGCGAGTCCGTTGCGCTCATTGGTCTTCACGCTGATGATGCCCTTCCCCCCGCGTCCCTGGACGCGATACTCGTTCACCGGCGTGCGCTTTCCGTAGCCGCCCTCCGTGACCGTGAGGATTTGGGTAGTGGAGTCGGGGGTGATGGTTTCCATGCCGATGACTTCGTTGCCTTCCTCAAGCGTAATGCCGCGCACCCCGTGCGCCGTACGTCCCATCGGGCGGGCGTCGTCTTCCTTGAAGCGGATCGTGATGCCCTTCTTCGTGCCCAACAGGATTTCGCGCTGGCCGTCGGTGACATGCACGCTGATGAGCCGATCCCCGCTATCCAACGACAGCGCAATGATGCCTCCCTGGCGGGGATTGCCGTAGGCCGAGAGTTCGGTCTTCTTGATGATGCCCTGCGCGGTCGCCATCACGACGAACCGGTCTTCACGGAACTCTTTGACCGGCACGGTCGCGGTGACCTTCTCATCGCCGGAAAGCGCCAGCAGATTCACGAGCGCCTTGCCCTTGGCAGCCCGCCCGGCGTCCGGGATCTCATGGACTTTCAGCCAATAGACCTTCCCGGCGTCCGTGAAGAACAGGAGCGACTCGTGCGTGGACGCGGTGAACAGGGTCACGACAAAATCCTCTTCCTTGACCCCCATCCCGATCTTGCCCTTGCCGCCACGCCGCTGCGCCCGGTACAGGGTGACCGGGTTGCGCTTGATGTAGCCGGCGTGCGAGATCGTGACGACCACTTCTTCGTTCGCGATCATGTCTTCGAGGGTGATCTCCGCTTCTTCTTTCACGATCTTCGTGCGGCGGTCGTCCTTGTAGGCCTCTCGCACCTCGATCAACTCATCCTTGACGATCGTACGAACCAGCGCTTCGCTGCCCAGGATCGACTTGAGACGCTCGATCTGCTTCAAGACCTCTTTATATTCCTCGATAAGTTTGTTGCGCTCCAATTGCGTGAGCCGCTGGAGCCGCATCTCCAAAATCGCATTCGCCTGGATGTCGCTCAGCGCAAATTGCCGCATCAGGCCGACTCGGGCTTCATCGGGCGATTGCGCCCGTCGGATCAAGGTAATCACCGCATCCAGGTTATCGAGCGCGATCTTGAGGCCCTCGAGGATATGGGCCCGCTCTTCCGCCTTGCGCAGCTCGAAGGCGGTTCGACGGACGACGACCTCGCGCCGGTGCTCGATGAAATGATGCAGGATCTGTTTGAGGTTCAACACTTCCGGCCGGTTGTTCACCAGCGCAAGCATGATGACCCCGAAGGTCGTCTGGAGTTGCGTGAGCTTATACAGATTGTTCAAGGTGATGAGCGGGATTTCCCCGCGCCTGAGCTCGATGACGACGCGGATGCCCTCCCGATCGGATTCGTCGCGCAGATCGGAAATCCCTTTGATCCGTTCGTCCCTGATCAACTCGGCAATCTTTTCGATCAGCTTGGACTTATTGACCTGATAGGGCAGCTCCGTGACGATCAACCGTTCGCGATCCGTGCGTTCATCCGATTCGATCTTCACTTTCGCGCGCAACGTGAGGAGACCCCGTCCGCTCTCGTAGGCGGACTTGATGCCGGCCGTTCCATAGATGAATCCGGCTGTCGGGAAGTCGGGGCCTGGAATCTTTTTCATCAACTGGGCAATCGTGATTTGCGGGTTATCCAAGAATAGGAGGAGCGCCTCGATCACTTCACCGATATTGTGGGTCGGAATGTTGGTGGCATAGCCCACCGCAATGCCGCCGGCGCCGTTGACAAGCAGATTCGGGATTTTAGAGGGGAGCACCAGCGGTTCGACCAGCGACTCGTCGTAGTTCGGCCCGAAATCGACCGTGTCCTTGTCGATATCGGCAAGCATGTCCTCGGCGACCTTGGTCAGGCGGGCTTCGGTATACCGCATGGCTGCCGGTGGATCGCCGTCGACCGATCCATAATTGCCCTGACCATCCACGAGCATATAGCGCATGTTGAAGGGTTGCGCCATGCGAACGAGCGTGTCGTAGATCGCATTGTCACCGTGGGGATGGTAATTCCCCATGATCTCGCCGACAATCTTGGCGGACTTGCGGTAGGCCCGGTTCGACGCCAGGCCCATTTCGTTCATGCCGTGGAGAATACGGCGATGGACCGGCTTGAGTCCGTCACGCACGTCGGGGAGCGCCCGGCCGACGATGACGCTCATCGCGTAACTCAGGTACGACGAGCGCATCTCGTCTTCGATGGCGATCTGTCCTAACCTCTCATCAGGTGGCAT
>CAZPWD010000049.1:2663-14304 GCA_964590025.1 uncultured Nitrospira sp.
ACGAGCGCATCTCGTCTTCGATGGCGATCTGTCCTAACCTCTCATCAGGTGGCATTTCTTCCCTTTGTCGTTAACCGTTAAACGTGAATCGTAAATCGCCATCAACCGCGACATCTGGTTCCTCTTCAACGGTTAACGATTAACGTTTATACGTCTAAGTTGCGCACTTCCAATGCGTGGGCTTGAATGAAGTTTCGTCGGGGTTCGACCTCATCACCCATCAGAATCGTGAAGATCTCATCGACGCCGGGCACATCTTCTAGTTTGACTTTCAACAGCGTCCGGACTTCCGGATTCATCGTCGTTTCCCAGAGTTGATTCGGGTTCATTTCGCCGAGACCTTTGTAGCGCTGGATACTGAGCCCTTGCTTGCCTTTATCGAGGATCGCCTTGACCAACTCAGCCGTCGCTGGCTGGAGCTGTTCCTGACCGTCGGCTTTGAGTTTGTACGGCGCCCGGCCCAGGCCGATCGCCGACGGTGAGAGCTTCTGCAGCTCGCGGAATTCGGCGGAGCCGACCAGTTCGTGCGTCACGGCAAAGCTATGGGTGACCCCGTTGGCATGCAGCCGGCAGGTGACTTTGTTCGATTGATGTTCTTCGTCCTCGACGATATCCAACGTCGATGTGAGCTTCGGATAGACCACCGCGAGAGTTTTCTTCACGTTGGCCACAACCTTCTTGAGGGCCGCCTGATCCTTGAGGAGCTCGCGATCGAGCCCCGGCTCGTTCACAAACGCCCGCACCATGCTGGCCTCGTACGGTTTCTTGTTGAGCCGGCCAAGCAACGTCTCGAAGGCGATTAGCTTCTTGAGGATGGGCAGGAGCCGTCGTCCCGTGACATATCCTTGGACCCCTTCTACGTACATTTCCACATCCTCGACGGCAATATCGGCCAGATGCTCGTTCAACGCCATTTCATCTTTGAGATACCGTTCCGTCTTGCTCTTCTTCACTTTGAAGAGCGGCGGCTGCGCAATATAGACATAGCCTCGCTCGAGCAACTCCGGCATCTGCCTGAAAAAGAACGTGAGGAGCAGGGTCCGGATATGGCTGCCATCCACGTCGGCGTCCGTCATGAGAATGATCTTATGGTACCGAGCCTTGCTGATGTCGAACGAGTCCTTATCGGCCTTTTCGCCCTCTTCGCGCTTGCGGCCGATACCGGTTCCTAGTGCCATGATCAACGTCCGGATCTCGTCGCTCGAGAGCATTTTGTCGAAACGCGCCTTCTCGACGTTGAGGATCTTCCCCTTAAGCGGCAGAATCGCCTGAAACTTGCGGTCGCGTCCCTGCTTCGCGGAACCGCCGGCCGAATCGCCCTCGACGATATACAGCTCGCTCAACGCCGGATCTTTCTCCGCACAGTCGGCCAGCTTGCCGGGAAGCGACCCCCCATCAAGCGCGCTCTTCCGCCGGATGAGCTCTTTCGCTTTTCGCGCCGCTTCACGAGCACGAGCCGCGTCGATCGCTTTCCCAATGACCTTTCGAGCCACCGTCGGGTTCTCTTCGAAATAAGTCCCGAGCGCCTCGTTGACCGCGGACTCGACGATGCCCTTCACCTCACTATTGCCCAGCTTGGCTTTCGTCTGTCCTTCAAACTGAGGATTTCGGACCTTGACGCTGACGACGGCGGTGAGCCCTTCACGGACGTCTTCACCGGTGAGCGATTCGGTGTCTTTCTTGAGTAAGTCGTTGGCGTTCGCGTAGCTGTTAATCGTACGGGTCAGCGCAGCCTTGAAGCCCACCAAGTGCGTGCCGCCCTCCTTGGTATTGATGTTGTTCGCAAAAGAAAATAGGTTCTCGGCGTAGCTGTCGTTGTATTGAAGCGCGACCTCGAGCCCCATCTCCTGTTTCTCAACCTGCACGTAAATAGGCTTGTGCAGCGGCGTCTTGGCTTCGTTCAGATGCTCGACGAACGACACGATCCCGCCCTTGTACTTGAATACTTGCTCTTTGACCGGTTCTTTCCGCTCATCCTTGAGCGTGATCTCGAGTCCCTTGTTCAAAAAGGCGAGCTCGCGCAGTCGCTGCGCCAGCACGTCGAAGCTGAAGTCGAGTGTCTCGAAAATCTGCCCGTCGGACTTGAACGTGACTGTCGTGCCACGGCGCTTGGTTTTACCTGTCATCTTGAGCGGGGCAGTCGCCTTGCCGCGCTCGTAGCGCTGCTCGAACACCTGGCCGTCCTGCCAAATCTCCAACTCGAGCCATTCAGAGAGGGCGTTGACCACCGAGATCCCGACGCCGTGGAGCCCGCCGGACACCGTATAGGCGCCCTGCTCGAACTTGCCGCCCGCGTGCAAGACCGTCAGCGCCACTTCGGCGGCAGACTTCTTTTGCGTGGAATGCATCCCGGTAGGAATACCGCGGCCGTTATCCACGACCGTGACACTATCGTCGATGTGGATCGTCACCTCGATGGTTTCACCGAATCCCGCCATATGTTCATCGACACTGTTGTCGACGACTTCATAGACGAGGTGATGGAGGCCGTCCACACCGGTGCTGCCGATGTACATCGCCGGCCGCTTCCGCACGGCGTCCAGGCCTTCCAATACTTTGATTTGATCCGCGCCGTAACTGTCGGATTTTGGTGTGGTCTCTGTGTCGTTACTGGCCATCAGTCTCCTACTTCGAAACCGTCATTGGTCAACGGTCATTCGTTAAAATGCAACCAAAGCCCGATTGCCTCATCTATTGACCAGTGACCATTGACTTGTGACTCTCAGATCTTTATTGGCATGACCACGCACTTGAACCCGGGACTGTCGGACTCCTGGATCAAACAGGGGCTCAGCGGATTATCCATTTGCAGAGAGATCGTCTCTCCGTCCATCACCCCGAGGACATCCAACAAGTAGCGGGCGTTGAACCCTGTGTTCAAGGCCTCCCCCTCGTACCGTGCCGCAAGCTCTTCGGTCGCTTCCCCAAAATCAGGATTGCTGGAGAACAGCGTCATCTGTCCGGAGACAAACGACACTTTCACCGCGCTCGCCTTATCACGGGACAGCACGGAGACACGCCGCAGCGCACTTTCAAGCTCGCTGCGATTGACCCCGATTTTCCCGCCGCTCTCTTTCGGAATCACTTGCTGATAATTCGGGTAGTTCCCTTCCATGAGCCGCGAGGTCAGCAGCAGCCCGCTCTTCCGGAAAATCATGAGATTTTTGGTGAACCCGATCAAGGGTTCGCCCTCGCCGCCTTCTTCCAGAAGACGCTGCATCTCATGCGCCGCCTTCTTCGGAATGATGGCTTTGATCTCTTGCGGAGCGCCTTTGGCGCCGGCTTTTCCGACCTCCTGCTCGGCAACTGCCAACCGATGTCCATCGGTGCCGACCAGCCGCAAGATCGTTTTCTTCTCCGACGTGATGAGGGTCACGAGCAGACCGTTGAGGATGTAGCGCGCGTCATTGTCTCCGGCAGCGAAGAGGGTCTTCCGAATCAACTCTAAGAAGCCGGCCCCGGCGAGGGGAATGAGCCCTTCCCGTTCGATCGTGGGCAACGCGGGATAGTCGGTGCTGGGGAGGCCGACAATCTTAAATTGACTCTTGCCGGCGTGAATCGTCGTCCAATTATTGTCACCCGAGGTGATTTCGATTTCACCCACCGCCAGTTCCTTGATGATCTCATAGAGCTTCCGAGCCGAGACCGTGATCCCTCCGGGCTTCTCCACGGTCGCCTTGTAGAGCCCGCGCATGCCGATTTCGAGGTCGGTGGCGACAATTTCCACCCCCTCCTGCTTCGCCTCAATCAAGATATTCGAGAGGATCGGCATCGTGTTGCGCTTCTCGACGACACCTTGGACCCGCTGGAGACCCGTCAAGAGTTCAACTCGTCCCATACGCAGTTTCATGGTCTCTTCCCCTTAGCGCAGCTGCTCACGCTCGCAGGATCTGTTCCCTCAAGCTGTCCAACGTGGCACTCAATGCACTGTCGCTGTCTTTTGCTTTTATGACCTGCTTGCAGGCATGGATGATCGTCGTGTGGTCTTTGCCTCCGAACTGCCGCCCGATCTCGGGATACGAGGAGTCCGTGAGCTCCCGACAGAGATACATGGCGATCTGTCTCGGGTGCACCAGCGTCTTGCTCCGGCGACGGGATTTCAGGTCGGCGATCTTCACATGGAAGCGCGCGCCCACCGTTTCCTGAATATCATCCATCGACACGATCTTTTTCTTGGTGCCGATCAGATCCCGGAGCACGCTCTTCGCCATCTCCAGCGTGATCGTTTGGCCGGTGAGCGAGGCATAGGCGCCGAGGCGCACCAGCGAGCCCTCGAGCTCGCGGATATTGCTCTTCATCGTCGTAGCGAGAAACTGGATGACATCTTCCGGCAACGTGACGCCCTCGTCCTCGGACTTTTTCCGCAAGATGGCAATCCGTGTTTCAACGTCCGGCGGCTGGAGATCCGCGATCAGTCCCCATTCAAACCGTGACCTCAACCGTTCCTCGATATCGGGCATGTCTTTCGGAAAGCGATCGCTCGAGAGGACGAGCTGCTTATGCGCTTCATAGAGGGCATTGAACGTGTGGAAGAATTCCTCCTGCGTGCGTTCCTTACCCGCCAAGAATTGAATGTCGTCGATCATCAACATGTCGATATGACGATACCGCTTCCGCAGATCCATCATTTTGTCGTATCGAATGGAATTGATGACCTCGTTCGTAAACTGCTCGGTCGTCAAATAGGCAATCCGGAGATCGGTTCGCTCTGCCACATAATTTCCAATGGCATTCAAGAGGTGTGTCTTCCCCAGCCCGGTCTCCCCGTAAATAAAGAGTGGGTTATAGGCTTTCGCCGGCTGTTCGGCGACCGCCATACAGGCGGCATGGGAAAATTGGTTTCCCGCTCCTACTACGAAATTCTTGAAAGTATACTTGGGGTTGAGCTGTATCCCTCGTTTCGCCCGCGATCCGATGTTTTGGCGACTGGTGGCAGGGGTACTCACACTATTCTCAGGCTGCTTTGTCGCCTGTTTATGAAAGATGACGAACGTGATCGCAGTTTCTTCTCCACCTCGAGCAGCAGAGACGGCTTCAGCCAGGAGGGGCCCGTAGTGCTGGCTTAACCAGTCGCCGAAAAACTTATTCGGTACGCCTAGTTGGGCCGTAGAGTCCTCAATCCGTTCGAGGTGAATGGGTGTAAACCACGTATCATAGACCTGTTTTGGCACTTTCCCTTGGATGTAAGCCAAAGCGTTTTGCCATTCATTTGTGATAGTCATAATTCCTGTATCATTCTTCATACACAGACTTATTCACACCTGTTGATAACCTGGTTCTTCGTGCTCTCTTCCCTTCTTGAACTCGATCATTATCAGACCTTGAACGGATCACGACAATGCCCACTGCATGAATGACCACAGATTATGGACTCTGCATGCAGGGGTTACCCAGAGTCAACCCCCAACTCTCTCCACAAAGACAACGTTAGAGAAACCCAAAAAAATCACCTCTTTTATCTCTATCCACAATATCCACTGAACCTACTCTTACTCCTCCTCCTCCGACGATCTTTCTCTTATAAATAATATTTTAGGAAAAGAATCTTTAATACACTTATACAACGATGATGTGATCGAAAGAGAAAATTTTTTCAATAAGGTCGTCATATGTCATCGTCGGACGTGATAATCCATCTACTATTCCCTCAGTAGCAACTGCAACTCCCTTCACAGAAGAAGGGACTATCCATGATGCTTGCTCAACGAATACGATATCCATATCTGAATCACTAGCGCGAAAGAGCGATGAAGAGATACAGTCAGGATGTTGGCGAAGAAGATAGAGCGTCGTACCCATGATAATACCGATTAATTCCTTAAAAAACGAGACTTCTATCAACCGTTCGAATGAACTGTCTGATTTCATCTACTGTTCGAGTTGTCACAAAAAAATCATCAGACCAAGTATCCATCGCTGTCCCTGGCTCGACTATAAAAGGGATAGATAATTGTTTGAACGAAGGAAGATACTTTTCAAGAATATCTACATCGACTATTTCTTCTGTATCCTGCATTAAGAGAAGGGGAGAGCGGCCTAGGAGGACGACACTCGTCTCATGGTCTCCAGCATAAAGCCCTAGAGCAATACGAAGTGCCTCAACAGGACGAGCCGTTTCGAAAGGATCTTCTGAAATAACCACAGCAATGCGTTTCGACATAGAACACTAAACACAGGGACAACAGCTTCTTATGTAAACGCGAGAAAGCGATCACAACCATCAATAATTCCTGACAGCACAACCAGCCCGGATAAAGAAATCCTCGAATCGACAGTGGTCGTTAGAACACCATGTTGTTGACAGCCATAGGCACAGACAGACATCTTCACACCAGCATCGATTAAACCAAGATAGCGTTGATCCACAGCCGTCTTTACCCCCTCATCGATGAGATAGAGATAGACCTCAACTCCTCTACGCAAAGCAGCCTGAGCCAGCTGGACAACAGTCTCAACGCTGGGATGAGAAGGGGGTGTGGATAACAAGAGACCTAGCTTGCGAGCCGGCATAATTACGGACCAAAGACGTCAATACAATCAATTGTTTATGAAATAAATAATGAGCGAGCCTACGAGGTTTTCAACACAAAGTCAACATCAAAAAACTGGACTTCTTATGAGGAGAGGGTACGAGTTTTAAGGAAGGAAGCGAGACCTGCCAGAGGGAGCTCCTCTTGAGCCTTCGACTCAAGATTGCGGAGAATCACGGAGCCGCGAGCTGCCTCATCATCACCTAAGAAAATGGCGTAACGGCACTTCGATCGATCAGCTTGACGAAGGTGAGCTTTGAGCGTGGTAGCCCGATAGTCACAGTCGGCCGAAAGGCCGACACTACGGAGTTCGTCGAGAAGCACGAAGCCAAGGCTGGTCCCTTTCTTTCCAAAAGCCGCGACATAGTAGAGACATTCGTTTAACGAGGATGATGAGGTCTCCGGCAGCATCAACGCAACACGCTCAAGCCCAACCGCAAATCCTACTGCCGGAATAGATGGGCCGCCGAGCGTTTCTACCAAGCCGTCATATCGCCCACCCGCACCCAACGCGTTCTGAGCTCCCAAATGAGTCGACGTAATTTCAAAGCTCGTCAAACAATAGTAGTCGAGCCCTCGGACTAACCTAGGGTTGAGTCGATACGGGATCCTAATAGCAATGAGACCTGCGAGAACCTGGTCAAAATGTGTACGGGCTTCAAGAGAGAGATGGTCCGTCAGCCTGGGCGCTGATTCAGTCGCAGCTCGACAGTCCGGCACCTTACAATCCAGCACCCGTAAGGGATTCGTTTCCATGCGGCGCCGACAGTTTGCACAGAGGCGGGATTCCTGCCGTGAGAGGAACGAAAGCAAGATAGGCTTATAAGCAGCGCGGTCGCTGGAGCTTCCCAGACTATTGATCTCAAGTGTCAGGTTGGGCAGAGCCAGATCCGATAGCAGGCGCCACAGCAGCACAATGACTTCGATGTCCGCACGAGGGTCCGATGTGCCAAAGGATTCGACACCGAATTGATGGAACTGACGGAGGCGTCCTGCTTGTGGCCGTTCGTGGCGGAACATCGGCCCGAAGTAGAAATACTTCTGCGGGAGCGGATCGGCCGCCCGATTGTGCTCGATGAAGGCACGGACCGTGCCCGCCGTGCCTTCCGGGCGCAAGGTCAGCGAGGTCCCATCCCGGTCGGGAAAGGTGTACATTTCCTTCTCGACAATATCTGTCGCTGCGCCGATACTCCGGGCGAAGAGCGCAGTGAGTTCGAAGATGGGGATACGGATCTCCTGATACCCGTAACAGAGTGCCCAGCGCCGCGCCGTATCCTCAATCAGACGCCATTTAGGCGTCTCCTCCGGAAGGATATCCTTGACGCCCTTGATGCCCTTAATCATGGTGTGCTCCGCACCAGGCGACCGGCCTCATGCCCCACGCCCGCGCGAGCCGCGACTATAGCGGCGGGTTGCGGGCAAGTCAACGCGCTCAGGATCGTCAATCGTCATTGGTCAAAGGTCAATTGATATTGAGCCATGCCCGCGTATTCTCGTCCGTTCACGATTGACGAATGACCATTGACGGATTAGGTTCTTGCGCAGGCATTCCTGCGGCGGTATAGTGCGCGCCTGTCAGGAAATCCAGGGAAACCGTATGAGCCTTGATCAGCCGACCCGCCGTGTAATCGCGCTCGCACCAATGCCGCCCGAGAAATCCGCCTACGCCCTGGCCCGCTACAGCCGCTCGCCCGACTCTATCGAGAGCAGCCTCCGCTGGGTGCATGGACATTCTTCTGAAAAGTTCTGGGACCAGTTCTACTTCGACTACGGCCATGCCTCGATCGCCGATCTAGGCCATGTCATCATTTGTTTCGAGGACATCTCCGAACTCGCCGCGATTCGACTCGAAGACGAGCCTTTGTGGGATGGCCAGGCGAAATCGAGCCGGTATCAGAACTTTGCCTCCGGCGGGTGGTTCGTGCCGGATTCCATTCGAGGGTCGGAGACGGAAGGCACCTACTACGGCATTCTCCGCAGCCTCGCCGAGATCTATCGACTCTTACACCAACCCTTGACCCAATCTATTTCGGAGCGTGAACCGCGCCCCGAGTCGATGAAGCCGGCCGATTACCAACGAACGATTGCCGCGCGCGCATTCGATGTGACGCGCTATCTCCTGCCCCTCGCAGCCAGGACGAACGTCGGGCAAGTCGTCAGCATCAGGACGTTGGAGAAGCAAATCACCAGACTATTGTCGTCACAACTACCAGAATTGCGCGCGATCGGAGACGAACTCAAGGATGCCTGCCAACGGTCACCGGTGAACCTCTGGGGCGAGCTCTGTGGCCAGCTAGCCGGAGCCCACGAGCCCCTCGCGCCGACGCTCGCTCGCCATGCCAAGTCGAACGATTATCAAGCTTCGGTCTACCAGGACCTCGCCAAATACGCGAAGGACGCTCTCCGGGGAACCGGAGTGGATCAACCGATGTCCTGGGGCGAGGCGGAGCCTGTAGACCTCATCGACCCCCACGATCCATTGGACGAAATCGTGACCACGTTGCTGTACCGTGTCTCGCATGCGCCCTATCGGAGTCTCCTCGCGGTCGTCCGCACCTGGACGGAGAAACAAAAACAGGAGGCCGTCGACGTGGCGATGAGTGCACGAGGGCCCTACGATGAACTTATCAAAGAGTTCCGCAGTGGTTACGCCTTCACGTTCGACGTGCTGATGGACATCGGAGGCTGGCGCGACATGCATCGGCACCGGCGTTGTCAGCAGATTCAGCAGAACTTTACGACGGTGCACGGGTATGAGGTCCCACCGCCACTCGTGCAAGCGGGACTGGATCAGGAGTATCGACAGGCGATGGACGCAGTCCGTTCGGACATCGAACAGCTCAAGAAAACGAGCGCGGAGGGGTCGCTTTACGCGACGCCGTTCGGATTCAAGGTGCGCTGTCTGTTCAAGATGGACTACGCAGAAGCCGAGTACATCGCGAGACTTCGCTCCGGTGTGAAAGGCCACTGGTCGTACCGTTCTGTGGCCTGGCTGATGAAACAAAAACTTGCGGCGCGCTATCCTGCACTCGGGGACCGCATTCAGGCGACTTCGCCGGACATTGAGGACACCCTCGCAAGATAATAGTAGATAGTCCGACCGACCCCGATGACCGACTACCAAGCCCAATGTGAAACGATGCTGTTGAAGGGCCAATGGGATCAGGCGCAGCAGGCCGCACTGGCCTGGGCCCGCCATCCCGCCACCGGCACAAACCGAGATCCTCGACCTCATTTCTCCCTGAACGTGATCCATTTGCTCCGGGGAGAGTTCGCCGAAGCCTGGAATACTCACCCGCAGTGCCTGCAGGAACCAGAAGACATTGCCCAGGTCAAAGAGTGGGTCGAAGGATTCGTCGCGCGACAGTCGGAGCAAGCCAATGCTCATCTCGTGAAGGGATTGTTCCTGGCCCTATCAGGCCAATCCGAACAGTCGGTCGCGTCCTACAAGGAATCGGCCAAACTCGCGCCACAATCCGCCTACCCTCATTATTTTCTCGCACAGATTCATGAGCGGGCCAACCACCTCGAAATGGCCATCAAGGAGTACCGTGAAGCGGTGCGACTCGATCCTTCCTATGCGCCGGCGCGGACCAACTTGGGCGTGGCCTATCAAGAACAGGGCCGGTTGGAGATGGCGATTCCCCAATATCGCGAAGTGATTAAGTTGCATCCCAACGACTCGGTCGCGCACGCAAACCTCGCATGTGCGCTCGCCGAGCAGGGCAAGCTTGAGCCGGCCCTGCAGTCTTACAAGGAGGCATTACGCCTGAACCCAGAGGACGCAGAAGTGCATTTCGCGCTGGGATATCTCTATGAAACGAGGGGCCGCCTGGATCTGGCACGGAAGGAGTATGACGCGGCCCTCATCGCCGATCCGAACTTTGGTCCGGCGCACTCGGCGATCGGCTGGTTGGCACTGGGCAAACAGCGCATGCAGGACGCCTACGAAGCCTTCAATCGAGCCCTCAAGTCCAATGCGGAAGATCCTCGGGCCTACCACGGCATTGCCGAATACTATTCCCAAAAGGGGAAGCGAGAGAGCGCCCTGGACAATTTTGCAAAGGCGCTCAAGTACTACAAAGATCCCGAAAAGAAAAACGCGATTTTGAATCAGCTGTTTCAAGAAGGCCAAATGGCGGACTAGCAGGATGCTGAAAAAGTCCGCCAGTAGGGGGGGATGGCCCGGTGAATCCCCCTGTGCTCGCGCAACGCGCGGTCTCAGAAGACCCTCGTTGAACGCGCGCAGCGGGGGACTCATCCGGGCCGTCCCTAGGACAACGTACACGAGCGAGCTTGGAGGGACCATCTTAAATGTACGCTCTGGCTTGACCGTTACGGGACGATCCGGCTAGTATCCACAATGGAATCATTATGGAACCACTAGAGAGGAAACCCGTATGGCAACCTTGACCATCAAGAATATACCCGAGCCCCTCGTGAAACGTCTCAAGAAGCAAGCGGCCGCGCATCGACGCAGCCTGAATTTCGAGGTCATCTCCTATCTTGAACATATGACGCACAGCGTCCCGGTTGACGCTGACGCTCTGCTCGCGAGGGCGCGGGCTGTTCGCCGAACCCCCAAAGGTATCCGCCTGACCGATCGCATGCTCGATGAGCTCAAAGCGGCAGGGCGACCATGATCGTGGCCGATACGAATCTCTTAATCTATCTCTACGTCCAAGGCCAACGGACAGAAGAGAGTGAAGCCGTGTTGCAACGGGATGCGCTGTGGGCGGTGCCGTTGCTGTGGCGTTCAGAGTTTCGGAACAGCTTGACCGGACTCATCCGCGCACATGCGCTCCAGCTGGACGACGCGCTGACCATGATCGACGAAGCTGAGCGATGGCTGACCGGGCGTGAATATAGCGTGCTTTCCCGTCAAGTGCTGACGTTTGCCAGCCAATCCGGTTGTTCAGCCTATGATTGCGAGTTCGTGGCCCTTGCCCAGGATTTAGAGGTTCCGCTGGTGACGACCGACCGCCAGGTTCTCAAGGCATTCCCAACCATTGCGCGCGCGCCATCGGCTTTTATGGCCTGACCCACTTCAGAGATTCCAGAGGCTGCTCAAAATTTCCGCCAGCAAGGCCGCAGGGAGCGGGACGACTGAG
>CAZPWD010000050.1:0-2663 GCA_964590025.1 uncultured Nitrospira sp.
GCACGCTTTCGCGACGAACCTTCATGAATAATGCGGGTTAACAACCTCCATGATGGCGCCTGAGCCTGGTCCGCACACGACACCGGCTCAGGCTGAAGAATGGGGAGCAGCCCTCGCGCTGCTCCCCATTGCCGCGACGCTCGACTTCTACGCCCTTCCCGCCTCGCTCCAAGAACAGACGCTGGTTCTGTTCGCGCCACAGATCGTCGCCTACCTCACCTTAGGATTTTGGGCCGCGCACAACCGCGACATCGTATCTCGGCTTGGGCTGGAGAAAGAGAAAGTACGGGATGGCCTATGCTGGGGACTCCTGACAGGCCTGCTTCTCGGCTGCTTGAATACGTTCGTGATTCTCTCGGCCTATCCATATCTGGGTTATGACATCAGTTTCCTCAAGACCACGCTGCATGGCCGACTCCCCCTCTTGGTCATGGTCCCCTGGTTCATTTGTGGCATCGCCCTCCTTGTGGAACTGAATTTTCGTGGATTTCTCCTCGGACGGCTGGCCGCACTTGAATCGAGGCTATGGAGATCCGGCTTCGCCCAACGCCTCGCGCCTCTCGCCCTCATCACCTGCGCTCTGATATTTGCTTTCGACCCCTTCATGGTGAATACTTTCCAGCACCTTCATTGGATCGCGCTATGGGACGGCCTCATCTGGGGTATCATCTGGCTAAGCACACGCAATCTCTACATCACGATCGTCGCGCACGCGGTCGAAGTCATAGCGATGTACAGCGCGGTGAGAATGGCGATTGGATAACGATCGTTTCATTCTTCTATTGACGATTGACTTATTGAAATAATTCCATGATCCAATGACCCACTGGTTCAATTTCAATGAATCCCTCCTTCTCTAGCTACCTCGTCAACGATGTCTTCGGTGATCCCGGAGTCTATGTCGAGGTCCGCTGGTCGAAGCGGGCGCTGCTGTTCGACCTGGGCCACAACGACAGGCTGGGACCGAGGAAGCTCCTGCATGCCAACGACATATTTATTTCTCACACGCACGTGGACCACTTCATCGGGTTCGATGCAGTCCTACGAGTGGCCTTGGGGCGAGGCAAGACCGTCCGACTATTAGGCCCTCCTGGATTAATCAACAATGTGCAGGGCAAATTGCAGGGCTACACATGGAATCTGGTTGATGGCTATCCACTGACCCTCGACGTCCAGGAATTTCATCCGCAGGAAGTTAGGCGGGCACAGTTCCGCGCAACCGACGGGTTCCGCCAGGTTGAACTACCGGCTCGCCCTCTCCTGCCGGAACCAGCCACAGGTAAATTCACGGTCCTCAACGATCCCATGTTCACCGTGAGCGCGGTCTCCTTGAACCATCGCGTTCCCTCGTTTGCCTATTCCCTGGAGGAACAGTTCCACATCAATGTGAACAAGCAGAAGCTCCACGAGGCGAACCTGCCGGTCGGTTCTTGGCTCAAAGACGTGAAAGAGTACATCTGGCAGGGTCAACCGGATGAGTTCCGCTTCACGGCCACACTCTATGACAAGCACCATCGCGAGGAGCGAGAGCTTGTGTTGGGCGAGATCAAAGAACGATTCTGCACCATCTCACGCGGGCAAAAGATCTCCTACGTCGTCGACGCTCGATACGATGAAGAGAACGAAGCGAAGATCGTCGCCCTTGTCCAGGGCTCGGACCTCTTCTACTGCGAGTCGCCTTATCTGGAGGTAGATGCCGGAAAGGCCCGCGATCGCTACCACCTGACCGCGAAGCAAGCAGGACTCATGGCACGCAAGGCCCAAGTACGCGACCTCGTTGTCTTTCACTTCTCACCCCGGTATACAGGTCAAGGCGAGACGTTGGAGCAGGAAGCGATGGAAGCGTTTCAAAGAATCTGAGGAGGAGATAACGTGAGCGACTTCGTGAAATATACCTTGTACTTTCTGCTGGGCGGAACCATTGTGAGCGTCTCTACTTACCTCGGGTCTCAAGGCAAATCGTTCCTCGCCGCCTTTGCCAGTACCTTCCCCGCCATTACCGGTGCCACGTTCATCCTGATCTATCTGAATGGGGGCAACGACGCGATCGTGAGCTACGCGAGAAGCTTGCTGTGGTTCGTCCCGCCCTGGATGGTCTACGTCGTTTCCATGATAGCGGGCGTCCCCCGATTCGGCTTCTGGCCCGCCATGATCGGCTCTCTCGTGCTGTATCTGGGCTGCGTTGGGCTGGTGAAGCTGGTGTTGAGGTAGGTCTTTTGGGGACACTAGCCCGGTGGTCTCTTTACCAAATACTCAGGCCGCTCCGCTGAAATGGAACCGGTTCATTTCGCCGAGTGCCGACACCATATGCTCGAGGGCTGCGGTGACAGAGCGGCTCGCAGCCTGGGATGGGCCATCGGCCCCGGCCCAAATGTTGGGAGGGTTTTCGATCTCTCGCACGTTCTGACAGAACCGGACGATAGTCTGTTTCCAGTGGATGGGACCTGATCCTTCATCAAGAAATTGGACTCGATCCTGCGAGAAGGGCTGGTCAAACTGCGCAGCCCGCAGCTGCCACATTTGCTCCATCGCCTTCTGCCGCTCGGGACTGAACTCCAGCCCACTGGCCCGTTCGTTGAGCGCCGCGGAGAGTCCCCCGACGATATGGTCGACCTCCGATTCGGGGAACACGCCGACACAAGATTGCATGAGCAGATATTTGT
>CAZPWD010000050.1:2763-14274 GCA_964590025.1 uncultured Nitrospira sp.
ATGGCATTGGCGCCCAGATTCCGAGCCTGCTCGCGCATTTCGCCAAGCGCAATGTCTTTGGCCTTGCGCAGCTCGGCTTCATACGCCGCCGATCGGCCTCCCACGATATCACGAATCGACGCGAAGAAATCCCGAAAGATGTTCGCGCCGAGGATGGCATTCCCAGAGACCAATCCCAAATACTTGACCGCTTTCTTTCCGTCGATACTCGGTGTTGTCGATAGAATCATATTCCCCTCCCGCTGAACGCCCCCATCCTCTCACCATTTGGAAGGAATCGCCAAGCCTTTTGCCGAATCCCCCGCTCCCGAGCGGCTGACCCCCGTTTCACGTTTCACGCCTAACGTTTCACGGTACCTGGGAGAGGATCGGACGCCGGAGTAGATATTCATGAATGGTCCGCGCTACGATTATGCATTTGTCTCGCTTGGAGCGCGCGCCGTGGAACGTACTATTTTACCTCAGAACCAGTCTGCAGACCTCATCGTCGAGGGTGCGCGGCAGAATAATCTGAAGAACATCTCGCTCCGTATCCCGCACAATCAGGTCACGGCCATCACCGGCGTATCAGGGTCGGGGAAATCCTCTCTCGCGTTCGACACGCTGTTCGCCGAAGGCCAATGGCGCTATGTGGAATCGCTCTCCACCTATGCCCGCATGTTTCTCGATAAGGTCAATCGGCCCGATGTCGACCGGCTGATCAACGTCCGCCCCGCCATTGCGATCGAGCAGAAGAACCCCATCCGCACCGCCCGCTCGACGGTCGGGACCACGACCGAGATTGCCGACCTCTTGCGACTCCTGTTCGCCAAAGTGGGCCATCCGGTCTGCCCCGATTGCGCCATCGATGCACGCAGCTTTCACCCTGGCAGCGTCGTCGACGATCTCCTGAACCATTGCGGCGACGCACGAGCGATGATCCTTTTCCCTGTCACAGCACCGACGCCGAAACAGGACCAGGCCTTTCTCCAATCGCTATTGCTGCGCGGGTTCACCAAAGTGCGGTGCGGTGCGGAGATCCTCGATCTCCATGAGATCCACACCCTTCCCAAAACAAGGCCCGACCATCTTCATGTGATTCTCGATCGGCTTGTGATCCGGGAAGACAACCGATCCCGCCTCGTCGAAGCGATCGAAACCGCGTTTCGCGAGGGCGAGGGCCTGTGCCGCGTGGAGGTCATCGATCAGGGCCCCCGAACCTACAGCACGAACTTCCGCTGCCAACAATGTGGCCGAACATTCGAACCGATTCGTCCTGTCCTCTTTTCCTTCAACCATCCGCTCGGGGCTTGTCCTGAGTGCAAAGGGTTCGGCAATATTCTCCGTTACGATCCCGACCTCGTCATTCCCGACCACAGCAAGTCGCTGGCCCAAGGCGCAATCGAGCCCTGGAGCAAACCCAGCGGCGATTGGTGGCAGAAACAAATGTTGCTCTCCATGAAGCGGCGTAGGGTCGACCTCACCGCCCCCTACAAAGACCTGCCACAGAATATCCAGCGCATGCTCTGGCAAGGAGAAGGAAAGATGGAGGGCGTGCAACAATTTTTCGAATACTTGGAAGGGAAGCGCTACAAGTTGCATGTGCGCGTGATGCTCAGCCGCTACCGGACACCGGTCCCCTGCCCAACCTGTGAGGGGTCTCGGCTCCGACCGGACGCCCGTTACGTGAAGATCGCGGGCAGAGATATTCATGAGCTTTCTGCGCTCACGATCGAAGAGGCTACCGCTTGGATCACATCCCTTACCCTCTCTCCCTATGAAGGGCAGGTCGCCCGCGACATTCTCCGACAACTGACGGCCAAGCTTGGCTTTCTCTTACGCGTAGGCCTCAGCTATCTGACGCTCTCCCGTCAGACCCGCACGCTCTCGGGAGGAGAGGCCCAGCGCGCAGCCTTGGCCAATCAACTCGGTGCACGCCTGGTCGGCACGCTCTACGTCCTCGACGAACCGACCATCGGTCTCCACCCGCGTGACACCGCAACGCTCGCCGGCATCCTGCGAGAGCTGGCAGTCCAGGGCAACACGGTGGTCGTCGTCGAACATGATCGCCAGATGATGCTGGCGGCCGACTATCTTGTCGAGCTGGGCCCTTTGTCAGGAGAAAAGGGCGGCGAAGTGATCTGTGCGGCACCACAACAGGAATTCATTGCAGACCGGCGGTCGATCACGGCGCGCTACCTGCGTGGCGAAGACGAGATTGCGACGCCCCGCTCTCGGCGAAGTGGAAATGGAAAATTCATTGTTATTGCTGGTGCTTGTGAGAATAACCTCAAGAATATCTTTGCTAGAATTCCGCTCGGCATGTTGATCTGTATCACCGGCGTCTCGGGGTCCGGCAAAAGCACGTTGGTCGAAGACACGCTCTACCGAGCCGTTGCCCGTGCCTTTCGTGTTGAGTCACTGCCAATGGGCAAGTTTCGCGCGATTAAGGGGATCGAACATCTGACCGGCATCAGGCTCATTGATCAGGAACCGATCGGCCGAACGCCACGCTCGAATCCGATCACCTACCTGAAAGCATTTGATGAAGTTCGCTCCCTCTTCGCTTCGGAGCGCGATGCGCTCAGAAGCGGGCTCGCACCAGGCCATTTCTCCTTTAATACCACTGGTGGCCGGTGCGACCGATGCGAAGGGAGTGGCGTCGAAAAACTCGAGATGTATTTCTTTGAAGATATCTATGCCACATGCGAAGCCTGTGACGGGAAGCGATTCAAACCGAACGTCCTTTCCATTCGCTATCGCGGAAAAACGATCCATGATGTGTTGCAGATGACGGCTGAAGAGGCGCTGGGCTTTTTTAGCGGCTCGCCCAAGCTCACGGAAAAACTCCGCCTGCTCTCGTCCATCGGACTCGGCTATCTCCGGCTCGGCCAATCCGCGACGACACTCTCAGGCGGCGAGGCCCAACGGTTGAAAATTGCCGCCGAACTCAAAGACTCGTCCGCGAAGAATGTGCTCTATATCATGGACGAACCGACCACCGGCCTTCACGTAGAAGACATCAAAAAACTCCTGGCGATGCTGCAGAAGCTGGTGAACAGCGGCAATACCGTGGTAGTGGTGGAACACAACCTCGACGTCATCAAGTCAGCGGATTGGATTATCGACCTAGGACCAGAAGGCGGCTCGGCAGGCGGACACATCGTGGCAGAAGGGAGACCGGAACAGGTGGCGAAGATCACGGCCTCTCATACTGGACGATTTCTCGCCCCTCTGCTTGCGTATGAACAGAAGGCACGCCAGCGCCTATAGCCCCGGCCGCTTCTCGGCCGTCAGAGATATCTCTATTGGCTGTCCGGCTCGACGCACATCTAACCGGAGGATCTGCCCGGCTTCGACCTGACAGAGTTGTTTCGCCTCCCGCTCTGAAGACACGCTAGATAAGACCGCGCCGTTACAGGCCACCACCCGATCTCCTACCTTGAGGCCCGCGTTCTCGGCTGGCAGAGCGCTGCGGAGTTCCCGCACGAGGTAGTATCGAACGCCCGCTGATTCCTGTAAGTCCCAATTGACGCCGATCCGTCCGGACCCGAGTAACCCGGTTTGTGAACCGAACCGAGCGAGAATGCGATGCGCGATGACGCGGGCCAAGCCCTCGGGATCATCGGCCGTGGCGTCAGAACTATGTCCCTCCCCGTTAAACAATACTAAGCCACTTTCCACATCGATCATCCGAAAGACCAGCGACACGCGGCTAACCTGCTCTCCCACGGTTCGTTCCCATTGCTGCACTTCGCCTACCACAATGGCCTGCGCACCGACAAGTTTACCGACTTTCAAAACCTCGGCATCGTCCGCATGGGTGAGTTGAATCACCTGTTCTTTAAGCACCTCGTCCAACTTCGCCCGCTCCACCATGTTTATATCGAGGTCCAGCAAGAGCGTGGTCACAATCCCGGCCACACGCGACCCCGATCCCTGTGCGCCCGGCGCATCCTCAAACAACATCACTGCCATCGTACGATAGTGATCGATCGTATCTCGATTAATCGGACCGACGCCGGTCACGACCGGCTCAGGATGTCCGCGCATCCCGCCGGATCCTATGGCGGCAGTGCCAAACGAAGCACAGGCGCGGCGCCGCTGTAGAATGGCAGAGGGCACGCCCCAAGCACAGAGTTCGTCGTTCACCAGCACGATGTGATGGGGATATTCGCGTTGATGTTCTGCGGCAATGTTGGTGAAGGGATAGAAAATGCAGCCGCCGACCCAGATCGAGATCGGGCAGAGGGCCAACTCATAGAGCCACTGTTTGCGGGCCGTGAGGGAATACTCCCAAACCAGCAGACGGCCATCGTCACGCAGCACACGGTCCGGCCTACCGATTTGTTCGATCACCTCGGCCTTCGTCATCGGCACAGCCAGCCGGTCCAGCTTGGATTCCGACTTCACCACGGTATACAGCACGCCACATCCGGAGCAGGCACCGACGAGGAGGGCCATCCCCATCCAACAGCCAATCCGTCTGACCATACAGGCGCGACTCCCGGGAAGCCTAATCCCACGACGAAGCAGGGTACCACCCTGCACGAGAAGGCTGCAATGGAACGAGGCGAGGAATGGGTGCGAGACTAACAAGATTTTAAAAAAACTGGTGGGCACTCACTGAATCTCAACCGCGAACAACTCCCGGCTAACGAAGCCTCTCCGCAGGATGCTCAAAAAGGCCGTCAGCAAGGCCGCAGCGAGTGAAGATCCGAGGCGTACCCTCTGGGGTACGTTGAGGGTCTGAACAATGGGAGAACGAAGCTGGCGGACTTTTTCAACATCCTGCTAATTCAAAGAAGGGTCGAACGGCATATCCGCGTAATGGCGATAGTCGTCACCCATGGCGCTCACGATGTCCGGCCAGATACGTGTGGGATCTTTGTCGAAGACGGCATTGGGATCTGCTGGAATAGTAAACCAGGATCCGGTTTGCATTTCAGACTCCAGCTGCCCTGGGCCCCATCCGGAATATCCGATATAGGCGCGAAAGGCCTCATGCCCCTCACTAGTAGTCAAAATACGATCGACGAGGTCTGTATCCCCGCCGAGACAGATCCCATCGAAGACATGATGAGAATTCTCAGGCAATTGATCCAAGCGATAGAGCATCATAACCTGGTTTGTTTGCACCGGCCCTCCGGAGAAGAGGACGTGCCCTTGGCCTTCGAGGATTGGTACTTGAGGCAACGCCTCCGAGACCGACATCGCCGTCGGGCGATTGACGACGACACCCAGCGCACCTTCGGCCCCGTGCTCGCAGAGCAACACGACGGTCTGCCGAAAGTTCGGATCGCGCAAGGACGGTGCCGCGATGAGGAAGACGCCTTTCCCGAGTGGAGCTTTCATATTGTTAATCCTACCGCGCTGACCTGTGTCGCGCAAGAGGCACGACGAACTAAGCCCTGCTGATGGGCTCTGCAGGATGCTCAAACAGGCCAGACTTCTCACCCGCCCAACCCTGGCACGCCGAGACGCGCCTTGTCCCAAGCAAGGCCGTAGCTAGCGAGGAGGCGACGCGTACGGTTTTAGGTACGTGGAGCCTCATCGCGCAGCGAGAACGATGCTGGCAGCCTGTTTCAGCATCCTGCTAGCGGTAGAGGGATTCGCGTCGATCGCGCAGTAGATCGTTGTAAGACGTGATGGCTTTGTTCCGCGCGTCGGCAGGATCGATCTCGACGATACAGAGTTCTTCCTGGTCCCGCGGCGCGCGATGCAGAATCGCCCCGCGTGGAGCGACGACTTCGCTGTTCCCAATAAACGTCAGTTGATCTTTGCCGCCTCGTGCTTCGCTCCCTGTGCGATTACACGTAATCGCGAACACTCGATTTTCCAGGCACCGAACCGGCATGGAGTCAGGGCAATTGGGCAACACGAGATTCGAGGGATGGCAGATGATCTCTGCCCCCTTAAGTGCCAACGTGCGAGCCGCCTCCGGATAGTACCAATCGAAACAGATCATCACGCCGATCTTGGCTAGCCCAATATCCCATACCTGAAATCCCGTGTCGCCGGGCGTAAAGAACAGCGTTTCCTCAAAAAACAGATGTGTCTTGCGATAACACCCGATAAACCCGGACGGGCCGACGACCACGGCAGAGTTATAGCAGGCAGCCCCGGCACGCTCCGGAAGACCGGCGACAATCACCATCCGGCGCCGCTTCGCCAGGTCGATCAGCCGTTGTGTGGTCGGTCCGTTCGGCACCGACTCTGACAGTGTGATCACTTCTTGCTGCGACACGAACTGATAACCGGAGGCACACAACTCGGGCAAGACGATCAGATCAGCGTCAGCCCGGTCGAGTGTTTCCACAACCTTATCGAGATTGTGCGACACCTCGCCGAACAGTGGAACGAACTGAAAAAACCCGAGACGCATGATCGTCATGTCCTCAGAACTAAACGGGCAGGGTCGCCCCTGCCCGTTAAAAAAAGGATCCCTGACCGAATGGCTTACTTCACTTCGGCCAAATGGGTGACTGCTTCTTCGGCATGTTGTGTGCCCACATCGGCGTGACCGGCCTTGCCATGGGCAACGGCTTCCTTGAGATGCTTGATCCCTTCATCCAAATGCGGATTCTTCCCGGCCGCCCCAGCATGCTTGAGTGCTTCCTCAGCATGCTGCACTAGGGCGTCGGCATGCCCCTGTTTGCCATGTGCCACAGCCTCCTTGGCATGTTCCAAGGCTTCACCCGCATGCTTGTCAGCGGCGAGGGCAAGCCCACTGAACAGTGGGAAACCAACAAGCGCGGCAACCGCCGCAACGACCAGTGCTCCGCGATGGATTCTCATTTGCATGGGTTCCTCCTCAGTGATTAAGGTTCATTCGACGGGTGAACGGCATCCACATTAACCAGCCCTTCTCAACCTTCCTTCCCCATCATTTTTCATACACCTTACACAGCCATTTTTTCACTGTCAAGACGGCCGCACTTGGGGATCGACGTTCAGGATGTGCTGCAATTCCTTGGCGTTCTTTTCCACCGGACAGGCAAAATCCCTACTCCACTCCCACCAGGATCCCGGATAGTTGCGGACCTTCCGATACCCGGCGAGTTTGAGGACAAAATACAACCAGGCTGAACGGACGCCGCCGGTGCAATAGCAGATGACCTCTTGATCCTGTGTGAGACCTTTCTCGGCGAGACTCTCTGTGATCGTCTGCAGATCTTTCACCGTGGCGTTCGCTTGAAGAAACCCAGTCCAAGCCAGATGAATCGCGGAGGGAATGTGGCCGGGTCGCGGTATCCCCGACATCTCTTTCCCAAGATATTCTTCGAGGCTGCGCGCATCGACGATTACGGTGCCCGGATGCGGCTGCTTCAGGAGCTGCTTCAGTTCGTCTTTGCCGGCGATCACGGCAGCCACCGGCTTGACGGTGAAGGTCCCCGGCTTGGCCGTCACGCACCCATGCTCGAACGGCCGTTTTTCCTGCACCCACTTGACCCACCCGCCGTCGAGAATACGCAGACGCGTGTGTCCGAGATATTCCAACATCCAGAACATGCGGCCTTCGTCTCCCCAGTTGTCGAACGGATTGGAATAGATGACCACATCGCTGTCCTGACTGATGCCCAAGGCACGGATCTTCTGTTCCATGCGTCCGCGATCGGGATCGAGCAATCCCTTCGGCACGGCATGGGGGTCGCTGTAATCATGCCACGTCGAATGCACAGCCCCTGGAATATGGCCGCCGAATTCGTAGGCTGCCCGCCCACGCACGTCGAGAATCACCAAGCCAGGCTGCTCCAAGCTACGCTGGAGGGTTTCGGTATCAATCAGCAACGCGTGAGTCATGTCGTTCCCTTGTGGTCTGAGCTGTCGCAATCAGCCCTTGGCTTCGGCCTTACAACTTAACCCATCCTGCTGACGGCTGACCGCTGAGAGCTGATTGCCCTCGTTCAATACCGCGGCAAGCGCACCGGACAGCGGAAATTCCCGCTCGTATAGGACGAATCGATAGGGATCGTTCCCCGTCAGCCCATATCGAGTCTGTAACATCTCATGTTGCTTATCGGTCAGGATGTGGTACTGCACGCGGGTCTTTACTTTCAAGCCCTCTGCCTGAGGCGGGAGTTGGTACACAAACTGGTATTCCCGGCTTGCCAAGGGCAACAGGCGATTATCATACAACTCGACGATGGCCGGCTGCCACATGATCCAGCGGCCCATCGTCGATGTTTGGTGATCCAGCACCCGCCCCTGCTGATCTTCTACGGAAAACTCCACCGTGAAGTATCGATCGGGATCGCCAGTCGGAATCTTATGGCCGGCGCCTGCGTTGATCAACGTGAGCGTAAACCCGACTCGATCGCCCGGCTTGGGCGAAGCGGTATCGGCCTTCACTTGCACCGCCACCGCCCGCTTCACCATATCGGAGTCGTGCCCGCCGCGCCAGAGGTGCCGGCGTCCACGTCGGATCGGACTATTCACCGCGATCGGCCGATCGATTTCTGGCATGTGGCAGCTCTGGCAAATGAAGCCCCGTTCCTGCATGAAGAACTTGCCTTCGTATTCCGCATAAGTCCCGCAAGGTCCCACGTTATAAAACTGGGCCGGTCCGGATACGACATTGTGACAGCGATAACAGACCTGCGCCGTCCTGAAATTCGGATCGAACTTGGTCGGGTGCGGCGCGGCCGAATCTTCGAACGGTCCGTAGATGACTCCGTCCCGCACATGACAGGCCGCACAGGTTATGGATTCTTTCTGATACTCGGGATCGTACTGGGGATTGGGCTCTTGAGTCGCCTTCTCCACCCGCCCTCGCGGAATCTCTTTCACCAATGTCGGCTGCTGGTTCTCCAGCGGGGCGTGACAGTTCAAGCACACCCAAATATTCTTGTCCTTTTTCCAATAGGCCTGAAAGAACGGATCCTCATAGGCATGGGCGTGGATACTCGTCTTCCATTCGTCGTAGATCTCGCGATGGCATTGGCCACAAGACTCAGCCTTCAGGCTTGTCAGACCCTCCGGAATTTTTTGAAACGGAATCGCATGGGCGTAATCCGACCGCAACCCGAAAATCACGACCGGTTTGATCTCGGTGTAATACAGATAGACGAGCACACCCGCCAGGACACAACCGAGCAGAATTTTGACAGAGGTATTCATGCGGCTAACAGCGCCTGAATGTGGCGATCGACCGAGGCAGCCAAGGCCGTCAGATTATACCCACCTTCGAGCGACGAGAGAATGCGTCCGCCGGCTTGGCGCTTGGCGATGCCGGCCACGATGCCCGTGAGATCCGCGTAGCCCTCTTCCGTCAACCCCATGCTCGCGAGCGGATCGTCTTTGTGCGCGTCGAAGCCGGCTGAGATGATCACGAATTCCGGTTTGAACGCATCGGCCGCCGGCACCAACGATTTCTTAAAGATGGCGCGATACTCCTCATCGCCCTCACCAGCTTCCATCGGCACATTGATCGTGAACCCTTCCCCTGCTCCCCCTCCCCGTTCCGATTCTCGACCTGTTCCCGGATAGTGCGGGTATTGATGCGTGCTGAAGAAGAGCACGGAGGGATCGTACTCGAAACTATGCTGCGTGCCGTTCCCATGGTGCACGTCCCAATCGACAATCAATACACGCTTGAGGCCATGCTTCTTCTGCACATAGCGCGTGGCAATCGCCACATTATTAAAAAGACAGAAGCCCATCGCGCGCCCCGCTTCGGCGTGATGCCCCGGCGGTCTCACCGCACAAAATACATGGTCCACTTGCCTGCTCATGATCGCATCGACAGCAACCAATGCCCCGCCGGCTGCCAGATAGGCGGCGGTCAATGAGCCGGGAGACATTGAGGTATCGGGATCGAGTGAAACCCGCCCGTTCGTCGGGGCGTGACTCTTCAGCATCGCAAGATACGAAGGCGTGTGAATCTGCGTAATCCATTCGTCTTCAGCCTCTCGCGGTTCAATCCTGGTCAGCCGAGCCGCCGTACCGCTCTGTTCCAGCTGCTGCATGATGGCACGCAGCCGGTTGGGAGACTCTGGGTGCCCGGCCCCCATGTCATGGTCGAGATAGCGTGGATCGTAGACGAGTCCGGTGTGTCCCATGATGCAACCCAGTGATCGGTGACGAGTGATGGGTGATGGGTGATGGGTGATCAGTAGTGATGAATGAGCGCTCCCGCCCCCACTCATCACCTTTCACGCATCACTCATCACATTTGGAATCGTAACATGCAGGAAAGCGCATAGACAACGAGCGGAAACGCATGCTACCGTCGTTGCAGCAAGCATCCAACGAGGAGAGAGGAATGCCGAATCCCCGCATCGAACCGCTCAAGAAAGTCCTGACGATTGATCCGAACGACGAGGTGGCTTGGTTTGGTCTCGGGAAGGCCTATATGGAAGATGCAAACTTCGAAGAAGCGGCCAAAGCCCTTCAACAATGTGTCACGGTGAAACCCACCTACTCAGCCGCCTATTATGCCTGGGCCCAATCACTGCACAAGTTGGGACGAATCGACGAGTGCCGAACCGTCTGCGCCACCGGCATCGATGTATCCACGAAAAATGGCGACGCGATGGTCACGAAGAATCTGGATGCGCTGAAGCTTTCCTTGCCATTATGAAACCAGGCTTCTCGCCTACGTCTCCCTTTCGTCTTCCATCTTGGGCCATCCGTCTCGCGCGTCGCCACCAGAGGCCCATCCTGACGGCTCGCGACCGCATGCGCTTCGTCATACAGTTGGCGCTGACCAATGTCGAGCTGGAAACCGGCGGACCCTTCGGCGCCGCCGTGTTCGAAACCACAACCGGCCGGCTCGTATCCATTGGGGTGAATCTCGTCGTGTCGTCGCACTGTTCGCATGCCCACGCCGAAATGGTAGCCCTCGCCAACGCTCAACAGGCCATCGGGCATTTCGACCTTGGCGCGGCGGGCATGCCAAGGCATGAACTGGTCACAAGCTGTGAGCCGTGCTCGATGTGTTACGGGGCCATCCCCTGGGCAGGAGTTCGGAAAGTCCTCTGCGGGGCGCGCGGAGGCGATGCGGAGGCGATCGGGTTCGATGAAGGTCCGAAGCCGAAGAACTGGGTGACGGCGCTCAAGAAACGAGGGATCGACGTGAGTCGTGGCCTATGCCGGGATGAGGCTGTGGCAGTCTTTCAGCGCTACAAGCAAGCTGGAGGAGACATTTACAACGCTCGCAAGAGATCGTAATGTATGTATTTCAAAACGGCGACGAGGTGGTGACGAAGAATTTCGGACTACTCAAATGCTCGCTGCCCGCCTAGGAATTGATACTTCACCGATTAGTTTCACACATTGCTCACTTCACACAATCTGCAAGAACGCCTCTTCCTGTCGCTCAGTGAGTGCAGCCAACGCGCTAGGATCCTGAATCAGCAGCCAGCAGTGTGGATAGCCCCGTTGGTGTTTGGTTCGGTCCACCAGCTCCAGGGTTGAGAGCCTTGACGAACAGCGATTCACGAACGCGGACTACTAGCAGGCTGAGGAAAAACTATGTTGCCACGCTAGAGCTTCGATGGTCCTCATCCGTGGTACAGTGAAACACTCCCG
>CAZPWD010000051.1:0-12220 GCA_964590025.1 uncultured Nitrospira sp.
GACCCAGCCACTTCCATCCGTTTATGGATATTGTGCGGATCACACGGATGGTGGCGTGGAAATTACTCTCGCGAGGCATGTACCCGGCAGGACTCTATCGAGCGCTCACAGGTTCGAGCTTTCGAAGGAACGGACGTAAGAGTAGCGAACGGCCGCTTACGGTCCAGCGGCGATGAGCTGGGTACGGATTGCGTTGTCTAGATTCTTTATCCACCATTGTAGCTTCTGTGAATTTCACGGGTTTTTTGTCCTGAAGTATGATCTGCCTCGCCGTACAGCCCTAAGAGATTGGCTGGATCGTTTCGAAGAGAGACAAAACACAGAAGATCGATTCGAGAGATTGCTGAGGCCTGACACAAGGCAGGCCTCAGCAAGAACGTATCGAGTCTTACATCCCCGATGCAGTGAGCCTCTTGATGGCGTTGTCAAGATTCTGAACCCAGCCGCTGTAAGCTTTGTGGATGGTTTGCTTCTCGGCGTTGTAATTCAAGTTGACGCTATCCTTGTAGGTGATGCTGTACGTTTTTGTGTTGTACGCGATATCCACGATTGCGGTGTGGGTTCGAAGGTTTTGCGTGGCGACAATCTGACCGGGTTTTGTCACGACCATTGTCCATTTGAGTCCAACCCCGGCGTTGACGATCGCCTTGGTGACCTGCTCTAAGGTCACATCTGTTCCCGTTGCCGTGGCAATGGGAGCGTCCTTCACATTGTAGATTTGTCCTGCGCCCCGGCAGCCCATCACCGCAACGAGCACGACACACGCGAACAGAATTCCTGACTGCATCCTCTTCATGTGCAGACCCTCCTTGTGATTAGGCATGATCGGCCTGATAGCTCCCTGCTCTTAGTTCGACCGGCTGCTTCAAGTCAAGCGGCCGAGGTGTCGTTTCCACCATCGGGACAGGAGCATATCCTAAATCGAGAACGGAGTCGATCAGGGCTTCCACAAGAGAGAGATTTTCCGGACACATTCCCCATTGGTTCCATTTGGACATCGCCCGAGGAAATACCTGGTCCTTAGCGTAGAGGAATTCGGAAGGGTGGCAATAGAACACCAGATGCTGTGAGCGACGCCCGATCCAGCTGATCATGCGCCGGAACGTCGGCAGGCCCAGCACGCGTAGGGCGGCGAGATTGATTGGGAAGAGGCAGGCCGACGGAGGAATTTCAAGAATGCTGCTTCCGCCTGGACGATGCAACCGTTGCCAGGATGGGTTGTAGGGTTCCAGGGGAGCCCAGAAGTATTCTGTATAGTGGACGCGCCCGAACCCCATGTCGAATCGACGGGCTGGCACGGAAGAATCATATCGATAGCCTTCGTCTTCGAGGGCGCGTAAGGTCGCTTCGCCGATGCGGAGATTGGGGGCTCTGAAAATGACCGGGCACACGCCCGCTGCCTTTTCCACGGCGTCCGTGGCGCGACGGATCCATTCCCGTTGTTGCTTGTAGCTGGCAACGCGGAAGTCTTCGTCTTCTTCTAGCCCTCCGTGGGCCCATCCGTGCGTTCCCAACTGGTGCCCGCGGTCATGACAGTCCCGGACCAAATCCGGATAGGTTTCGGCGAAACGTCCGGCGAAGAAGATTGTTCCCTTGAGATGATGTCGGTCACAAAGGTCGAGGAGCAGTTCAAGTCCCACATGCGAGCCGGGCACCCAATCACAGTCGATCGTAAAATAAAACTGTGGTGGATAGGTCTTGCCGTGCCTGTTCCCATTCACAGGGCAATAACCGTTTCCGTTCGTTGTGCCTGTGAACATCACGGATGGCTCCTTCCCGGGGAGGGCGCGCGTCGTTCTGATGGCGGCTGGCAAGAGGCGGACAGCATGAAGCGTGATTAGTCCGAGATGACCAGCCCTTCGATTTCGACCAGCAGTTCCTTCCGACAGAGATCAGCTTGCAGGAACAGGACCTGCTCCGAGGACAACGGGCCGCTGCGAAAGACCTCACGGACCTTGGCCAGGTGGGCCGCATCCCGCACATAGACTTTGTAGAGGGCCGCGCTCTGTGCGCCGGTGAAATGCATGCGCGCCGCGCCCTCGGCATGACCGAGCAAGGCCCTGAGATTCTGGATCGTTTCGCGGGTCTGTTCCTCCGGAAGCCCGACATGCCGGCTGGTATGTCCTACCACGCTCGCTGTTCCGGCAATATAGAGTTGCGAGCGGGTTTCGGATCGTGAAAAGGTCGCGCGGGCAAACGACGGGCTGCGCGGTCCGTACATGTCCGGATACTCATAGGGATTTAGTTGCCGAGGGTTGCCGAGATGAGTGGCCGGATGCATGCCGGCGAGGGCGTACACCTGAAGAGGACCGGATCTCGTTCCCACAGCCGTGCCGGCCGGAAGAGAGTCGGGAAAGTCCGGGAGAAACTCGGCCAAAGCCTGGTACCGTCCGACACAGAATTGTCGATACCGCTCGAGACCATGCGGCTCCTCGTTGATGTGAGGAAAATAATTCCATATGCGCCAGAGGTGGGGGTAGCCGAGCTCGCGCAGCTGGCGAAGTAGTTGCCGATAGGCTGCGCAGGTAGTGGCTTCCAGGGATATGCCTGGTTGTTCGTCGACGTCGATCGAACCCATCAGAAGGTCTCCGCTCATGGCCACTGTCAGGCCGTTGATCTGCTGCGTCCGGACCGGCTGATCCGAACTCCAGACTTCGACCATCGGCGGGCCATCCAGCTGTGGAAGGTCCAGTGCCACGAGGGGGCAGTCGTACTGTGCGGGAAGCGACCGGCCAAACGAGATGACGGCCAGGGGATGAGTATTTGCTGCGGCGAGCCAAGAGTCGAGTGTGGATGCCTCGATATAAGTGACCGCAAGGTGAGCGGCCGCTTCCGAGACCTGGTGGCCTGATGGAAAGGATCGTTGTGCCTGACTGATCCCCACGCGGGACTCCTCGCTCAGAACCGGTTATGAGGGTCGGTGAACGGCATAGTCTTTCACCTCGGTGACAGTCTCGGGCACGCCCCGGACGCGCCGCCTGTAGGCGGCCCAATTCTCTCTGAAGTTGAACAGGTAGACGAGATAATACGCAATCTTGAACAAGAGGATCGGCAGCCTGGTCGGCGATTTTCCAAACGCATCGCCGGCAAGGATGGACAGGACGGCTTCCTCCATCTTGAAGAAACTGCCCGTCGACATGAATAGGTGTCGGAAGGCGGGTTGGGTGAAGTGATAGATAAACCAGGAGTAGGTTTTCACGCCTAAACGAACAGTCCGTTCAAATTCCTGCACGCAACGTTGGTACTCCGGCGACTTCCGCAAGTAGGCATCAACGACATCGGCGCCCAAGGTGGCGCTGTTGAGTGCCAGATGCACGCCGCTGGAGAAGACGGGGTCGATGAACGCAAACGCATCGCCGATCATGAGGTAGCCGTCGCCCCGCATCGTGGTCCTGCGATACGAATAGTTCGCCGCGGCGTGGGCTTGGCCGATCAGTTTGGCATTAGCCATGCGTTCCACTACAGGAGGACAGAGGGCGATCGTGTCCGCAAGGAACTGTTCGAGGGGAACCTTGCGTGTGCTGATGTATGAGGGCCAGCAGACGGCGCCGACACTGGTGGTCCCATCCTTAAACGGAATGATCCACCACCAACCGTGATCGAACCATATGATGCTGATGTTGCCTTCATCCGCACCGGGGAGTCGTTTGACGCCCTCGAAATGTCCAAAGACCGCCGCGCTGTTGTGGTGTGGATTGCGATACTTGCCGCCAAATTGTCCAGAGAGGAATGTATCGCGCCCGCTGGCATCAACCACGAACTTGGCTTCATAGGTTAGTGCCCGCCCTGTCCGGTCTTCAGCCTGAACCAGATGCATGGAGTCAGGGCGAAACTCGACGTGCTTGGCCCGGACGCCCTGATGCACATGAACCCCTTTGCCGACCGCGTTGTCGAACAGGATCTTGTCGAACTCTGCTCGCTTCACCTCATACGCAAACGGTTGTGAGCCATCAAGCGCTTTAGAGAAGTACAGCATGCGGGAACGCCCATCGTAGGGTGAGACCACTTCAGCCCCGTATTTGGGAATGCCGATCTTCTCGACTTCAGGCAACACGCCGAGCCGCTTGAGCATGGGAAGGGAATGTGGAAGGAGCGACTCCCCGATGTGAAATCGCGGATGGCGGTCTTTTTCCAGGACGTGGACATTCCATCCCTTCTCGGCCAGCAGAGTGGAGATAGCTGAGCCGGCCGGACCGCCTCCGACGACGAGGACATCGCAGGTTGTGTAAGTTGCAGCAGATGGCATGGAGCGGAGTATACCCAAGATATCGGATCGTTGCTAGGTCGGGACCGGTACTCAAAGCCTGGCGTAGCGTTGCCTCCACTGATGGGGCATGCTAGGGTTCGAGAGAAAGAACTCCACTGTGCGTGTGTGAAAAGAGCTGGGAGCTTGATCGTGGCAATCATGGGCAGAAAGGGTAGCGTCTTCAGAGTTGCGATGATTCTCATGATGAGCGTTGGGGGTCTCTCAGCCATTTGGTCAGATGTGGCTTCCGGACAGGACGCGCCGCCACTCTCGGCTCCGTCTGAATCTATCCCGCCGCCACCTCCAACCAAGAAAGTGGATCTCTATCTCAGCGGGCATGTCATGGGTTTCTTCCCCCAGGATAAAGATCTCTCCGTCGGTGGCAATCGGATTCCCAACACCGATGTGCGTGGAACGATTGGTGCGGGGATCAAATTTGACGCCTATCCCTGGTTCACTAAGAAAATCCTCGGCGCTGAGATTGAAGCCTTCGGTTTGGGGGGAAGTGTACGGGCGCCCCGGACCACGTCGGGGACCGGCACGACACAGGCGCAGGGCAACCTGATTGCCATCAATACGATGTACAACCTGATGCTGCGGTATCCCGGCGAGACCGTCCAACCCTACATTGGTGTTGGTGCTGGCACGTCGACGGGCATCCTCCATAGTGTGAATATCGCAAGCGGCAATGTTGGTCTCACGGGCAGTTCCGGAGATTTCGCCTTTGCGTACCAGTTTCTAGGCGGCGTGCGCACCTTCGTGACGAAGAAACTGTTTCTGTTCGGGGAGTACAAATATTTCTCGACCAAGTATAGTTGGGACAGTGAAGGCGCCGGTAACCAGAGGGTCAAGCTCGATTTCCAGACGCATATCGTGTCCGGTGGTATCGGATGGTCGTTCTGATTTGACTTGCCCGGGACCCACCTCCACAGAGGTTACTATCGACATCCTCGATCAATTCTTCGTCTATCATCCTGATCCCTGGCAAGATCGAGACTGGGCTCGGATCAGTGGGTTGCCGCTTGAGGATGTGTGGTTTCAGGCTGCTGATGTGGCCACAACGTATACCCGAGGGGGAAAATGATGGCTAGCATGCGAACCATCGGGACAGGCTAGTTGGGTCGTGGTATTCTTTCCGCGAGGTTGAAAGTAGGCAATGCGATTGCAACGACAAATACGGCTGGTAGTCTGGCTGCTTCTGCCAATCTGGGTCGTTTCAGGTTCCCCAGCGTTGGCTGAGAGCGAACCAACCGACAATCGCAGCGTGGTCGAACGGATCGAAGATACAGCCAAGAAAGTCGGGAACAAAATCGAACAAGGGTTCTCCAAGGCAGCAAAGAAGATCGAGGAAAAGCATATTGGAGAAAAAGTTGAGCGGAAGTTGAAAAAGGCGGCCACGAAGACAGCAGAAGGATTCAAAAAGGCCGGGGAGAAAATCGACCAAAAACTTCGATAGTTGGTATCGTTAGCACCTGCCATTCCTGTCATATTCATTCGGTTGCTTCCCGAACACCCAAAATGCTCCACCAGAAACATGATGAGCCTACTCGATCAATTCTTCGTCTATCATTACGAGCCATGGCAAGATCGGAGCTGGGCTCGACTCAGTGGGTTGCCGTTTGAGGATGTGTGGTTTCAGGCTGCTGATGGGACGCGGTTGTTCGGTTGGTACGCTGAGGCGCAGGTGGATCGTCCCGTCATACTCTGGTGCACGGCAATGCCGGCAGAATCATCAATCGATTGGAGAACCTACGCGAGCTCTATCGGATCGGACTGTCAGTCTTCATCTTCAACTATCACGGCTACGGGCGGAGCCTGGGAAGGCCATCAGAGGAAGGCTTCGACCGAGGGTGCGTTCAATAGCACATTTCAATTAAGATTTCTTGAAGCTATCCGGCAGCTCGGGCTGAGATGTCGCAGACTGTCGAACCTGATCTGGACGGCACCACCGCAGCAGCGGTGTAGTCATGCATGTGGTGGCTAATGCCATGAGGAGCATCATCGCGAACATGGTTGGCGAAATCACGCCGATGTCACGGCCGATGGTGAGGATGACGACTTCCATCAGGCCTCGTGTATTCATCAGGATTCCGATCGTGTTTGATTCTACCCAGGACATGCCGGCGCAGCGAGCGGCGAGAGTCGTTCCACCCCACATCCCGACCACGGCCACCAGCAAGATGAGACCAAAATAGATCCACAGGTTCGTTCCATGGATCAGGCCAAAACTGGTCCGCAGTCCGGTGGAGGCGAAGAAAATGGGAAGGAGGATGGCTGTGGTGATACACTCAAGTTTGGCTGACACTTCGGACACAAAGTCCGGCCATTTTGGTAAGGCCACGCCGGCCAGAAATGCTCCGAAGAGCGCATGGACCCCAAGCCATTCGGCAATCCATGCAGACCCGACCATGGTAAGGAGGATGAGGGCCAACATGTCATCTGTAAGACGACCGCAACGTCGATATCTCGCTTCCAAAAGGTGAAAGGCGTGGGGGATGAGGCTCAACATCACGAACATGAAGAGGCCTGTTGCGATGAGCGTGAGAACCAATGCCCCCGGTACAGCGGTGTATGTGTTTAATGCCATGACTCCGGCAAGAAGACACCAGGCCGTCACGTCCTTCAGCGCGGCAGTTGCCAGTGCTACGGTTCCGATGGGGGTCTCGGACAGTCGGCTCTCTTCCAGAATGCGAGCCAGGACCGGCAAGGCGGTGACACCCATGGCGACCCCGGTGAACAAGGCGAACACAGTCGGCGTCACGCCCGTATCCGAGAGGGAGGGGTAGAGGTAGATGGCGAGCCCCGTGCCGAGAATTAGCGGCACAGCCATGCTCGCGTGAGCGATCACCAAAACAGCCCGCCCGCGTGCCCACACGTTCGCGAGGTTGAGCTTCAGGCCGACCAAAAAAATGAACAGTATGACCCCTACCTGCCCAAGTGCGTTCAGCGGCCCGAGACTGTCAGACGGGAACAGGGCAATCGAAACGTCGGGAGCAAGCCAGCCAAGGAGCGATGGCCCTAGGAGTATGCCGGCGACGATCTCTCCCATTACCTGAGGCTGATGTAATGTCCGAAGCCCCCAGCCGACCAGCCGTGCCAGGATCAGAATGACACCAATCTGTGAGAGTAGGACCAACAGATTCGAGATCATCTTGTCCAGCCTGATCGCTGACGGTCTTCAATCACGCGAGCCATCGAGTTTGAGCTGAAGTCCTTTCTGCCGATGTGGGTATAGAAGGAAACTCAGAAGGAAGAACAGGGGTCGACAGCATTTAGAGGGACCCCCGTTCCTATCCTGATGCCAAAATACTTCGATTTCCAGAAGCAACTCATTGAGACGACGACGTCACATTGACAGATCAACGTGCCTTGAGTACTTTCTACAGCAGTGGCCACTCGCTCGCAGTTGTCAGCGCGAAGTATACCCAGACTCATTCTCGATGACTAGCTGCTATGAGCGGAGTTCGCTTGGCATGGTTTCGACATGGAAGGAACAGCGGCCGGCCCCAAACCGCGTGGTCATTCGGCGGTCAAAAGAGTCATTGAGATTCTACTAAAGAGGCCACTATCAGTATCCTTGACCAATTCTTCGTCTATCATCCCGAGCCCTGGCAAGATCGAGATTGGGCTCGGCTCAGTGGGTTGCCGCTTGAAGAGGTTTGGTTTCAGGCTGCTGATGGGGTGCGGTTGTTCGGTTGGTACGTTGAGTCGCAGGCAGATCGTCCGGTCATACTCTGGTGCCACGGCAACGCCGGCAACGTCATCCACCGTCTCGATAATCTGAAGCTCCTCTACCAGTTGGGACTGTCGGTGTTCCTGTTCGACTATCGCGGCTATGGTCGGAGCCAGGGGCGGCCTTCGGAAGAGGGGTTCTATCAGGATGCACTGGGGGCGCATGATTATCTGACGCGAACCAGAATGATTCGTCCTGAGCGCATCGTCCTCTTTGGGCGCTCGCTCGGCGCGGCTGTCGCAGGAGAGCTTGCTGTGCAGAAGCCTGCCGCAGGGCTGATCCTCGAATCGTCGTTTCCGTCGATCGGCGCGGTGGCCAAGTTCCATTACGGGGGGTTGCCGGTCCATTGGCTGCTCGGGGCAGACTTCACATTGATCGATCGCCTTCCGCAGCTCTCGCTCCCGAAGCTGATCATTCACGGGGACAAAGACGACATTATCCCCCTCGAATTGGGCCGGCAGGTCTTCGAGGCGGCCAAGCCACCCAAGTCCTTCTATGTCATTGAGGGCGCCGACCACAACAACACCTACCAGGTCGGGGGCGCGGCCTATTTCCGACGATGGGCTGAATTTGTTCAGGCCGCCATCCGGTCCTAGCCTGCGTTCAAGCGAGACGAGCGAGGGTTCGAGGTTTTCGGAACTTCGAACCCCGGATCGCGCTTCTCGCGGGCCCCGCCAAGATTTTAAAAGAAATGGTTGGAGATTGCCGTGGCATTTGGTACAGTGCGCATCGGCTGAGCTCAGAGGAGCGGCTCGCTGGCAGTCGGAGTAGACGTCTTCATGGACAATGCGGGTTAGGAGGCCGGGTGAAGATTTCCTTTCGTCTGCTGGCGTTCTGTCTGCTGGGTGTCGCGATGATGTTTGCCGCCGGCTGTGCAGGGAAAACCGGCTCAACACAGCCACAGGGGGTGAGCGACGCAAGGCCAGTCATGGACCAGACTCCTGCGCCAGCTCCCCCATCGCCGCCAGAGACTCAATCGGACGAACCGCTTGACCCCTTTGCCAGGGCCGATGAGGGAGCCGGTGAGGAGTATGATCCCTGGGAACCGGTGAACGCCAACATCTTCGAGTTCAATCGCCAGGTCGATCGATTTGTGCTCAAGCCGGTGGCGAAGGGATATGATTTCGTTATGCCAGACCTGGTCCAAGTCGGCATCAGCAACATCTTTTCCAATCTCCGGTTCGCCCCCCGCTTCTTGAACAATGTGTTTCAAGGCAAGCTCAAAGGTGCCGGCATCGAAGTAGGGCGGTTCCTGATCAATAGCACGGTGGGATTGGCTGGGTTCTTCGACCTCGCGAAAGAAGTCAACCTGGTTACGCCGGACGAGGATTTTGGGCAGACGCTGGGTTTCTATGGGGTTAAGCCTGGTCCCTATCTCGTGCTCCCGTTCCTTCAGCCATTTACGGTCCGAGACTTCACCGGGTTTATCGGAGACATCGCGCTCAATCCGATCAACTGGTTGGTGGTACCGATCATTGAAGTCGACGGCGTACCTTCCGTGATCGCCCACAAGAACCGTACGACGTCGAGCATAATCCAGACTGGGTCCCGCGTGGGAGAGATCGTCAATGAACGGTCGCGGAATCTCGAAAAGTTCCAGGGAGTCGAGGAAGCGACATTGGATCTCTATACCGCCGTGCGCAACGCCTATCTGCAGAAGCGTGCCCAGGCGGTTCGGGAATAGGGACGTGAGGGGTGAGGCGTAAGGTGAGAGGAAACTAGCGCTTTGTCCTTGCTGTCGTTTCACGCCTTACGGGATTATCCCCAGTTCCCTACCGACTGTTGCGAAGGCGGCGCTGGCTCGCTCAAGCTGTTCGTGTGTGTGGGCCGCCGACATCTGCACACGAATCCGTGCCTGGCCTTCCGGCACAACCGGGTAACTGAACCCCACGACATAGATCCCTTCCTCCAGAAGCCGCTCTGCCATCCTGGTGGCGAGCGAGGCGTCACCCAACATGATCGGGATGATGGGATGCTCACCGGGAATGAGTCGGAATCCGAGGGCGGTGAGTTGCGCGCGGAAGAACGCCGCGTTCTCGCGCAGCCTGGCCCGTAACTGGTCGCCTTGGGCCACGAGGATCACGGCCCGTCGAGCCGCCGCGGCGATGACCGGGGGGAGCGAATTCGAAAACAAGTAGGGTCGCGACCGCTGCCGCAACAGCTCGACGATTTCCTTTCGTCCGGAAGTAAAGCCACCAGCCGCGCCGCCCAATGTCTTGCCCAGCGTGCTGGTGACGATCTCGATTCGGTCGGCGACGCCGAAATGGTCCGGCGTGCCGCGCCCGTTGCGCCCGAGCACACCGGTTGCGTGACTGTCGTCCACGATCACCGCCGCATCATACCGATCCGCCAGCTCGACGATCCGATCGAGTTTCGCGAGATCGCCATCCATGGAGAAGACCCCGTCCGTCGCAATCAGGCGAAGGCGATAGGATGTCGCGTCGCGCAACCTGGCCTCCAGGTCTGCCATATCGGAGTGCGCATAGCGGAGCCTGGTGGCCTTGCAGAGCCGGATGCCGTCAATCAGGCTGGCGTGGTTTAAGGCGTCGCTAATGACAGCATCTTGCTCGCCCAGTAGTACCTCAAAGAGTCCGCCGTTGGCGTCGAAGCAGGAACTATAGAGGATCGTGTCTTCAGTGCCCAGGAAGGTGCTGATCGCCTGTTCAAGTTGTTTGTGGAGATCCTGCGTGCCGCAGATGAACCGGACGGAGGCCATTCCGTAGCCATGCTCTTGCAGTCCGGAGGAGGCGGCCTGTCTGATGTCAGGGTGGTTGGCGAGCCCCAGATAGTTGTTGGCGCAGAGATTGAGGACCTCACCTTGCGCCACGCGAATCTCGGCCCCCTGCGGACCGAGGATCTGCCGCTCAGATTTATAGAGGCCTGCCGCGCGGATTTCAGCGAGTCGCTCTGAAACAGTTTTTTTGAATGAGTGGTAGGCCATCTTCTTCGTGAGGCGTGAAACGTAAGGTGTGAGAGGACGGCAAGGACGAAGTGCTAGTTTCCTCTCACCTTATGCCTGACACCTCACCCCTCACGGAAATAGCACAACTTTCCCGCACTGGCCGGAATTGATCAACTCGAATCCCCGCGCGAAGTCTTTCATGGGAAACGTATGGGTGATCACCGGCTTGATATTGAGTCCGGCCTGGAAGAGACCGGTCAAGCGATACCAGGTTTTGAAGAGTCGGCGGCCTGTAATGCCGTAGACGCGAATCCCCTTAAAAATGATTTCATTCGCGAGATCGCAACTCATCGGGCCGGTTGGAATGCCGAAGAGTGTCACGCGTCCGCCGTTCTTCACGGCACTGAAGGCTTGATGCAATGCCGTGGGGTTCCCCGACATTTCGAGCGAGGCGTCGACGCCTTCGCCGGTGGTGATCTCGCGAATGGCGGCGGCGATGCGGTCCGCTGTCTCGGTCTTGGCGTCGAGCAGGTGATCGACACCGACTTGTTTGGCAAGGTCCAGGCGGTACGCACTGACATCCGTGGCGATGATCATGGCGGCGCCGGCCGTTCGTGCGACGGCGGCCGCGAAGAGTCCGGTCGGACCACAGCCGGTGATCAAGACCGTCTGTCCGGTGAGGTCTTCGACTAAGGCGGCGTCGACGGCGTTGCCGAGCGGTTCTTGGACGCAGGCGAGTTCCGGTGGAATGGTGGGCGAGGTCTTCCAGAGCACAGCTTCAGGCAAGACGACGTACTCCGCGAACGACCCGTCGCGATCGACGCCGAGGATGCGGTAATTCTTGCACACATGCGCCTGTCCGGTGCGACATTGGAAACAGTGACCACATGTGATGTGTGACTCGGCGGCGACGTAATCGCCCACCTTGACGAGCGTAACATCCGAGCCGATATCCACGACCTCGCCGCACATTTCATGGCCAATGATGCGTGGCGGGTGAATGCGGCTGTGAGCCCAAGGGTCCCAATTGTAAATGTGGGCATCCGTCCCGCAGAGAGAGGTGGCTGTGACGCGGATGATCGCATCGGTGTGGCCCGGTTTCGGATCCGGCCTGTCGGTAGCGGTCAACCCTGGTTGTGCCGATGTCTTGACGAGCGCACGCATGGGCCCATTGTATACCACGGGCTCGATCCCGGAAAACTATTTTGGCATGCAAGTGCGGTCTGTCTGGTTATCTGGTCTGTCTGGTTGATCTGGTTTGTTTGTTTATCTGGTTAGTTTCGTTTAACCAAAAAACCAAACGGACCAGACAAACCAGATGGACCAGACAGACCGAACA
>CAZPWD010000051.1:12230-14030 GCA_964590025.1 uncultured Nitrospira sp.
CTGCCAGAGAAAAAACGGGTTGCGCCAGGGTCTGCGAGATCGGTAGGATGCGACCTATGAAGGCTCTGCACTACCGCGGTCTTATGCTGTTGGCGGGGATCTGTTGTGTGGCACTCTTCTGTCCCGGCCTCATCGCACCAGCGCACTCCGCATCATCGCCACAGACGGCTTCCTCGTCTGGCCCCACGAAGCGGTGGGCGCAGTTCGAGTTGAGCCAAGCGGAGTCGATAGGGGATCCGCAAACCGGAAAGCCCGTCACGCTGACGATTTTTCTTGGAGGCATGACAGCGGGTATGACTCCGGTGGTGGCGACCTGTGAATCGATTGTGTTTCAAACCCAAACGGTCACGCTTGAGCCGGATGCAGAGTCGATGGCGTTGAAGGGGACGGTGACGCTCGAGCCGATCCTGATGAGTCGGACCTCCGTGCCACCCAGAGCGGCGCGAGTCCAAGTGACGTTTGCTCGACCCCGCCAGGACAAACTCGAACGGTTCATGCGGCGGGTCGTGTATGTGACCATGGATCGTTCGGAGTCGGCCAATGAGAGTAGTGAATTGCCGCTCGTTCGCCCCGAGGAATCGCAGAGCGAGGATGTCATCTTGGACGAAGTGCAACCGGCCGTGGAACCGGTCTCGACCGGCGCCTTAGCCGAGGAAGATCTGGTCCCGTTTGTCTCCCCAGGGGAGGGGAAGGCGTACTGGCAGCATGTGAGTCACCTCATCAGCCGGAGTTGGGCCCGCCAGGTCCGCGGAATCCGGCGTGCGCCAAGCAGCGAAACGGTGAAGGTCCGTTTCAAGATGTTTCCCAACGGCCGCGCACAGCTGATCGAGATTGAGAAAGGGTCCGGCGCGCGCGAAATCGACGAAGCCGGAATTTATTCGGTGGTCAATGCTCAACCGTTCCTGCCGTTTCCCAGCGAGTTGGGGGAGGACGCGGTGGACGTGCATGTCCGGATGCGAACCGGTAGTCGGGGACGGTCTCGCGAGGTGCAGTCGGTCGGGAATCTGTCAACTAGCAAGCCTGATGCATCGGGCCAGCCTTCGAAGAGGTAGGTTGCACCCCATTCAGACCCTGGCTGCGATGCGTTTAACCCAGGAGAGTGATTCATGCTGAAGAGAAGAGGGCAGAGTTGGCTCGTGCTCTTGCTGCTCGGAGCGACGGTCTGGTTCCCGTTGGTGGTTCACGCAGAACCAGCTCGCTGGAACGTGGATCCTGACCATTCGACGATCGAGTTTCGCGTCACACACATGGTCGTGTCGAAGACCACAGGGCGGTTCATGGACTATGTCGGGCTTATCGACATGGATGCCGAAGCCGGCACCGTGAAGGCCATTGAGGCCACGATCAAGACCGGGTCGGTGAATACGAATCACGAAAAACGGGATGCCCACTTGCGGAATGCCGACTTTTTCGACGTGGAACACTATCCGACGATAACCTTCAAGATGAAGAGCTACAAGAAAACCGCAGAGGGCTATACGGCGGTGGGAGACCTCACGCTGCACGGGGTGACCAAGGAAATCACCCTGGTGGGCCAGTATAACGGGGCGACGAAGGATCCCTGGGGCAATACCAGGGCCGGCTTCAGCGCGGAGGGGAAACTCAACCGCAAAGACTTCGGTATGGTCTGGAACAAGACGTTGGATAGCGGCGGGCTCGTCGTTGGCGATGAGGTCCAGATTCGACTCGATATAGAATGTATCAAGGCGAAGCCGTAGCAGGATGCTGAAAAAGTCCGCCAGCATCGTTCTCGCATCGTTCAGACCCTCAACGTACCCAGAGGGTACGCCTCGGGCCTTC
>CAZPWD010000052.1:0-2315 GCA_964590025.1 uncultured Nitrospira sp.
GCTCCCTATCTGGCCTTGCCCTCTTTAACTGCCGTCCTCCGCGAAGCGGGGCATCAGGTCGTGCAGCGCGACATCAATATCGAGATGTACGAACACTTCTTCAGCCTGGAGTTCCTGATCTGGATCAAGGCCCGTCAGACCATGCAGTTGAAAGCCTTGGAGGCAAAGGAACTGCGAGGGGAACTGACTGACAAGGAAATGGACCAGCAGGCAGCGCTGGAGCAAGTAGCGGACGTAGACCTGTTCGATCTGGCAGAGCGGGCGGAAGAGTCCAAGGTCGTGGTCCGGGGCCCACAATTCTATGAAGCGGAGAAGCTCGAAACAGCCTTGAACACCTTCCGCGAGGTGATGGCCTACATTTCCACCGCCTACTATCCTGCGTCGCTCGTGTTCTATCCGATGGAAAGCAATCTGGGCTATCGTCCCGGCGTATCCAAGGAAGTGTTCGCCTGTTTGGACGATGAGCAGGTGAACATCTATCGGGATATCTGCAATCAGCTGGTCATGCCGGCGGTGGCGAAAGAGAAGCCGGATGTCGTCGGGCTCTCGATCGGGACGCAGATGCAACTGCTTGCGGGACTCACCTTTTGCAAGATGATCAAGGAGACGTTCCCGCATATCCATGTGGTGGTGGGCGGCAATGTCATCACCCGGTTGCAGGAAGAGCTGCCGAAACAGGAACGATTTTTCACTGAGATCTTCGACTCGGCCATCCTCTATGAAGGGGAGCATGCGTTGCTCTGGCTCATCGAGGCATTGAATGGCGAGCGGGCTCTCACCTCCGTGCCCAACTTGATGTATCGTGATGCCTCAGGCCTGCATGAGAATCCCGAAGTCTATACCGAGAAAACGATCGCGCTGCCCTTGCCGGACTTCGCGGGGCTGCCGCTGGATCGCTACTTCGTGCCGGAGCTGATCATTCCCTACCTCGCGACGCGCGGCTGCTATTGGGGCCGCTGCACGTTCTGTGACCATGGCCAGGGCTATTTCGACCAGTATCGAGGTGTGCCGGCCCAGCAAGTGGTCGAACAGATCAAAGCGTTGCGGGACAAGTATCACTGTCGCCATTTCCTTTTCTCCGATGAATCCTATCCGCCGGCGCTGTTTAAGAAGGTGTCGCAGCTGCTGGTCGATCAACAGGTCGGGATCAAGTGGACGACGTTGATCCGGTTTGAAGAAACCCTGCAAGGCCAGGAGATCTGGAACCTGGCGGCGAAGGCTGGCTGCTGCACACTCTATTATGGGATGGAGTCGGCGAACGAACGGGTGCTGAACCTCATGGATAAGCACGCCAAGAAGAGCGTGATCCAGAACAACCTTCATCAGGCGGCGAAGGCGGGGATTTGGAACCACGTGATGGCGTTCTACGGGTTTCCCGGCGAGACGCGCGATGAAGCCCTGGAGACCCGTCGGTTCGTCATCGACAACCAGCCGGTGATTCACTCCGTGGAGCTGTTCTACTTTGTGGCCTATCGTCATACGCCGATGGTGCGCAATCCGAGCAAGTTCGGCATTACGATCCACAAGCAAGAGGACTATGATCTGCCCCTGGACTATTACTACACGTTGAATGATCCGAGCACCCTCTCGTGCCTGGACGCGATGCAGCTCTGCGAAGAATTCTACAAAAACGATTTTCATCCATGGGCCGTGCGTGTGAACGCGAGGGAACATGTCTTTCTCTATATCTCGAAGTTCGGGACGAACAAGTTGCCGCAGATCTACGCGCAGCAGACGCAGGCCATTGGATCGCCAGAGGGTGTGTCAGGGCTGGTCACCTGGCCGGTCGCGGTGAGCGAAGGCGAAGACGGGAAAGAAGGGATGTCGAGAGTGGTGAGCCACGGAGTCGGGTGAGTGGGGGAGCATATGGCTAATGGCGTATGGCTGATAGCCAGAGCGGAGGAAGAGCGAATTGCTGACCGTGAAGGGCCATGGCGGGAGTGGAGTAGGAGCATATAACGTATGGCACGAAATCGGAAATCTGCAGGACGAAGTTTCAGACCATAAGCTATACGCTATAAGCCATTAGCTCTCATCCGGAACGAGGACGGCTGAGAGAAGAGTGTAGGCGGCTTCGACAAGTTTGGTCATCTCTTCGGCCTTCTTGTAGGCCTGCATGTATTTCTTGGGGTTGTTGGTCAGATTCGAGTAGCGGGCGGGGTTCCAGGTATACAACAGCACTCGTCTGGTCCGAGCGAGGGTTTCGGGGGTGACGGGGAGGGTAAGTCCCAGTACCTCCAGTGCATGGTTCACGTCATCTTGGGTCACATCCGTCATTGGCCGAGTCTGACAAAGCCAATGTAAGCCTGTCAAAC
>CAZPWD010000052.1:2415-13912 GCA_964590025.1 uncultured Nitrospira sp.
AATCCGACGACGATGCCATTAAGGAGGTGAAGGTGGGTGGACATTGCGTGATGGTGGTTGAAGGGACGTTGACGTATTGAGCCGTGAGGAGTGAGGCGTAAGGGGTGAGGGGGGAATGCGATGAAAGCTGTACTCTTTCGCTCGCATGGTGGACCGGACAAACTTTCATATGAGGATCTACCCGCGCCGACGATCGGTTCGGAGGATGTGCTGGTTCGCGTCAAGGCCTGCGCGCTGAATCACCTCGACATTTGGATACGACAGGGCAATCCCGCGTATCCCATGCCGCTACCACATGTCACAGGATCGGATGTAGCGGGAGTCGTGGAGCAAGTCGGCAATCGAGTCGAAGGCGTCGTGGTGGGGCAGCGAGTTTTTGTCTCGCCGGGGATCAGTTGCTGGAAATGCGAACAATGTCTGGCGGGGCGAGACAATATGTGCCGCTCCTACAGCTTGCTCGGGGCGATGACCCATGGGGGTTACGCGGAGTATGTGAAAGTGCCGTTCCGCAATGTGCTGCCGATTCCAGAGAACCTCTCGTTTGAACAGGCGGCGGCATTTCCGCTCGTGTCGGTGACTGCGTCGCACATGCTGTTTGCCCTAGCCGGACTCCAACATGGAGAGACGGTACTGATCATGGGGGCGGGGGGTGGGGTCGGGAGCATGGCGGTTCAAATGGCCAAGCTCACTGGAGCGCGGGTCATCGCGACGGTCGGCGCCGACGACAAGATTCCCAAAGCCGTGATCCTGGGGGCCGATGCCGTCATCAATCACGCGAAGGAGAAGGTTGCGGAGCGTGTGAAGCTGCTGACCGAAGGACGCGGCGTCGATGTCGTGATCGAGCATATCGGCCCGGAGGTTTGGGACACCTGCCTGGAGTCTCTCGCGAAGGGCGGGCGCTTGGTTACTTGTGGAGCAACGACCGGGAGCGACGTGAAGCTCAATTTGCGCTATGTCTTTTCCCGCCAGCTGACGATCAAGGGGTCCTATATGGGGACGCGCGCAGAACTGGTGAAGGCGGCGGAGCTGATGGGGCAGGGTCGGCTAATCTCGGTGATCGATCGCACGTTTCCCCTTCAGAAAGCTCGCGCGGCGCAGGAACTGATGCTTAGTCGTAATTTTTTTGGCAAAATAGTTCTCACTGTGTGAGGAGGGCGGGCCGGCTTTTTCTTTTACGTGCAGCAGCAATATAAAAGGGGGGGAGTATGTCCACAGTGGCAAAGATTATGCGCAAGCAGCCCAAGACCGTGGGGCCTGGCGTATCGATTGTGAGCGCGGCCAAGAAAATGCGGACTGCGCGGGTAGGGTCGCTGTTTGTGAAGAAGGGGAAGAAGCTAGTCGGGATCGTCACTGATACGGATATTGTCCGACGTGCCGTCTCGACGAATAAGAGTCTTGGCAAGATGACCGTCGAGAAGATCATGACGACCCCCATTTGCACGATTGAAGGCAGTCAGACGATCGATGATGCTCAGGATATGATGGCTGACTTAGGAGTGCGCCATCTTGGCGTCACGCAAGCGGGCGAGATTGTCGGGGTGATCTCGGTGCGCGACCTGTTGTTGTTTTATAAGCGGTATGCGCAGTCGAAGATTCCGCCGGAGATGCCGTATTCGGAACCGAAGATTTTCCAAGACTGACGGGGCGTGAGACGTAAAACGTGAGGCGTGCGGGCTATCTTAAAACACCACCCCTCACGCCTTACCCCTTACGCCTGACGATTACTTGGTCAGTTCCTTCACAAGATGTCCCAGCTCCGGAAGGATGAGCTTTTCCATCGCGAGCCTCACGGCGTTTTCGGAACCGGGGGTTGAGAAGAGGACGCGGCCTTGGATGATGCCGGCAGTGGCGCGGCTCATGATGGCTGGTGAGCCGATCTCCTGATAGGTCAAATAACGAAACACCTCGCCGAATCCCACCAGTCGTTTCTCTAGCATCGCATCCACCGCTTCAAAGGTTGAATCCCGTTTCGAAATGCCGGTGCCGCCATTAATGATGATGGCTTGAATCTTTTTGTTGGTCAGGGCGGCTTTGATCTTGGCTTTGATCTTGGATGGTTCGTCTTTGACGAGATGATAGGCGGCCACTGTATGACCCTGCTCCTTGAGCAGTCTCTGAATAAGTTGGCCGCTGGTATCGGTGTCGGGGGTCCGCGTGTCGCTGCAGCTAATCACCATGCACCCAACTTGCCTGGGTGCATGGGATTTGTGTTCGTGATGGGTGGCGGTATTGCTCATGCCTCCAGCCTGAAAAGCTTTCAGCCATCAGCCGTCAGCTCTTGCTCGGAACTGACTGCTGAACGCTGACGGCTGACTGCTACTACTTCCACACCGCGTCGGGGTTCAGTTTTGCGACCGGCTTTCCACCAGTGATGTGTTCATCGAGGATGGTTGCCACGTCCGCTTCCGTCACTTTGGAGTACCAGGTAGCGTCCGGATAGACGACGACGGTTGGTCCCTGCTCGCAGGGGCCGAGGCAGGAGGAGCCGCTGACGAGAACATCGCCCGGTGTCACACCCTTCTGCATGAGACCGATGTTAAAGGCCATGAGGAGGGAGGCTGCTCCAGCGCTGCCGCAGGAGGGTTTCGGGTGGCCTGGGGGACGGGCGTTGGTGCAGACGACGATGTGATACTTGGGCTTCGGCATGGGTTCTCCTTGCTGAAAGAGCGAATGGCGTATGGCTTGTGGCTCGCGAGGAGCTAATAGCTTATAGCCTATGGCACGTAATCAGATCTGTGCCAAACGCTCCGGGTTTACTGCAGACAATATGATTTCCATATATCGATGGCCTCGTCGGGCAGCTTCCAATGCTTGAGGCCCTTCATCACCCAATCGAGATAGTGCGCTTTGGGTTTGAACTTGCCGATGGGGGTGGCGGCATAGGTGGTGACGAGTATTTTCTCCCTGGCTTCCGTCAGCACGGTGACTTGGACCTGGCGAAATGCGCTTGGGGGCACATCCTCTTCGAAGAGATCCATCAGCTTGAGATCTTCGTTGGTCACTTCAAAGACCGCTCCCCAGACCTGTTCTCCCGGTGACGGGGTCACGCTGGCGAGACCGCATCGCCATTGCGAGGACCATCGGCAGAATTTGATCGTGTGTTCGGGAAGAGTGGCCCGCATCAGGAACTGATGTTCCGGAGCGCGACGTTTCAGCTGCGTGGGGTTGAGATGGTCCCCGTAAAGAAAGAACTTCATCAGTGTTTCACCGCCCAGGGGGCATGTTTGTTGACCAGATCGATACTTGTAACATAACCACTTTCACACGCACAAGCTGCGCGCCGGGCGGTTGATCGGGCTGACTGTCATCAGATTGACATCGCGCGGGTGCGCTTCCTAAGATGCAGCGCGGCCATGTGCGGGTTCACCTCGTCCCATCGAACCCTGTTCACCGGATGTCCATGCCACAGAATCATTCCTTCGCCAGTTCTGCGCATTCCTCGTTCTGATTGTGAAGATCATTCACTATGCGGTCGTGGCGGTGCTCGTGCTGGGTGCGCTCTACTATCTCTGGATGAAGCCTCCGTCGCTGAATCCCATGGCCGATCGTCGGGCCGCCGAGGCCCTCGCGCTGGTGCAAACTCATCGCGCTCAGGGCTATCCCACAATTCTTCAGGCGATGACTGAGCATGTGCGTTCTATGAGCGAACGCAATCGGGTCGCCCGGCTGGGTGAGTGGCGGGTGAAGCAGTTGGAGGGGGATCTGTATGAGATACGGATTCAGTTGCGAGATCAAGGGGTGACGGGCCAATGGTTCGAGCGGGAGTTCATTTGGCATGCCGATCTCTCGTTGAAGAAGGTCAATGCCGCGTCGCTCCCTGCTGATGGCGTGACACCCAAAGAGCCGGATCCTGCGCCATAGCAGGATGCGCGACAAGCGCGAGGAGCGCGACTCGCGTGACGTGCGGCCTCATTTAAAGACGTTAACCGTAAATCGTCGATTCACGTTTCACGAATAACGATTCACGCTTCCAGTCGCGCTTTTCTCGCCAGTCTCGCTCGTCTCGCCTGAATGATGCGGGCTACGTGAAGTGTTCCGGCAGCGCCACCTGAACTTGATTCCCTTCGATCCGTACGGAACAGCAGGCGACGGTGATGTTCGGATTCTCCGGTCGTTCGCCGGTTTGTACGTTGTATCGCCATCCATGCCACGGACATTCGACGACGTGGCCATCCAGATGGCCTTCTCCGAGCGGTCCTCCCGCATGCGGACAGGTGTTGTCGACGGCGTAGAAGGACCCGTCGACATTAAACAAGGCAATCCAGACCCCGTGGACTTCGACGGTCCGTCCGGTCCCCGGAGGAATTTCCTCTACCGTCGCGACGGTGAAAAATCCAGGCATGGCGCTGATTCTGCTTCTTGGCCGAGTGGCAAATGGAACAGATACATTCCGCAGACTCGTCAGTGACTTGATTTCGACCGAGGTTTATGGCATACAGAAAGATAAGCGGTCCAAGACTAAACCCGGGCCCTCTCATACAAGGAGCCTCGGTTGGAATGAGGTTGCTGCATGGAAATGACCCTTCTGCTCAACGCGACGTACGAACCCCTGCGGGTCGTCCATTGGGAAAAGGCGATCACGCTCCTCTGGCAGGGCAAAGTTGAAGTCCTCGAGGTCTACGACCGAGAGGTCCACGCGGTGTCGATCTCCATTAAGCTTCCCTCCGTCATGCGGCTCCTCAAGCTGGTCCGGCTCAAGGAAATCCACCGGGCGGTCAAATTCTCCCGCATCAATATCTTTACGCGAGATGGCTATGCCTGCCAGTACTGTCGTCACAAGTTCCGGACCGAGGAGCTGACGTTCGATCATGTCATCCCCATCGCCAAGGGTGGGCGAAAGATCTGGGAAAATATCGTGACGGCGTGCTGGCGTTGTAACAACAAAAAAAGCGGTCGTACGCCCGAAGAAGCTGGCATGCGGCTCATGAAAAAACCGGTGAAGCCGCGCTGGAACCCAGTTGTGACTATTACCATCGGGATTCGGAACACACCGGACAGCTGGCGTGACTATTTCTATTGGAATATGGAACTCGATGCCGACCCCGCAGAACCTTAAATGGGTTCAGTTGTGAGTTCTGAGTTGAAAGTTCTGAGTTATAAAGACACTAGCTGCGAGCGTTCGAATTGAAAACTCAGAACTCAGAACTCAAAGCTGCCTATCCGCTAGTGCACCGTATCCAGCGTAATCTTGAATTCCCGTCCACCGGCAACGTCGGGTTCTCTACATAGCGGCCTTCAATGTCGCCTGGCTGTGCCGGGCCCGCCTGTCCATCTCGACATCACTTCTAGCATTCCACGCAACTCAGAACCCTACCAGGATGCTGACAAACCCTCCAGCGTAAGAAGACCGTTATTTGGTTTGTTTGGTCTGTCTGGTTTTTTGGTTGAACGAAACTAACCAGATGAACCAAATCAACCAGATAAACAAAACAAACCAGATCAACCAGATGAACCAGATCAACCCGTCTCGCTCGTCTCGCCTGTCTCGCTCGCGCGCCGAACGTCTGCGGATTATAGCGGGGGCCGGTAGAAAAGGGGAAGGCGTGGTTTACGCTGCAAAACAGGGTGTTGTATGATACGCCGCGCTGATGAATTGGAAGGAACTATCATGGCTGCAAATTCTGGCTTTCCATTGTCTCTCGATGTGAGAGGGTACCCGGTGCTTGTGCTCGGGGGAGACGAGGAGGCCGCGGAAAAGACCCAGCGGTTGTTGAAGGCGGGGGCGAAAGTGACCGTCGTGGCGCCATCGTTACACGCCATACTAAAAGATTTGGCCGCGTCGGCGAAAGTCGTGCACCGTGGGCGCCATTTTCGCGATACCGATTTGGAAAGTGCGATTCTGGTGCTGAATATGGTTCGCGGTGACCGGGATTTTTCCCGAGCGCTGTTCGCGAAGGCGCGTGAGAAGAAGATCTTATTGTGGTCGGTCGACCAGCCGGAGGCCTCAACGGCCACGATGCCGGCGGTGGTGGCTTGCGGCCATTTGCGCGTGGCCATCAGCACGAGCGGGGTCGCCCCGGCCTTGTCAGGCTTCATGAAGGAAGATATGGAGAAAATATTCGGCGAGGAGTTTGCTGCTTTTGTTGACTGGCTTGGCCAACTCCGGGAGCACACCAAGGCGAATGAGCCGGACTTCGAAAAACGCCGGGCGTTGTTGCGTGAGGCGTTGGACGGATTTCGCTTGTTGGGCAAGGTCCAGTATCCGAAGGTTTGGCTGGATGAGCAGGCCGCGAAGGCGTCAGGGGCTAAAGACGTAAAACGTGAGACGTGAATCGTTAAGCAGAGAGCAGAGAGAGGAGTACTATGGTTCTGCTGGAATTCAGTATGTCACCGTTGGGCAAGGGCGAGAGCGTTGGCAAGTATGTAGCGCGTTCACTCGATATTATTGATAAGAGCGGAGTGGACTACCGGTTGAACCCGATGGGGACGGTGCTCGAAGGGGAGTGGAATGAGGTATTTGCCGTCGTCACGCAATGCTATGAGCGGATGAAGAAAGATTGCGGACGCATTTCCTGCACGATCAAAGTCGACTATCGGAAAGGCCACGCAGGACGGTTACAGAGCAAGATTGCGAGCGTCGAGAAGACGCTCAAGCGATCGATCAAGCACTAGCAGGATGCTGAAAAAGTCCGCATGCCTAAGAAGGCCGTTATTCGTGAAACGTGAGACGTGAAACGTATCACGAAGATCACCGTATCTCGTCCGGGCCATAAGCGATACGCTATACGCCCTGCGTAATAAGCTCCGCGCTGCTCGAACTACCTTTCACGTTTTACGTTTCACCTTTCGCGTCTGCCGAGCCCGCAGCCTGCTAGTAGAGCGCCCACATCTTACGGTCACGAGTCCGAATCAACGAGGCTCCCTGCTTAAGGTGAGGAGTCGAAATGCCAGCATTTCGCGAATTGCAAGAAATGCTTTGTTCGTATTTGAAAGTAATAAGTTGGTTATTTATACTAGGCGCCCCTACATACGGGTGCCTGTTTTCAGTGGAGGTGTGTCATGCGATGGTATTCAGCAGAGTTGGCAGAATCGCTGGTGGTAACGGCGAGACAAATGGCTCGAAATTTGATGGGCCGCTATTGACCCAACCTTCTGCTTGTCACCTGCGCCAGAGTATATCGACATTGGCAGAGTGATGATCAAAAAGAATGACACATGAATAACAGTATGACGGATGAGGTCGAACTCAAGACGCAATCTGGTCTTGGGCTGTTGCCGAAGGACCGTACGATTCTTGAGCGGGAGGTCATGGAATTCCGTCCATTCGGATTGGACGAGCAGGGACACGCGATCAGAGATCTGAGCGGGATGAGTATCAGGGCTGTCGTCGTCTACCTCGAGAAGTCGCTGGCTCGTGAGCGGGGAGCCTCAGCCGGGAGTCAAGCGGTAGAGGACCTTTGCCATCTATTGAATCAGCGCATCAAAGATCCGGTCTATCATGTGACGCCGGAATTTCTGAAGAATGCGTGGAACAGCTACACGTATGAGTTCACGGCCTATCTGTATGAGTTCTGCGAGCGCATGTCCGGCGATCCTCGATTTGTGTTTCGGGGTGGGATGGAGAAGGCGTCTTCTATCATGCAGGTGCTTGCCCGGCCGTTTTCACTGGCACAGATTTACGGCAAGTTTCCCTACTTCGGGAACAAGTTCGCGTCCGGTTCGGTCGAATTTCGAGTGGTCGAGGTGACGCCGACCTCCGCGACCCTGGCGATGAAGTTTTCCGGCCGTACCCTTCGTCAGTTTGGCCCGTATCGAAGACGGTGCGCGCAGCTGATGTGTCAGGCTGCTCAAGGCATTATGGCGGCGGTACCGGTTCGCGTGCATGGTTTGCCACCGGCCACTCTGACGGACCTATCCTGTATTGCGAATGACGACGAGTGGTGCCAATGGGCCATTCGGTGGCAGGTCGAGGGGCAGGACACATGGCGCCACAGGGTCTGGCAGATAGTGGCAGGACCGAGAAAGGACCGGTCGTCGCAGGTTCGACCGCGCGTATCCCATTCGCACGAACCGGCTGAGGATACTCCCTCCAAAGGGACGGTTGGCGACCGAGGGGTGGAGGTGGCGCCATTCCATGCAACGGCAGGCACCACACCATCGCAGCGGCATGTGACGTGGTCGTTCTGCGGTGCGCTAGCCGGCCTGACTCTGGCCGTGGGGCTCCGCGTGATGAACCCCTCGGCAAGCTTGGGCGAAGTCATTCTTCTCGGATTGGTGCCGGTGCTTGTCGCATGGATGCTGATCAATCGCCAACTTCGACTAGAGAGCCAGCAACGCGAGGCGTTGATTCAGGAGCAGATTACGTTCATAGAGTCACGGCATGAGGATTTGCGAGAAGCGTATTTGGGGCAGGAGCAGACGCGAGTCGAACTGCGCCGAAAAGTGGCCCAGCTGACGGCCCTCCATCGAGCCGGATTGCTGTTCAGCTCGACAATGGATCGAGAGGCTCTGATGCGGAAAGTGTTGGAGGCTCTGACCAGTGATCTGCAGTACGATCGGGCGATGATCTCGTTCTACGATCCGGTCCGCCGGGTCGTCATGGATGCGCGGGTGCTCGGCGTTTCGCCTGAGATCCAGGCGTTTGCGCGCGGGCGTGAGATTCCCGTCACCGATCCCATGAGCCCGGAAGGCATCGTGCTGCTACAGGGCCAGCCATTGTTGGTTGGGGATGTGCAGGCGGTGTGGGATCGCATGCATCCGTTGAACCAGCAGCTCGCCCTGCTGACGCAGACCAAGGCGTGGATCGCCGTCCCGTTGAAAATCAAAGACCGGATTCTGGGAAGCCTAACGGTGGATCGGATACAGGCGCACAGTCTGACTCAGGACGATCTTGAGTTAATGATGACGGTCGCCCATCAAGTTGCGATCGCACTGGACAACGCCTCCGCGTATGAACAGATTGAAGACCTGAACGTGGGACTCGAAGTCAAAGTGCGTGAACGCACGGCTGAGCTGGAGCAGGCGGATTGCTTGCGGTCTCAATTCCTCTCGCATGTCTCGCACGAGCTCAAGACGCCGTTGACCTCGATCAAGGGGTTCTTGCAGAACCTGCTCGATGAATTGACAGGGCCGCTCAATGAGAAACAGCAGCGCTATTTGTCACGGATGTTGGACAATTCCAACCGGTTGATCCGCATGATCGAGGACTTGTTGGATCGTACGAGGATTCAATCCGGGAGGTTGGATCTCGTTCCCGGCGAGATCGACTTGGGGCATTGTGTGGCGGATGCGGTCGAGCAATTGCGCCTGTTGGCCCAGGCCAAACAGCAGACATTGGAGGCGGTCACTCCTCCTGTCCCACTGATGGTCTGGGCGGATCGCGATCGCCTGATCCAGATCGTCACGAATTTGCTCCAGAATGCGGTGAAGTTTACCCCGGAGGACGGCAGCATTATGGTGACGGTGAGGCAAGAGACCCAGACGCTCGCCGGGGTTTCCGTGCTCGATACCGGGCCGGGTATTCCGCCAGAGTTCCTTGAGCAGGTATTCGATCCATTCTTTCGAGTCAAGCAGGCCCGGAGTGGAGTGAAGGGGCTGGGCTTGGGATTGTCGATCGTGCGGAGGTTGGTGGAGCTCCAAGGTGGGACGATCGTCGCGCGGAGTAAACCGGGACAGGGCGCAGAGCTGTCTTTCACGATTCCGTTGCTTCCCACGATCGCGATGCCGCGTGGCAGTGCATCAGCTGAAGCGCCCCGTATCCTGGTTGTCGATGATGATCCGGATATTCGCCAACTCTTACAGGATCGGTTGCGGGCCAAGGGGTATCGTGTCCAGTCGGCGGCTGACGGAGTCCGAGCGCTGGAAGCGGTGCGGGCCGAGACGTTCGAGGGGATGATTCTGGACATTGGCATTCCTTCTATGGACGGGATGGACGTGCTTCGGCAAATTCGAGTATGGGATCAGCAGATCCCGATCGTGATGGTCACGGCGTCTGGCGCCAAAGAGTTGGCGGTTCGCGCAATCGGCATGGGTGCGCAGGCCTATATGCTGAAGCCGTTTGATGTCGACGAACTGCAACGGGTTGCAGACTATTGGTTTCGGCCTTTTGAGCGGCCATCATCGGAGTCTGCGGGGGAGTCGAGCAGGCCCGGATGAGTGAGATGAGGAGGAGTATAACCACGAGAGTCTGGGGCAGGCGTTGGCGCAGGACTGGATCGGTTCGTCGGATGTGGGTGCCGTGGATGTGTATGATAGGGCTGTGCTTGGCGTGTTTCCCTGGGATGGCCTCAGCACAGATGCCCCGTATTCAAGGGCAGGGAGCCGTCGCATCTGCGATGAGCAATGCCTTTGCAGCCCAAGCCAACGACCCCTCGGCTCTACACTACAATCCGGCAGGGATGACGCAGTTGAAGGGGCTTCAATTCATGGCAGGGGCACTGATTGTCGGAGGGTCAACAGACTTCACCAGTCCGATGGGGGTGACAGCAAATGGCGATCGGAACGGGACTGTGGCGTGGCCCCCTCCCGGTCATACATATATCACAGCGAACTTGAAGGATCTCGGGTTGACGGCTCTGGGTGACCTTTCTGCCGGAATTGGCCTGACTGTGCCGTTCGGCTCGCTGACTCGCTGGCCGAACGATGGACCGTTCAGGACGGCCACGACCTTCAGCACGCTGCCGCTTCTGGATATCAAGCCTACCCTTGCCTACAAGGCGACGGAGAACCTCTCGCTAGGACTGGGGGCGGATATCTACACATTCACTGGACTCGTCGGCGAAGGTCATGCCGAGAGACAGTCGGTGTGGCCAGGGGGCCTCGGGATTCCAGCCGGATCGAAGGTGGAGTTGTCTGGCAAGGGCACTGCGGCTGGTTTCAATGCCAGTCTGCTGTATACGGCGGTACGCAATGCGGATGGGAAGCCGCTGGCAAACATCGGTATCGTCTACCGCAGTCAAGCGACCTTGCACTTGAGCGGTGCATTATTGGCTAATGGGGCCAAAGTATCTGATGCCAGAGCCACGCTGGTCTTACCGCAAGTCATTACGGGGGCGATCGCGATCTGGCCTGTTCGGACAAGTGAACGGGAATGGAAATTGGAGATGGACGTCGACTACGTGGGGTGGAAGTCTGTTCGGAATCTCGATGTCACGTTAGGGAGCGGTATGACGATCGCGCAGCCGCAGAACTGGCGTAGTACCTATGCGGTGATGCTCGGAACCGAATACAAGTGGCTGACGCTTGAATCGCTCCCGAACTGGGAGGTGGCGCTGCGGGGCGGCTATACCAACCAGCAGACACAAATGCCTGATTTGACCTTTGATCCAGGGATTCCTTCTTCGGGTCTCCACGTCGTGGGGGGAGGGCTTGGATTGTTGTGCAAGGAGCAGGGATCGTTTCTGGGCCTGATGCGATGTGGAGACCTCGGTGTGGGCTCGCTGAAACCCAATGCGATCGGAGTTGATCTCTCATTTCAGGCAGCGCTCTACGAGGACCGTACGGTGCTCGGCAATCGCAACCCGACCGTCGATGGAACCTACAGGACCACACTGTATAA
>CAZPWD010000053.1:0-1088 GCA_964590025.1 uncultured Nitrospira sp.
CCAACCCCGGCGGCTACTTCACCCGCCCGCCCTGAGTCTGCCAAGACAGCCTCTTCGCCCAGGGACGCGCCTTTTCCCATGCGCGTTCTCGACACCCGTGAAGTATATCTCGTGAAGCGTCGTTCGTTTCCAAATTCAATCGGACGTTTCACGTTTTACGTTTCACCTTTCACTAACGACAAGGACGGCCTTTTTGAGCATCCTGCGCGGTGTGCTCCTGTTGACCTAGACGTGCGGACCATTGAATTTCCACCGTGCCATAATAGTATTCCGCAGCCTGCTAGACGCGACGCCGCTTCGGTGGGCGGCATCCGTTGTGCGGAATCGGGGTAACATCACGAATCATATGGATCCGCAATCCAGCGGCCTGCAGAGATCGAATCGCCGATTCGCGACCGGACCCTGGCCCATTCACATAGACATCCACTGTGCGCATTCCGCTCTCCATCGCCTTGCGCGCGGCAGCCTCGCCAGCCCGCTGAGCCGCAAAGGGCGTGCTCTTGCGAGAGCCCTTGAAGCCTTGGTTCCCTGAGCTTGCCCACACGATCGTGTTGCCGCTCAGGTCGGTGATGGTGACGATCGTGTTATTGAAGGAGGCCTGGACATGGGCCACCCCGCTCTGCACGATCCGGCGCTCTTTCTTCTTCCCTTTTTTGATGCTCATACAGGCTCCCTACTCAAGTCACGGTCACGCACTACGCCGGACGCGCGGGCGGTTTCGGTTTGCTTCCCACACCGGAGCGACGGCCTTTTCTCGTCCGCGCATTCGTCTTGGTCCGCTGGCCTCGGACCGGCAACCCTTTCCTATGGCGCAGACCACGGTACGTGCCACTATCGATCAATCGCTTGATGTTCATCGAGAAGGTCTTTCTCAGATCGCCTTCGACCTGATAGCCCTCCTGAATAATTTCTCGAATCTTGACGATATGCTCTTCACTCAAGTCCTTGACGCGAATTGATCCGTCGATCCCGGCCTTGCCCAGGATAGAGAGTGCGGACGCCCGCCCAATCCCATAGACGTAGGTCAGGCCGATGTCCGCCCGCTTCTCCCTCGGCAAATCTACTCCAGAAATACGAGCCATAATTCC
>CAZPWD010000053.1:1188-13856 GCA_964590025.1 uncultured Nitrospira sp.
ATCCTTGGCGCTGCTTGTGGCGCGGATTCTCGCAGAGGATTCGCACCACGCCCTTGCGCCGGACCACCTTACATTTGGCACAGATCGGCTTGACGGATGATCTCACTTTCATATCTATTTCGCGCTCCTACTTAAACCGATAGGTGATCCGCCCGCGCGTCAGATCGTACGGCGACAGTTCCACGGTCACCTTATCTCCGGGAAGAATACGGATAAAGTGCATGCGCATTTTCCCGGAAATGTGTGCGAGAATCTTATGGCCATTGTCCAGCGACACACGAAACATCGCATTCGGTAACGTCTCGTTCACCGTGCCTTGAATTTCGATCACATCTTCTTTCGGCACGTACCTCTATCCCTTCTCCCCGAACGGCATGACCACGTCCCCAGCTCCTCAGAGCTGACTCAAAATACGAGGCGGTCCACTCGGCTCAATCACAATCGTATGTTCAAAATGCGCCGAGAGACTCCCGTCTACCGTCACCGCCGTCCATCGATCCTCAAGAACCTTGACGGCAGCGCCACCCATGTTGACCATCGGTTCGATCGCGAGGACCATCCCTGCCTGCAAACGGGGTCCCTGCCCAGGCTTCCCATAATTCGGCACCTGCGGCTCTTCATGCAACTGCCGGCCAATCCCATGGCCGACAAACTCCGTCACGACCGAGTAACCGGCAGACTCCACATGTCGCTGAACCGCATGCGAAATGTCTGACAGCCGATGACCCACCACCGCTTCCTTGATTCCGAGGTACATCGCCTCTTCAGTCACTTGAACCAAGCGGGCATTCCGTTTGGTCGTCTGCCCCACCGCAACCGTGACCGCCGAATCCCCGTAAAACCCGTCGACGATCGCCCCTAGGTCGAGCCCGATGATATCCCCCTCCTTCAGCACTCGCTTGGAGGGAATCCCGTGAACGACCTGGTCATTCACCGAGGCACAGAGCGTCTTTGGATAACTCCGATACCCCTTAAACGCGGGCCGCGCACCACGGGACCGAATCTCTTCCTCGGCTAAACGGTCCAGTTCATCGGTCGTGATGCCTGGCCGGACAGCCTTTTGCAATATCTGTAACGTCTCTGCCACCACTCTTGACGCCTGGGCCATCACCGCAATCTCGTCCGGCGTCTTGAGAATGATCATGTCACCCAGTACGGTGCCAGCTCCTGCGAGAGATGCTGAAAGACGACATCCACAGCGCCCGAACCATCCAGCGGGAGTAAAAGCCCTCGCTCTTGGTAATAATGCGCAAGTGGGGCAGTTTGCTCGTCATATACTTTTAGGCGCATCTCGATCGCATCGCAACGGTCATCGCTGCGCTGCACGAGCGGCTCTCCGCATCGATCGCACATCCCATCCACCTTGGGCGGCGCAAAGTCTACATGGAACGTCGCTTGGCATTTTGGGCAACTTCGGCGCCCGCTCAATCGCCTCACGACATCCTCGCGCGAAACCTGGAAATTCACGACCCGGTCCAGCGCGATCCCTTTGGCGGTCAACACCGTTCCCAATGCTTCCGCCTGCGGAACAGTCCTGGGAAATCCGTCCAGAACGAATCCATTAGCGCAGCTGGGATCAGCTAACTTCTCCCTCACCAGCCCAATCACCACAGCATCAGGAACCAGGTTCCCCTGATCCATGTAGCGCTTCGCTTCGAGACCCAGCGCAGTTTGATTGCGAACCGCCTCGCGGAGAAGGTCACCGGTCGAAATCTTCGCCACCTGACACTGCGTTGCTATACGGTCAGCCTGAGTTCCCTTGCCTACTCCTGGTGCGCCGAGAAACACCACCCGCATGGATTTCCCTCACCCACTCCGTCCACGGAGAGGGGCCATGCCCTTACCGAGAAACCCTTCGTAATTCCGCATTAACATGTGGGACTCAATCTGCTGGGCCGTATCGAGGCCGACACCGATCACGATCAGCAGCGAGGTACCACCGAAATAGAAAGGCACATTCAGTTTATAGATCAACAATTCAGGGATCACACAGACAATCGCGAGGTAAATCGATCCGGCAAACGTAATTCTCGTGAGTACCTTATAGATGTAGTCGGAAGTCCGTGTTCCAGGACGAATCCCGGGAATGAATCCACCGTACTTCTTCATGTTGTCTGCCATGTCCACCGGGTTCAAGACCACGGCGGTATAAAAGAAACAGAAAAACAGAATAAGGCCAACGTACATCAGTGTATATAACAGCGACCCAGGCGCGAGCTGAGCGCCGAAGGCCTTCACCCAAGGCGTCTGGAAAAACCCGGCAATCGTTGCAGGAAATGCGATAATCGACGATGCAAAAATAGGCGGAATCACCCCCGCTGTATTGATCTTCAGTGGAATATGCGTGCTCTGCCCGCCAAACACTCGTCGTCCGATGACCCGCTTTGCGTACTGAACCGGCACTTTCCGTCGTCCACTTTCCAAGAAGACAATGGCTGCCACCACCACGACCATGAGCAAGGCGAGGGCAACCAGCAAGATAATGCTGAGCTGCCCGATCTTGTATAAATCAAAGGTCTGGGCCAAGGCGGCAGGCAATCGCGCGACGATCCCCGCAAAAATAATCAAGGAAATACCGTTCCCGATGCCTCGCTCGGTAATCTGTTCACCGAGCCACATCAGGAAGCCCGTACCGGCCGTCAAGGTGATGACCGTCATAAGACGGAATCCCCACCCACCGCTCATCACGAATGCACCGTTATTCATTTGTTCGAGACCTACGGCAATCCCGAAGCCCTGAATCACAGCAATGCCGATCGTCCCGAACCGAGTGTATTGAATAATCTTTTTTCGACCGCGCTCGCCCTCTTTGGCCAATTTTGTCAGGTGCGGGACAACCACGGTCAGCAGCTGAAGAATAATCGAAGCGCTGATGTAGGGCATAATCCCCAGCGCTAAGATCGTCAATCGCGAGAGCGACCCGCCTGAAAAAATATCCAAAAACCCGAGCAATGCGCCGCCTTGCTTTTGCAGAAAATCGGAGAGAGCGTCGCCGTTGATCCCAGGCGTGGGAATATGCGCCCCGATCCGATACACCACCAACATCCCCATGGTAAAGAGGATACGGGTACGCAGCTCGGGGATTTTGAAAATATTCTGAAAACTGGTCAGGAGTCTCTCAAACACCGGGGATGACCTCGACTCTCCCTCCAGCTGCTTGAATCTTTGCCTCTGCGGACTTACTGAACTTGTGCGCCTGTACAACGATCGCCTTCGTGAGGTCTCCGTTTCCAAGAATCTTGATCGGCAACGACTTGCGCTTGACCAAGCCGAAATCGACCAGAGCCTGTGGCGTGATGGTACCGGACACTATCATGTCACTCAAGCTTTTCAGGTTGACGATCGAGTACTCCTTACGAAATACGTTTGTAAAACCATGTTTCGGCACTCGGCGGATTAAAGGCATCTGGCCGCCTTCAAACCCGCCCGCCTGGCGGCTTCGACCGCCGGATCTGGCTAACAAACCCTTATGGCCCTTCCCCGAAGTTTTCCCATGGCCAGAACCTGGACCACGGCCGATACGCTTCCGTCGTTTTCTGGATCCTTTTGCAGGACCGAGCTCATGTAAATTCATTGTGGCCGCACTTCCAATAGATACCCGACTTTGCCAATCATCCCTCTGACTTGCGGAGTATTGGGACGAGTCACCGTCTGCCTGATCTTCCTCAAACCGAGGCCACACAAAACCCGTCGATGCTTTTGCGGTGTACCAATAGGACTTCGTCGCAAGGTGATAACGAACCCCCTTGAAGCAGCCTTGGCGGTCTTCGCTGTAGGCATTAGGCACTCACCCTATCCTGTGCGTCGCCCACCACACTACGGCGCATTTTGAGAACGTCTTCAGCATTGCGGAGCTGACAAAGACCGTTGAGCGTGGCGCGAACCGTATTAAAGGGATTTCCACGACCCAGCGTCTTCGCAATGACGTTATGGACGCCCGCGACCTCGACCACCGCCCGGACGGCACCCCCGGCAATAATTCCTGCCCCCTTTTTTGCGGGCTTGAGGAGGACATGCTCGGCCCCGAACAACCCATGCACCTCGTGCGCAATCGTCCCAGAGGTAAGGGCGACATGCACCAGGTTTTTCTTAGCCTGTTCAACCGCCTTCGAGATCGCTACGGGCACTTCGGCGGCCTTCCCTTTCCCGATGCCCACCCATCCCTGTCCATCTCCAACGACAACCAGCGCGCAGAAGTTGAACCGCTTTCCACCCTTCACGACTTTCGCCACGCGGTTGATAAAGACAACCTTGTCCTTCAGGCTTAGTTCATCTGGATTAACTCGCACGCTCGTTGCCCTCTCCGGTCGTTAGGTTAAGGTTCCTAAAATTTTAGACCGCCTTCACGCGACGCCTCAGCCAACGCTTTGACGCGACCGTGGTACATTCGACCACCACGGTCGAACACCACGGCCTGCACCTTGACGGCTTTAGCCCGTTCGGCTAACAACTTTCCAACAGCCTTTGCGCCATCGATGCTGCCGGTGGATTTCACCGACGTGCGCAGAGACTTATCCAGGGAGGACGCGGCAGCCAACGTTGCCCCTTTGAGATCGTCAACGATCTGGGCATAGATATGAGAGCGGCTGCGAAACACGTTGAGACGTGGACGCTCGGCCGTTCCAAAGACTCGCTTTCGCACCCGCTGTTTCCGCCTGGCCAACTGACTCGCTTTATCCGCAGTATTCATGAATCACCCTACTTCCCCGTCTTTCCGGCTTTCTTACGCAACACTTCCCCGACATAGCGAACACCCTTTTGCTTATAGACGTCGGGAGGCTTGATGGCTCGCAAGTTCGCCGCAACCTGACCCACCAAGCGCTTGTCAGCGCCCTTCACATTGATCAGCGTTTGCTTGTCCACCTTCACGTCGATTCCAACCGGAATCGGATAGGTGACTGGGTTGATATAGCCCAAATTGAAGCTCATCGTCCGACCCTGCACGGCCACCTTATACCCAACCCCGGTGATTTCTAAGTTACGTTCGTAGCCCTTCGTCACACCCTGAACAAGGTTACTCAACTCGGCGCGAGTCAACCCGTGCAATGCACGGATATGCCGGTCCTCATTTGACCGGCTCACCACGAGCTGTCCATCCGCAATCGAGACCCCAAGGCTTGTGGGCAACGACCAATCGAGCTTCCCGAGCGGGCCCTTCACGGTCACGATAGGCCCGGCAACTTTTACATCCACTCCTGCTGGAATCTGAATCGGTTTCTTTCCTATGCGTGACATCGATGCCTCATTCCCCTAACGTGCTGCTGCAATGACAATCTGGTTCTCTCTACCCATTACCAGACCGAGCACAGAACTTCTCCGCCCAATCCAGCGCGGCGAGAATCCTGATCCGTCATCAACCCCTTCGAGGTGGACAAGATCGCCACGCCTATGCCGTTTTTGACTCGCGGGATGTCTTTAATCCCTACATACACACGGCGGCCTGGCTTGCTCACCCGCTGCATGCCGGTAACCATGGGTTGCCCTTCCGCCACATACCGTAAGTGCACTTTCAGCACGGGATGCCCATCCGCGACGTCCGCCTGGACGTCCTGAATATACCCTTCGTTCTGGAGAATCCGAAGGACCTCGCGCTTGAGACGGGAGGCTGGAACGCTCACGACATCGTGACGCCGGCGAAGCCCGTTTTGCAATCGTACTAAGAGGTCACTAATGGGATCTGTAACCATACCAACCCTTTCACCAACGTTCGTCCTGTGACCGGATGCGAAGCACCAGCCCGGTAACGCGGAAAGTGGATAACCTACCAACTCGACTTCCGAACCCCCGGGATCTCACCCTTCAGGCTCAGCAACCGAAAGCAAATTCTGCACATTCGAAACCGGCGCAAGAATCCTCGCACACGCCCGCAGATCTCACACCGGTGATAGTCTCTGACCGGAAACTTCGACTTGACAGCCGATTTATTTCTCAGTGCTAATCTCGACACCTGCAGCTCCTTCGCTTGACATTACGCCCGGAATGGCATTCCCAAATGCTTCAGCAGCGCCCGGCCCTCATCGTTGGTCCTGGCGGTCGTGACAATCGTGATATCCATCCCATGGATGGATGCGACCTCGTCATACTTAATCTCGGGGAAGATGAGCTGTTCTTTGAGTCCAAGCGTGTAATTGCCTCGGCCGTCGAACGACTTTGGCGAGACACCTCGGAAGTCTCGAATCCGTGGTAACGACAACGTCACGAGACGATCGAAGAACTCCCACATCCTGCGACTACGCAACGTTACCTTTGTGCCAATCGGCATCCCTTGGCGCAACTTGAAAGAGGCGATGGCCTTCTTCGCTTTTGTAATCAGCGGCTTCTGGCCCGTAATCGCACCCAATTCCCCGGCGGCGCTCTCCAACAACTTGACGTTCTGAATGGCTTCCCCCATCCCCACGTTCAGCACAATCCGCTCAAGCTTCGGGACCTGCATGATGTTTTTGTAGCCGAACTCTTTCATGAGTGCGGGCACAACCTTCTGCAGATATGCCTCGCGCAACCGCGGGTTGAACTTAGATTCGTTGCTACCCTCGTCCTTTGCCTGTGGGGCCGACGACCCTTCCTTTTTCTTGGGTGGCCGCCGCTCCGACGTCTTACCGCCTTTTCCTGATTCAACCTTCGCCATCTGGCGTCCTCACTCCTACTCAACTGAGTCGTTCGATTTTTTGCTGACCCGGACCCGTCGGCCATCATCGAGCGTACGCACCCCCAGCCGGGTCGGCTTCTGCGTCACAGGACACAGATACATCACATTTGAAACCGCAAAAGGCGCTTCCCGCTCGAGAATGCCACCTTGTTTGACTTTCTGATTCGGCTTGGTATGGCGCTTGATCATGTTCAACTTTTCGACCACAACCTTTCCCACTCCGGGATCGACCGAAAGCACTTTCCCAGACTTGCCACGGTCGTGCCCGGCAATCACAACCACCACATCGCCCTTACGGATCCGACTCTTTTTCAACGCCTGCTTATTCATCCCACCGTCTCCACCCTCGCTACAGCACTTCCGGAGCTAGGGAAATAATCTTCATGAACTTCTTCCATCGCAGCTCACGCGCGATCGGCCCAAAGATACGAGTCCCAACGGGATCCCCATCCTTATTGATCAGTACGCAGGCATTCCGATCAAACTTGATGTAGGAACCATCCTCGCGACGCACTTCCTTAGTCGTCCTCACGACCACCGCGCGGCTCACATCACCCTTCTTGACCGTTGCCGCAGGAATGGCCTCTTTCACAGCCACGACGACAATGTCTCCGAGAGAGGCATACCGACGCCTGGTTCCACCAAGCACATGAAAACACATGGCCTGCTTGGCACCGGAATTATCGGCCACGTCCATGTAGGTATAGCTCTGAATCATAGTCCCGGTGCTTTCTCTACCCTTCGCACGATCTCGACCTACTCACTCCGTCCCTTTTCCACAACCTCGACAACCCGCATATGCTTATCTTTACTGATCGGCCTCGTCTCGACCATGCGCACACGGTCGCCGATCTTGCAGGTGTTGTCCTCATCGTGAGCCTTGAATTTCGTTACCCGTCGAAGCACCTTCCGATAGAGCGGGTGAATAACCGAACGCTCAATCTCGACGACCACGGTCTTATTCATCTTATTGCTGACCACGCGCCCAACCCATTCACGCCGCTTATTTGCTGACGCTCCCATCCTCAAGTCCCTTTCGCCGTGGTAGAGGTTGGATCGATCTGCGCGATCTCGCGCTGAATCGTCTTCACCCTGGCAATCGATCGCTTCGTCTTTCGCACCTGCATAGGGTTTTCCAACCGTCCAGTTCCCAGCTGAAAACGAAGATTGAAGAGTTCCTGCGTGAGCTGCTGCGTCTTCTCCGCGAGCTCAGGTCCCGTGAGTTGCCGTAATTCCTTCAAATCCATGGATGCGCTCCCTACCCTTACGCCTGGTTCGATCGATGCTAAAACTCGCCGCGGGTGACACACCTCGTGGCAATGGGCAACTTATGTGAAGCCAAACGGAACGCCTCACGGGCGACCTCCGGCGTCACGCCATCCATCTCATAGAGAATGCGGCCAGGCTTAACGACGGCGACCCAGTACTCCGGGTTGCCCTTCCCCTTACCCATTCGAGTCTCAGCCGGCTTCTTGGTGATCGGCTTATCGGGGAAAATTCTCGTCCAAACCTGACCACCGCGCTTCACACACCGAGTGATCGCAATACGCGCCGCCTCAATCTGCCGGCTGGTGATCCAGCCAGGCTCAAGCGCCTTTAGCCCAAACTCTCCAAGGGTAATCTGACTGCCACGATAGGCCTTGCCGGTCATACGCCCCTTCATCATTTTGCGGAACTTAACTTTCTTTGGTGCTAACACGCGATCCTCTTCACTTACCCAAGTCTGCGGTCAAATGCTGATTCTTTATTGAGGGGCTGCAACGGAAGGACCTCCCCCTTATAGATCCAGGTCTTGATCCCGATCTGCCCCATCGTCGTGTGGGCTTCGGCAAACCCGTAGTCGATGTCCGCCCGGAGCGTATGGAGAGGCACACGGCCTTCGCGGTACCACTCTGAGCGCGCGATCTCCGCCCCGCCAAGACGGCCCCCGACCATAATCTTGATACCCTGGGCTCCAAGACGAAGCGCGGACTGCACACTTCGCTTCATGGCCCGACGGAACGCCACTCGCTTTTCCAACTGGGTGGCGACGTTTTCACACACCAACTGGGCATCCAGTTCCGGCTTCTTGATTTCCTTCACCGTAATGTACACCTGACCGGAATAGCTCTTCTCCAACTCCGCCTTGAGCTTATCGACCTCAGTCCCCTTACGACCGATGATGATACCGGGGCGCGCGGTGTGAATAATCACACGCGTCTGGTCTCCAGATCGCTCGATTTCAACCTTGGACACACCAGCATGAAAGAGACGCTGCTTGACCATCTTGCGGATCCTGATATCCTGATGGAGCAGCTTTGCATAATCCTTGCTGGCATACCACCGAGATGACCAAGTTACGTTGTATCCTAGCCGGTACCCGATCGGATGTGTCTTGTGCCCCATAACTATTTGTGCCTCACTCAGACAGGAAATGAATCCGTTCCGTTAGCCGCCTCTATCTACTTTTTTCCTTCACACTTGCAGCCGACACGACGACAGTAATGTGACTCATGCGCTTTTGAATCGCATTCGCACGCCCCTGCGAGCGAGCTCGAAAGCGTTTCAACGTCGGCCCGCAATCAACGAACGCCTTCGAGACCACCATCGATTCACTGTCGCCCATCTCCTTTTGCTCCGCATTGGCCACGGCGGACCTCAAAATCTTCTCGACCACCTTCGCCGCCTGACGCGGCAAATTTCTGAGCAATGCCAGGGCCATTGGAACTTGCTGCCCACGGATCATATCGATCACCGGGCGGGCTTTCCTCGGAGAGACACGTACGAACCGTAGAACTGCTTGTGCTTCAGCCATAAACGTCCCATCCAATCGAGTGTGCCGAGACCAGAGCCTGTCGCCTACTTGAGGGCGACCGCCTTCTCTGTCCTGGCGTGCCCATGCCCCTTAAAAAACCTGGTCGGAGCAAACTCTCCCAGCTTGTGCCCAACCATGTTTTCCGTCACGAAGACAGGAATAAACTTCTTCCCGTTATGAACCGCGAACGTATGTCCGATCATATCTGGAATGACCGTGGACCGTCGCGACCAGGTCTTAATGATCTTGCGATCTTTATTCTGATTCATCCGCTCCACTTTCTGAAGCAGATGGTCGTCAACGAATGCGCCCTTACTGACTGACCTCGGCATCGCGTACTCCTACTTGCGGCGGGAAATAATGAACTTGTCCGTCGCCTTGTTGTTCCGGGTCTTGTAGCCCTTGGTCGGAAGACCCCATGGGGAGACTGGATGGGGGTTCCCCTGTCCAGATTTTCCTTCGCCGCCACCATGCGGGTGGTCGACCGGATTCATCACGACACCGCGCACGTTCGGGCGTCGGCCCAACCATCGGGTCCGACCTGCCTTCCCAACATTAATATTCTCATGATCCGTATTCCCAACCTGTCCGACAGTTGCCATGCAGGTTGAAAGAATTCTCCGCATTTCACCGGACCTGAGTCGCACCTGCACATATTCGCCATCACGCCCCATCACCTGAGCAGAACCTCCCGCACTACGAATCAGCTGTCCGCCTTTCCCAGGCTTCAACTCTACATTATGGATAATGGTTCCTAACGGCATACTGGACAAGGGCAACGCATTCCCAGTACGAACCTCTGAAGCAACACCGGACTGCACCACATCCCCGACTTGTAAGCCAACAGGGGCCAGGATATAACGCTTCTCGCCATCCTTATAGTGCACCAAGGCAATCCGTGCTGACCGATTGGGATCGTATTCAAGCGCGGCAATGGTCCCGGGGATTCCGGTCTTGTCGCGCCGGAAATCAATTTTCCGATAGAGCCGTTTATGCCCACCCCCACGGAACCGTACAGTCGTCCGCCCATCGTTGTTCCTGGCGCCGGTACTGCGACGGAATGACGTTAGCGATTTTTCAGGCCTCTTCTTCGACAGCTCTTCGGTCGTCACCGCAGTCATCCCGCGACGACCCGGTGTCCTTGGCTTGTATACTCTGATTCCCATGCTACAGTCGTCCTTCCAGCACACCGAGATCAGCCTGGTGCAAAGGCCCGCTATGCGCTCTCGTAGAGCTCCAACTTCTCGCCTTGCTTGAGCTTGACGAAGGCCTTTTTCCAATCCGATCGCTTACCAGAGAAACGCCCCAAGCGCTTCACCTTCCCGCGAACATTCATCACGTTCACTCGCTCGACCTTCACCTTCAACAACGCTTCGACCGCTTGTTTAATCTGGACACGATTCGCATCCGGGTGAACGAGAAAACCCACCGTGTTGTTGCTTTCCCGCATTGCCGTGATCTTCTCCGTCAGCAACGGCTGCAGCAGAATGCTATGGAGACCCGCCTTCATGCCCAGACCTCCTTCACCCGCGGCAACTCGCGCTCAAGAATCAGAATCAATTCAGCTCGAACAATATCGTAGACGTTCAATCCTTCAGGTCCCACCACACACACATTGGGAAGATTGCCTGCAGCTTGAGCCAATCCAGCATGCCCTGCACCTGCCACAATCAAGGCATACGCCCCGACACCCAAATTGGTCAGTGCTTGGGCCAACAATTTCGTCTTAGGCTGGTCCAACGACAGATTCGACAAAATCACCACTTGTCCGTCGGCTAACTTTGCCGAAAGCGCGCTTTGAAGCGCTGCACGATACTTCTTTTTTGGCATGCTGAAGGAATAATCACGCGGCTTCGGCCCGAACACAGACCCGCCATGACGCCATAGAGGAGAGCGGATCGAGCCTGCCCGCGCCCGCCCAGTATGCTTTTGCTTCCATGGCTTTTTCCCGGACCCCGCCACTTCTCCTCGCCGCAATGTCGATGCCGTACCCTGACGCTCACAGGCACGCTGCATCACCACCGCTTCATGGACTAAGGCCGTGTGTAGCTTACAGCCGAACACTTCTTCGGGAAGATCGACGGACCCGACTTTTTGTCTCTTCAAATCAACGACATCAACCGTGGGCATGCCTACCCCTTCTTCGACTTTCTCACCATGATCAGTCCATTTGCCGCGCCAGGGACTGCACCTCGAACGAACAACAAGTTCTCATCAGGCCTGGATTCAATAACTTTCAATCGCTGGGCCGTAATCCGCTTAGCCCCCATGTGCCCAGGCAAGGTCTTCCCTTTCCAGACACGAGAAGGATATGAACTAGCGCCCATCGAACCGGGATGACGATGGAACATGGACCCGTGAGATTCAGGACCGCCGGCATAATGATGCCGCTTTACCACCCCCTGAAATCCCTTTCCCTTGGAGATACCGATAACATCCACCCAGTCGCCCTTTTTAAAGATATCGACTTTGATGGATTGCCCTACCGCTACCTCTCCAACCTTTTGAAATTCTCTGAGTACACCGGTGGCTGGAGTCTCAGTCTTCTTCAGATGTCCCAGCTCGGCCTTGGACAACTTGCGTTCTTTCACTTCGCCAAATGCCAACTGGACGGATTCATATCCATCGCGCTCTTTTGTTTTGATCGTGACCACGCGGCAAGGACCTGCCTCGATGACGGTCACAGGCGTAAACCGCGTCTCGTCAAATATCTGGGTCATCCCTAGTTTTTTACCCAACAACCCGTTCGTCATCTCAATTCGTGAGGCGTAAAACGTGAGGCGTGAGGCGCTTGACTCGCACACCTCACCCCTTACACCTGACGCCTAACGCTCCTATAACTTGATTTCCACATCCACGCCGGCGGCTAAGTTCAACTTCATCAGGGAATCCATGGTTTCAGGAGTCGCGTCCATGATGTCCATCAAACGCTTGTGCGTTCTGATTTCGAACTGCTCGCGAGCCTTCTTATCTGCATGCGTGGCACTCTGCACCGTAAACTTCTCGATGCGCGTAGGAAGTGGAATCGGCCCAACAATTTTCGCCCCGCTCCGGCGGACGGTCTCAACGATTTCCGCCACCGACTGATCTAACACGCGATAATCAAACCCGCGCAACCGAATCCTGATTCTTTGTTCAACCTTAACCATTCATTCCTCTATTCATCCGGCGAATCACTACGCCAGAATTTCGGTGACGACGCCGGAGCCGACGGTCTTGCCGCCCTCG
>CAZPWD010000054.1:0-6576 GCA_964590025.1 uncultured Nitrospira sp.
GACCCCGACACGCCGGTCACACAGGTGAGCAGGCCGAGTGGAATCTTGGCGGTCATCCCCTTGAGATTGTGTTTCGTGGCCCCCATGATGGACAACAGCCCCTTGGCCTTGCGCTGGCGGCGAGGAAGGCTGACCATTTGCGTGCCGCGGAGATATTGGCCCGTCAGCGAGTTGGGATTCCCCCTGACGTCGTTCGGCGTGCCTTGGGCAATAACCCGCCCCCCCTGCGTTCCGGCACCAGGCCCCATATCCAGTAGATGGTCCGCCGCCATCATGGTTTCTGCATCGTGCTCGACCACCACCACCGTGTTGCCCAGGTCGCGCAGGCGAAGTAAGGTCTGGAGCAAGCGCCGATTATCCCGCTGATGGAGACCGATCGAAGGCTCGTCGAGGATGTAGAGGACGCCGACGAGGCCGGAACCGATTTGCGTGGCGAGCCTGATGCGCTGGCCTTCCCCACCGGACAACGTGGCGGCCGCCCGATCCAACGTCAGATAGTCCAGACCGACGTTAACGAGAAACCCGAGCCGCTCGCGAATCTCTTTCAAGATACGATGGGCGATCACCAGTTCGCGCTCGGTAAATTTCAACGCACTGAAGAAGTCGGCAGCGGCTCGCACGGAGAGATGCGTTATCTCCGCGATCGACTGCGTGGCCACCTTGACGGACAGGCTTTCGGGCCGCAGCCTTGCGCCCTTGCAGACCCCGCAGGGTTCCAGCAACGTGAGGTCTTCATCGTCAGGACAGCCAGACGCCATGGCGTAGCCGATGCCATCGCAGGCCGGACAAGCTCCATGCGGACTGTTGAACGAAAAGACGCGCGGCGTGATTTCCGGATAACTGACGCCGCAGCGGATGCAGGCGAGCTTCTCGCTAAAGAGTGACACTTTCCCATTGTCCGTCAGCACCGCGACCAGCCCACCGGCGAGTTTCAATGAGGTCTCAACCGAATCGGCCAACCGTCTCGTCATCGCCTCGCCCTGTTTCATCACCAGCCGATCGACCACGATTTCGATCGTGTGTTTCTTCTGTTTATCGAGCGTAATGTCCTCGCCCAACTCAACCAGCTGACCATCGACCCTGGCTCGGACGTAGCCGGCCCGGCGCATGTCGAGGAGTTCTTTTCGATACTCTCCCTTCCTGCCGCGGACGATCGGGGCCAGCACCTGAAATTTGCTCCCCTCCGGCAGCAGGCCAATGGCATCCACCATCTGCTGCACGGTCTGCGCCGTGATTTCCTCGCCGCACTGAAAGCAGGAGGGGTGTCCGACCCGGGCAAAGAGGAGACGGAGATAGTCGTAAATTTCCGTCACGGTTCCGACCGTGGACCGGGGATTGTGGCTGGTGCTCTTTTGCTCGATGGAAATGGCGGGCGAGAGCCCTTCGATCGAATCGACGTCGGGTTTGCCCATCTGTTCGAGGAACTGACGGGCATAGGCCGAGAGCGACTCGACGTACCGTCGTTGCCCCTCGGCATAGATCGTGTCGAAGGCCAGCGACGACTTGCCCGACCCGCTCAGCCCCGTGATCACGACGAGCTGGTCGCGTGGGATCGTCACGTCGATGTTCTTGAGATTGTGCTCCCGCGCCCCTTTAATAATGATCGAGTTATGCATCAGGGGCGGGATTATAGCATTCAATCCCAATCCTTGACACTATCTAACCGTACGTCTAATATACGTACGATAACAAATGAGGTCAGCATGCCCAGGACCGCGTTGAGAAAAGAAAAATGGACGCTCTCGTTCGACCCAGCGCTGAAAAGCGTGGTCGTCAAGGCGGCCAAGCGCCGGGGAGTCTATCCCGTGACCGTGCTGGAAAATCTCGTGAGGGAAAAATTCAACCCGTACGGACATACGGACGTGGATGACAGCGCCGCCTATGTGACCGCGCTTCGGAAGCAGGGACGCAGACAGTCCGATGATGCCTTCCTGGACGAGATTGAAGCATGGCAAAAGTCTCGCTCCTCGTAGACACCGACATCTTCATCGAGTATTTCAACCAGGGACGATTCCACGCTCTTTTCGATTCCACCCGCTTCACCGTCTACTATTCCATCATCACGAAAAAGGAACTGCTGACAAAGTCTGGGCTTCGCGATTCTGAACGGGAATGCATCCTGGTCGAGTTGAGCCAATGTCGGCTCATTCCTCTGTCCGATTCCATCGCCACTCGATACTCTGATCTTCGTCACCACTTTCCTACACTTGACAAAGGCGATGCCCTCATCGCCGCCACCGCCCTCGTCAAGCGCCTTCCTCTGATGACGCGAAACAAACGGCACTTTCGGATGGTAACCGGCCTGACTTTATTCGGGGAGTGAGCGCCTTCCCCACCCCTTCCAGTCAGTGATCACGACGAGCTGGTCGCGTGGGATCGTCACGTCGATGTTCTTGAGATTGTGCTCCCGCGCCCCTTTAATAATGATCGAGTTATGCATCAGGGGCGGGATTATAGCATGCGGACCGGGCCGCCTTGACAAACCCGGAAGGCAGGTGCTACCACGCTCTCATGGTACACGTGGATACACCACCCGTTCAGAAGGGGACCGACTCCCCAGAGACCCCGCTTGCCGTATCGTCCTGGTCCGGCAAAGCCCGCGAGGATGCCGTTCAACGGATGTTCACCGCGATCGCCCGCGTCTACGATCTCAACAACACACTTCTGAGTTTTGGACTCCACCACCGGTGGAAGGAAATTACTGCCTCCTATGTGCCTATCACGACAGAAGGACTGGCACTCGACGTCGGAGCCGGCACAGCCGATCTCGCCCTCTTGATCGAACCGCGCATGGGAGCCAACGGTCGCGTCATTGCCTCCGACCTGAACCACGCCATGCTCGTCGAGGGGCTGAAGAAAGTCACCGGGCGGGGCCTGGGGCGTCGGATCACCTGTCTCGAAGCCAACGCCGAACACCTGGGATTTCCCGATGGGACCTTCCATGCCGTAACCACGGGGTTTTGCATGAGGAACGTCGGCGATCTTCGGCAAGCGGTCAAGGAAATCCACCGTATTTTGCAACCAGGTGGGCGGTTTGTGTGCCTGGAGTTTTCCCGACCAGTCTTTGGTTGGCTGCGAGGGCTGTACGATTGGTACTCGTTCCGGCTTCTTCCCTGGATTGGAACGAAAGTGGCCCATGACACGACCGGCGTCTACGAATATCTCCCTGCCTCCATTCGGAACTTCCCGGACCAGGAACGATTGAAACAGATGCTCCTCGACGCAGGCTTTCGTCAGGTCACGTATCGCAACCTGACCGGCGGGATCGTGGCAGTACATGTGGCAACAAAATAGCGAAGAGCGTATGGCTTATGGCCTATAGCACAAGACAGATGGCTCAACTCTTTTTTTGGCTATACGCCATACGCTATTAGCCATCAGCTCCGACTATGGAATCGATTCTCTACATCTTCCTCCCCTGCAAGAAGGTCTATCCCATCGGTGTGACTTATCTCGCTGATTTTATTCATCGGCGCAAGCCGGACGTGCGGCAGCGCATACTCGATCTGTCCATATTTCCCGAAGCCCGACGGAGCCGCGCGATCCGCGATGCCGCAACCGAGTTCAATCCGGATCTCGTCTGTTTCTCCTGGCGCGACATTCAGATCTTTTCCCCGCATGAGGGAGACTCCTCGCTGGAACATGCGTTTAATTTCTACTTTGCGAGCAATCCACTCAAGCGGGTCGTCGCCTCGTTTGCGGGTCTGCAACAGCTCTATCGCTACTACAGTCATATCCGGGCGGCACTCTCCTACCCCTGGTTGATCGCGAAGGAGTTCCCAAAGGCGCAGATTATGATCGGCGGGGGAGCCTTTACCGCCTTCGCCGACCAGCTCATCCAGAAACTCCCGGAAGGCACCATCGGGATTCTTGGGGAAGGTGAAGACGCCATCCTCAAGGTCATTGAAGGCCAGTCGCTGGAGAACGAGCGCTACATTCTCCGGGAGGGAAAGACCATTCGAAAGGGCCAGCAGGGTGCGCCAGCCCTGCTCGATGCGCTCACCGTCGACTTGCCCTACCTGACCTCGATCTTCCCGCAATATCAAGAATATCTGGGTGAATCCATCGGGGTTCAGTCGAAGCGAGGCTGCCCCTACGACTGCGCGTTCTGCCTCTACCCGTACATTGAGGGGAAGCGGGTCCGCTATCGGCCACCCTCCATGGTCGTCAAGGATATCTCTCAGCACTACCATCAATGGGGCGCCAGGCGTTTCTGGTTCACGGATGCCCAGTTCATTACCGGGAAAGAAGCCTATCCCCAATGCACCGAGATCCTTGAACGGATTCTCGCCGAGAAGTTGGAGATCGAGTGGTCCGGCTATATTCGGACATCTCTGATCAACCCGGAGTTGGCAAGACTCATGGTCCGGTCCGGCGTCGGCGATCTCGAGGTTGCCATTACGTCGGGCTCCCAAGAGGTGCTGAACAACCTCCACATGGGATTCAAGCTTGAGCGGCTGTACGATGGCTGTCGCTATCTGGCAGAAGCGGGATTCAAGGGGAAGGTCATCCTCAACTACTCCTTGAACAGTCCAAAAGAAACCGAGGAGTCCTTGCTCCAAAGCGTGGAGTCCTACAAGGTGGTCGCCTCGATCTTGGGTGAGGAGCGAGTCTTCCCCCTCATGTTCTTTTTAGGAATTCAGCCGAACACCGATCTGGAACAACGGCTGTTAGAAGAGGGGTACCTCTCGGCCGGCTATAACCCTCTGATGCTGACTCCGACGAGTATCAGAAAGCTCCTCTATAACCCTGCGCCGCTGAACTCGTTCATCGCCAAGGCCTGTCTCCGGGCCTGGGAACGTAAAGAGGGAAGCCGGGACCCAAGGAAGTGGACGGGATCCCTATCCCAAGCCCCAAAAGAATCAGGCCCCTATGCCGACAAGAGTTTGATCCGAGGGATCGAAGGGAACTCTGGACGCGATGCCCTCCTGTCCCTGGAAGAGATCCTCCGCTCCCGACAATCGATTCGCTCCGCAAAGGATTCGGGCGAAAGATCCGTCGTGACCCCTGCATCCTAGCGTCGCCCCACTAACCCACGTCGACGCCTTGCATTCGAATTCAGACCGGTGCTAGCATGCACATTCTTTGAGGTTGGTGAAGTACGTCAACCGTTTGGAAATTTTGACAATTACTCTCGTTCGCCCTGGCCTAGAGGGCATCTTGAGGAGACATCTCGATGTATAAGACGATCTATGTCCCGGTCGATAACTCCGACCATTCCAACACAGCCGTCGACGTCGGTGTCCACTTCGCCAAAGCCTTCGGCTCGAAGATCGTGGGCAGCCACGTCTACGCGGCCAAAATGCATGACAAGCGCTTCAAACAGATGGAAGCGGGCTTGCCCGAAGAGTACCACGATGAAAAAGAACTCGACCGTCAGCGCCAAATCCACGATTCGCTGATTACCCGTGGGCTCCAGATCATCACCGACTCCTACCTCGACTACGTCGATAAGAAATGCGCGGAAAACAACCTGCCGATCGAGCGTCGCTCGCTCGAAGGCAGGAACTGGAAGGTGTTGGCTGAAGACATCAATACCAATGCCTACGACCTGGTGATCATGGGCGCCTTGGGTGTCGGCGCAGTGAAGGACAGCGTGATCGGCAGCAACACCGAGCGTGTGCTTCGTCGCGTACGGAATTCGGACATGCTGATCATCAAGCAAATCCAGCCCATGACCGGCGGAAGAATCGTGGTGGCGGTGGACGGCAGCCCCTATTCCTTCGGCGGACTCATGACCGCCCTGACACTGGGCAAGGCCTTCAACATGCCGGTCGAAGCCATCTCGGCCTTCGATCCCTATTTCCACTATGCCGCCTTTCATAGCATCTCAGGTGTCCTCAATGAGGAAGCCGGCAAAGTGTTCCGCTTCAAGGAGCAGGAAAAGCTACACGAAGAAATCATCGACAGCGGCCTCGCGAAGATCTACCAGTCGCACCTCGACATCTGCCGTGAGATCGCTCAGGCCGAGCAAACTGACGTCAAGACGACCCTGCTGGACGGCAAGGCCTTCGAAAAGATCATTCAATACGTGCGCAAGGATATCCCGGCATTGCTGATCGTCGGTCGGATCGGCGTGCACAGCGACGAGGACATGGACATCGGCAGCAACACGGAAAATCTCTTGCGGTCCGCGCCCTGCAATATCCTGGTGTCGAATCGGAAATACGTCCCCCCGATCGATACGCTGGCGGAATACACGATCGCCTGGACTGAAGAAGCCCTCCGTCGGATGGAACGGATCCCCGTGTTTGCCAGGGGCGTTGCCAAGACCGCGATTCACCGCTACGCCATCGAGAAAGGCCACACCATCATCAATAACACAGTCGTCGACTCAGCCGTGGGACACATCCTGCCCAAGGGCGCGATGGAAGCCATGCACGCACTGGGTGGCAGCCTCGACGCCGCTGGCATCGACCGCGAAAAGATGCAGGCTGACGAGTCCGTGCTGAAGGATCTCATGGGCTCGACTCTCAGCGGCATGATGACCGAGATCGTGGAGGACAAGCCAAAAGTGAGCGCAAACACTCAAGCCTACTTGGACCGGATGACCCAGGATTACTTCGTCTGCGACGG
>CAZPWD010000054.1:6676-13743 GCA_964590025.1 uncultured Nitrospira sp.
ACTGGCGCGACCGCCTCGCACGAGAACAGTCGCGGGAACGGGAACAGCCACGCGGCGGAACCTGCCCCTGCCTCTCCCTATACCTGGACACCGGAAGCTCACTCACGGCTCGAACGGGCTCCTGAGGGGTTCATGCGGGACTGTACGCGTGCCCTCATCGAAAAACATGCCGATAAGATCGGTGTCATGGTCATCACGGCCGAAGTGGCTCACGAGGGTATCGAACAAGCCAAGGACTATATGGCGGAAGCCATGAAGACCGGCAACCTGAAGGATATGATCGCGAACCTGACCGGCAAAACTGCTTCCTAATTTTCAATGTTGAATAGTGAATTTTGAATGGCTGCGAAGAAAGTGGGACCTGTGTCTTAGTCGGACCAATTCAACATTCATCATTCAACATTTAACATTCGACATCTGAACAATGGGTAAATCACTGCCGGTTTTGAATATCCCTTCCATTGCGGGTGCGTTTGGCTCCATCCAGCAACAGGTATCGCAGTTCTTTACTCCGTCATCCACGGCTACTGCGCCGCACGATGGCCGAACCGTCGACGACTTCAAACCCTATCTCATCGCCCTGAACCTCACGAAGCGCTGCAATCTCAAGTGCGACCATTGCTATCTAGACGCGACGACGAAGTCCGCCGGCGGAGACGACGAACTCTCGACCGAAGAATGCTACAAACTCATCGATCAGATTGCCCAGGTCAACAAGGGCTGCCTCCTCGTGATCACGGGCGGCGAACCGCTCGTCCGCCCTGACATCCTTGATATCGCGCGCCATGCCGTGAAACTCGGGTTCATGGTGGTGTTCGGGACCAACGGCATGTTGATCAATGACCGGATGGCGAAGGACCTGGTCGAGATTGGTGTGATGGGCATGGGGATCAGCATCGATTCGCTCGATCCCCAGAAACACAATCGCTTCCGTGGCGTGCCCGGTGCGTGGGAAGCCGCACTCGCCGGTATCGAGGCCTGCAAGCGGAATGGGTTGGCCTTCCAAGTGCACTTCAGCGCGCAGCCCATGAATTACCAGGAACTGCCCTCGGTGATCGATTGGGCGCACCAGCTTGGCGCCAAGGTGCTCAATGTCTTCTTCATGGTCTGCACCGGCCGCGGCGAAGAACTCACTGACATCACCCCGACCCAGTACGAAGAGGTGCTTGGCTACCTGGTCAACTGTCAGGATAATTACAAAGGCATGCTCGTCCGAGCCCGCTGTGCGCCGCATTTCAAACGGCTCGCGTACGAAAAAGATCCGAACTCCCCTATTACCAAAGCGACGGGTTATATGGGGGGCGGCTGCCTCGCCGGCACCAACTACGCGCGCGTGACCCCTAACGGCGAGTTGACCCCTTGTCCCTACATGCCGCTGTCTGCTGGAAATATCCGTGAGACAAGCTTCGTCGATCTGTGGGAAAAGTCCGATGTCTTCAATTCCTTCCGCTATCCGCACCTTAAAGGTAAATGCGGTGATTGTGAATACACGGACATCTGCGGCGGCTGCCGCGCACGCCCCTACGTCGATCACGGCGACTGGCTGGACGAAGATCAATGGTGTCTCTACACCCCGAAGGGTGGCGAGAAGATCAAAGTCGCATTTAATACGCCGGAAGAAAACCACGTGGCATGGGATGAGGACTCAGAAACACGACTCAACCGGATTCCCTATTTCTTGCGCGCTATGGTGAAAAAAGGCGTTGAAAAGCACGCACGCGAGAATAACATCCCCCTGATTACCATTGAGTTGATGGAGGAACTACGCAAGAAACGATTCGGCAACGACGCACCAGTCTTCAAATTTTGACGTGAGGGGTAAGGGGTGAGGGGTAAAGGGTGATAAGTAGTGCTTTCTCAGAGCGCGATCCGGGCGCCTCACGTTTCACGTTTCACGCCTAACGGTTATCGGAATGGACGCGCTTCAAAGCCTCGTCACCGACCTTAATACGCTGATCCCGATCATTAATCATTGGCTCCACTTGATGTCGGCGGTCATCTGGATCGGCGGACTCGCGTTCCTCGTCATGGCTGTGACCCCAGGGCTGAAGAAGGCGGTCGCGAAGGAACAGGTCAAGCCGATCACCGATGCGTTCTATCAGCATTACAAGAAAGTCGCGGGCATCCTGCTCGTCGTCCTGCTGTTTACCGGCGGCATCAATTTCCACTATGTCAATCAGGTCATCACCTCGCAAACGGGAAGCGGGATCCAACACCATGCGAAATACCTGACCGTCTTCTTTATTAAGCTGTTTCTCGTCCTCTGTCTTCTCACGCTCTTCCTCTACACGGTGATCTTCAAGTCCGATGACACAGAAGAAGGCCAAGAAGAATCCTACGAAGCGATCCCCTTCCAACGAGCCGCGCTCTGGATCGGCTTCTTCATCCTCCTCTGTGCCGCCGCGATGAAACATCTCCACCAATAGATCGCGCCTCATCTCTGACGCGCTGCGGCTTTCACCTACCGCATTCCCCCTGTGCCTGTATCTCCTAAGTTAATGAGCGTACCGAATTAGATACGCCTCAGTCCTATAGCCTCATCATTCCCGCTCACTCGCCAAACCAAATTTACTCAACGACTTACAGCGTAGGCCTCGGAATATTTTCACTGAGAAAACTCTGGTACAGGGGTTGCTGTACTGTTGTAGTCCTCTCATCACCCGACATAAGGGGTACAAGGCCGATGGTCTGGAACTGGAAATTTCTTGGCGAAGCGAAATGCCGGTGGGTCCCCACTCAAGAGGCTAAGGCCTCTCACGCAGGTGGGACTACCTCTGGATTATGCCCATCCGGAGCCCTCCCACTGCCATGCGCTTCCGCCATCGGGGCCGCGTCCTGCCCCTCAGCAGCGGCGCGGCCCTCCAATCTGACAGGGGCCAGCTAAGGCATGAGATCAGACCATAGTCCAGGGGACCGCTTCATTTCAGAGCAACTTGGAGAGGTACACAATGTCGCTGACCGATCAAGCTACTCCGAGTAACTCGACCAAGAATGAGCGCCGCGGGCCCGCTACTCCTTATTCCAGACCGAGCAAGGCCGGACGATCACAGCCTCGAACGATCCGGCTAACGGTCAGCCTCCCCAGTGATCTTGTCGACCGTCTGCGCGATGCAGTGTATTGGAGTCCTAGTTTGACACTCGCTTGGCTGATCGCTCAGTCCCTAGGGAATTCCCTGACAGAGATGGAATCCTTGCGTCAGGGTCCTTTCCCAAAACGAACGAAAGCGCTCCGCGCGGGGCGACCTCGATTGGTCGGTCAGACAATGAACGTGTCCCCTCGTGCCAGGCTCACCGGCAATGGGACAGCCCGTCCGGCTGAGGGGATCACTCAGGCCATCCTTGTTTCACAGCCGTCCATCAAGTGATGCACACGAGCGGATAGTGACCTTCCCTCACCTTCATCTTCGTAGCAGCCTACTCCGCCGAAGTAGCCACTTCGGCTACGAAGGCCGGAAGCTACGGAATATTTGGCGAAGGAGAATAAGAATGGAGCCCGGGGGGAAAAACTAAGCGGGATAGGCTAGGAAATGGTAGAGGTCTTGGCAAATGCTTTCAATGCCGTCGAGACTTCCCCAAAAGAATGGGCGAGCTTGTCGAGTTGTGATCCCTTTGACATCATCTCACCTGCAATAGACTTGAGTTGACTGTCATAGCTCCCGACCTCGGAGGCAACCTTGGCAACCTTCGCGATTATCTCTTTACAAGCAGTCAGTTCCTGCTGCAGTAGCTGAGAACTGGCTTGGGCGGCCTTGATCTCCTCCATGGAAGCTTGCACCTGTTGCGTCAATCGGCCGACATAGGCTTCTCGGTCCCGCATGTCGGACTCCAGGTTGATCCGTACTTCTTCGCTCTCGCGGCGGCGCTCCTCCAGATTACGAATGGCCTGAATCCAGGAAGCGAGATCCCCGCCGAGCTTTGGCGAATCAGGCAACGGTAGCCCTCGCTCCAACGCCTTTATCGCAGGTTGCAGCCATTCGATGAATGCCATCACCTCGCCCAGCTTCAGGTCGGTCGTCGAAGCGGGACTTGGCGCAGGCGCGCTGCCGCCATTCGGAGAGGCCTGTGCCGGCTGTGGGGCTGCGGACGGTTTCGCATTCTTCTGCTGGCCATGCCTCGGCTGTGCCCAGCGATGATATTCCAACAGAACCGCAATACAATGACGACACATCGGCTCTTCCGGCAGCGCGCAGCTGCACTTTGAGATGAGATGCCCCTCCTTGAGACGGATTGTCTGTTCGTAGAGGCCGGAATTTCCGATGACGGCGGACGAAATCTGGGCATCATCGGCCTCGACAATCCGAACGCGATTTTCAGAGAGGTACTGATTACCGATGTGAAAGGCATTGCGATCAACCACCGCCTGGATCATCGGAGGATCCAGGAGGCTTAACCGCTCAGCGGAACAGGGGATCTTGTTTCGCATGTGCTGCGTTCCCAATCGCTAACAACTCCAAATGATGTTGCGACGTAGTCTGAAACAGACCGTGGAAACTGTCAAGGGTCCGCACTATTCTCAACATCGGCGAGGCGGCCCCTGCGCGCTGACCGGTGTCAGCCACACATAGTCCGCAATCTTCTCACGGATCATGTCTTGTAATTCCTCGATACGCCCCACTTCGAAAGACGTCATATAGACGGTGACCTGGAGGACCCGATCGGTGAGGCGACGAGCCACTCGCTTTGGAACCGGAAGGTTGTACTGAATGTGTCCGGCCCCTGTATAGCTCACCAGCGGCCCAGCCATGGTATCGGCCCCCAAGCGAATCCGGTTGAGGCGCTGGACCAACGTCTTGGCCATCCCTTCGTCGCGAACCATGGAGGCTTCGAGCATCGTCTGATAGAGGCTGTCGTCCCCCTTACCATGACAGGCCTGGAGCTGCTGAAGAATCCGCGCCCGATAGATCGGATCATCGACCATGGCCTCATCCTTCATGCCCCATTGCGCCATCATGGGATCAGCCTCCGCTTGAGCCAACCCGTTCTTGGCGACAATCCGCACCAACGGCTTCGGAGGATTCATGGCATCGACAGTCCAATGGTGTTCTTTCGCCAGCCGAACCAGCGGTTCATAATCCTCGAACGGGCCACCCCAGTTCTGTCCCCACCGGACTGCCTCCAGGAATTTCTGACGGTTCATTTCTAACCCGGAGACATACTGATCCAATGCCGCTTGGCCGTCCCAGCCGAACATCTCCATGGCCAAGGCCGGCGTACGTCCCTCCGCCCTCAACCTCCGCAGCACCGTCAGCGCCGCATCGATATGAAACCGATTGTGATGTTCCTCGCCAAGATAAATGATGTCCTGCTGGAGCAACAACGCCGCCCATTGGTCGAGAGAAACCGGCTGCCCCGTCGCCGTATCGATGATCTGCCATTCCTTGAACGGCGCATGCTGCCCGTCCTCTGAGGAGGCAGAAGGCCTGGCGCCTCCTCCACTCGTGCAGGCCACGGTAAACCACAATGCCCCGATGATCAACAGCGCCTTGAATGTCACGAAGATCGCTCGTGTAGCGAGCAGCACTGGTGTCTTGCACATAGCCTCTACCTAACACAGGTCTCTCGGGATGGGCAAGACGGCAACCTTGACGCTCATGGACCAGGTCGTTATGCTGCCACACATTCACCAACTGACATCGACCGATCTCCTATTACGCGCCCCGCACCAACCGACTCATGAATTCTACCGCACAGGTCCTTGCAGACTTTCGTTCACAGGTCACCCAGCTCTTGCAGGAGCGCGACAAGGAGTGGGAGGCCTCGCGCAAACTTGTTGAGGCAAGGCAGCTCACTGCGACGTTGAAACGGTTGATCGAAGAAGCCCACCGCGTCGATCTTCCCGTCATCATCCGAGATGCGATCACCCTGGCGTTGGGAAACTCAGAAGCCGCGCGAATTCAGGATCTCCCCGGCCCCCGACTCAAAGAACTCACAGGGCTCCCCCCGACAAAAGCCGTGCGGGCCCTCTGTGTGTGGTTCGGCGTCGTTGAGGGCCCGATATCCCAGTGGCCAGTGACCTCCCTGCGGAGCGAAGAGATTGAGGCGTTCGCCCACTCCCACCCCAATCCCTTTGACCTGCTGCTCGATGCAAACGTGGCCTCCCTGCTCGATCTGGGAGCCGGCGACCTCTCGTTTGCCACGGAACTCGTCGAGCAATACGTGGCCCCCCTTCAACAGCGACAGCGCGAGTTGATTCTTCATAGCCTCGATCGGCTTCAGCCAGGCTCAAAGCTGGGAGGTCCACTCCATCCGGAACGGGAGCGACTCAATGGCCTGCGATCTCGGACTGGGCTCTCGTTTCAATTCTACGGAAACCAGGACATGTTCGACCTGGGCAACCTCGACCAGGCTGGGAAGCTCGCACCCCGCTACACGATCGCGACCTGCTGGGCTCCCGCGACACCCACATTCGCCTACGAACCGACCCGATTGTCCGATCACATCATCACTCAAGAGCTCCATCGAACCAAAGGCACGTTTCGGCAGACCCACTTTTCCGGCGAACCGGCCCTGGAGGTCCAGCATGGGGACCGTGCACTCCTCTTTCCGCCATGGAAGTTCGAGATTCGAGGCCCCCTCGCCCTGCTCGACCTGCTGGCGCGCCGAGGCCTGCTCTGTGTCCTCGGAGCCGTCGATACTCAGGTCTTCTGGGAAATCCTGGCACAACTCCTCGACGACGTCCGCTATCGACCTGACAATCAGCCCTTCACATCAGACAATCTCCCGACGATTTTCGGCGAGATCTTCGAGCGGCTCTCGCGCCTTGCGTTCGGCGAGACCCTGAACCTGTCAGACTGCGGCCCGTTACGCAGACAGATTCCACGAGTCCTCCCCCTTTACCCGACGCAGGCCCCCTCCTATCGTTTCCGCTCCGTTCAGATTCGCCGTGGAACCGTTTTTCCAGGAATTCCTGCCAGCAGTACCGCCCGACGGTTTTCTGACATGATGGAAGAAAGCCCTCCTTGGATGCTGATCCTCGTGCCAGAATAGACCCGAACTGGAACAGGCCAGTCGGCGCAAAACCCTACGAGTCGCCCTCTCCAGACCGTTCGATGCAAGAATTCATGTGA
>CAZPWD010000055.1:0-13724 GCA_964590025.1 uncultured Nitrospira sp.
TCGTGACAGATCCTCTGTTGAAGCGCCATCGGGTTCACATCACCTCAGCTGCCTTATGCTCGTCGTATGTGAGCCGGTTCGGTTCTGTCATAGCGCCGGCTAATGTCTCGCGGTAATAGGCCGAGGTTCCTGGTCCGCTGATTTCCGGCGACCACAATTCAAACAAGCAAACACTGTGATCGCAAGCCCTGCGTTCAGATCCACCGCCCGTTCCGGCAACATCGCCCCGCGGCATTTATCGCAGATCGTCATGTTCGACAATCTACCATGCTAGAAAATGGAAGCATATCCATCTGAAGTACTGAGTCTTCATGGGAAATAGGCCCTTCCTCTCATATGCAGCTAGGCCATTTGAGTAGAGGGTAGGAATGAGAATCCGTTAGCTTACCAGCCAGAACAGATTATGGAGTCCTTGACAGTGGTCGTGCTGTCCCATAGGATTGTGGTATCAGAAAGAGCCCCCCACTATGTATAGAATTATCCTCATTCTCGGGCTACTTGTGGTGCTGTATTTTCTCTTCCGGCGTGCCTTTCGCGGATTCAAAGGCCAGGGCAAGCCGGACTTTCTCCCCCCTGGTAAAAATCACATGGTGCAGGATCCCGTCTGCAAGGTATTTGTTCCAAGGGGAACGGCGATAACGGAAGATATTGGGGGGCAGACGTATTACTTCTGCAGCCAATCGTGCGCGCACAAGTTCCAGGAACAGCTTGCGGGTTAACAGCCCGAGTAACTAGAGTCGGAGAGTTTTTCTTCTTTGTCGAATTTGAGCGTGATCTGGCACTGATTGGGTGAAAAGTTAAAGAAGGGTGGGCCTGATTTGCCGCCGGCAATGCGATAGTAGGTCCAGGTTTCTCCGCCAAAAAATCTCGGAGCCTTGCCGCTCGGCGCTCCCCAGTTCTTCTCAAACCAGGCCTTGTCCTTGCCTTGAAGCTCAGCCGGTTTGAGCGACTGTTCAAGATAGGGGTTACTACCGCCGCAGCCGATCAGAGCCAGACTGAACAGGAGAACCCAAGCCGATCGTTGCATCGTGTACTCTCCTCGGTCACATAGATAAACGCAGAGACGAACCTATGGTTAATAATCAGATTTTAACCGGCGATCCGGAGCCTGTCAAACCGGCGTATGTCAGCAGAAGATTGCAGCCTGGTTGAGTTCTTCATAGAATAATCGATAATGAATCGATAGCAACGATTTCTCATCCCGACATGAAAGGACAAGCCCATGAAATTCTTTCTTGATACCGCCAACGTCAAGGAAATCCAGGAGGCGGCCAGCCTCGGACTTCTTGACGGAGTGACCACGAATCCGTCGCTCGTCGCCAAGGAGGGCCGCAGCTTCAGGGAAATGCTTATTGAGATTTGCAACATTGTGGATGGGCCGATCAGTGCAGAGGTCGTCAGTCTCGAAGCCAATGCCATGGTGAAAGAAGGGAAGGAACTTGCGAAGATCCATAAGAACATCGTCGTGAAAGTGCCTTTGATTGCGGAGGGATTGAAGGCCACCAAGAGAATGGCCGCTGAGGGTATCAAGGTAAATGTCACATTGTGCTTTTCTCCAACTCAGGCGCTCCTCGCAGCAAAAGCCGGTGCATGGTGCGTCTCACCCTTCATCGGCCGGCTTGACGACATCAGTTCAAACGGGATGGAACTGATCCGCCAGATCCTAACCATCTACCGAAATTACGACTTTAAAACCCAGGTGCTGGTGGCCAGCGTGCGGCATCCTCAGCACGTCGTCGAGGCTGCGCTGGCTGGTGGACATATCTGTACGATGCCCTTCTCGATTTTTCAGCAGATGGTGAAACATCCGCTGACGGATAACGGACTCAAGAAGTTCCTGGCGGATTGGGAAGCACAAGCCAAGAAGTAACGCTTGCCAGGATGCTGAAAAAGTCGCGTTTTTCACCCGCCCGACCCCGGCGCGCCAAGACGCGCCTTTTCCCTTGCGTCGTTCTCGCCTTGAAAGCATCCTCAACGTAGCCCACTCGGAGAACAAGCTGTCTTGGCAGCTTGGGGTGGGCGGGTGAGAAATGCTACGCCTCCGGTGCTTTCATCGGCTGCGGCCTTGCTGGGCAGCCTTTTTGAGCATCCTGGGGTAATGTTCTCCTGTTGTGCCATAGGTGGGAACTACCGAAGTTCTCGCGTGCCACAGTATTTTTCTTCAGCCTGCTATTAGCCGGCTCGCGTGCCTGCCGGTTCGGCCAGTCGTTGTCGAGCAGTTGCAAAGATATGGTGAAACATCGGCCTGGTCAATCGTCCGGTGAAGGTGTTTTGCTGGCTTGGATGGTATGAGCCGATCAGAGTAGTGCTCCACGGAAGGACCTGTACAATTCCATGGGAGAATTTCGGGAGCGGTGAGGGAAGTTGCAACCCCTCATCGCGACAGGCTTTCAAGTAGTGATCGAACGCAATCTTGCCCAGTGCCACAACCACTCGGATCTTCCGTAACAGCCGGAGTTCTTCCCGCAGATAGGGGCGGCAGGCCTTGAATTCTTCAGGGGCCGGTTTGTTGTCGGGCGGCGCGCAACGGACGGTGGCGCCAATGTAGCAATCCGATAGCCTCAGCCCGTCATCCCGGTGGTGAGAGCCGGGTTGGTTGGCGAAGCCAAATCGATGTAAGGCGTCATACAACCAGTCCCCGCTCCGATCGCCTGTAAACACCCGTCCGGTTCGATTGCCGCCGTGGGCCGCCGGCGCCAGCCCGAGCACGTAGAGGCGGGCGTGGGAGTCCCCGAATCCGGGGACCGGACGTCCCCAATAGGTCCAGTCTTCAAACTGTTTCCGTTTCTCTGCGGCGATGGTTTCCCGATAGGTGACGAGCCGTGGACAGGCGGTGCAGTGGGTGATGCGATCGTTGAGGAGGGTCAGCGCACGCATAGTTGGCGCAGTCTAGCACGAAATCTGAAAGTCGATCATGCTTGCCGGTCCCTCATCAGGCTGTTAGCATACGTACTCGACTTCGGATCGTTCACCGCATGTAGGAGGCAGGATTGGTATGACGATGTGGCTTCGACGAGCACTGGTGTTCAGTGGATTGTGGATGGTGGTCACGCTTCCGATTGCGACAGGAGCACAGCCGCAACCTGAACATTCCGAGGCGAAGGAGGGCACGCCTCGATCTGAAGCCAATGGAGAACCAGAGCGAGAGGTGATCCTGCTCGATCCCCTTGAAAACCCCAACGAGCCAGAAGATCGCCTCGTCATTCTTCCGGAAATCAAGCGAGAAGGAGAGCGCTACTTCCTTAGTTCATTCAAGCTGCCTGACAGGCTGACCTTTGCCGGCCAACCAGTCCCGCTCGATAACTGGCAGGTGCGTGAACGCATCGAGTATGAGTTCTATCAGTTTTTAGAAGATCAGGGCGAAAGTATCATCCTCGCCAAACGAACCGGACGCTGTTTCCCTCCCGCCGAAAAACAGCTGGCCGATGCCGGGTTGCCGGACGACCTCAAGTATATGCTGCTGGTTGAGAGCAAGTGCGTGGCCGCCGCCTACTCAAGGGCGAAAGCGTCGGGGCCGTGGCAGTTCGTCCCTTCCACCGGGCGACGCTATCGTCTCAAGAGCGACGCGGTCCGCGACGATCGTCGCAATCTAGAGATGTCGACGGAAGCAGCGGTCAAGTATTTGCGCTATCTCAAGGATTTCAAGGAAAACGATTGGTTCATGGCCATGGCCTCGTACAATGCCGGCGAAGAACGAGTTCGTCGGTTATTGAAGGAACAGAATATTACCGACTATTGGAAGATGCACGGGCCACGGGAAACGATGCGCTATGTCCCGAGAATCATCGCCGCCAAGGAAATCTACTCGCAGCCGGAGAAGTATTTGGGTCTAAGCAAGAAAGACCTGTATATGCCGATGGAAACTGAAACGGTCACCGTCAACGTGAAAGATTCTCAACGAGCCCTCACCTCGATTGCCGAGGAATTTGGGACCTACTTCTTGGAACTCAAGATGCTGAATCCTGAATTTAAGAAGGACATGCTCCCACGCGGGACCTATCAGATTAAAGTCCCACGGCAGACTTGTCCTACCCGTTGCTTCAAGCAGGACAAGACTCCCTAGCAGGATGCTGAAAAAGTCCGCCAGCGGGGGGGGGGGTAGCCTGGTCATCCTCCTGCTCGCGGAACGCGCACGATAAGAATGTGCTCGTTCGACGCGCGCAATCGAGGATCAACCAGGCTACCCTTGAGAAACAAGTAGGGATGGAGCAGATGCGTTCAGTGGGGGGACTCACTGGGCCATCACAGGGCAACGTAATCGAGCAAGCTTGGAAGAGCCACCTTGAGTCACTCGCAGCAGCCTGCTAGTCTGTCCTAAGCGTGATGCAGATTCCTTCCTCGCCTATCCGGCCACTTCTGAGGAAATTACTCGTTCGAGGACTGGCCGCGGTCGACGGCCGTACGGCGGTCGGTCGCGCTATCTCAAGAAACGGCGAGGAGCTGGTCATCGGCCGGCGCCGGTACGATCTGCGTCGCTATGAGCGTGTGGTCGTGGTCGGGGCTGGAAAGGCGACGGCCTCGATGGCCCGGGCGGTAGAACAGCGGCTGGGACCTCGTCTGCAGGGCGGATTCGTCGTGGTAAAGTATGGCCATGGTCTGCCGACAAAACGAATCGTCGTGGCGGAAGCCGGTCACCCAGTTCCCGATCGCTCTGGTCGGCGAGCGGCGGCCAGGCTCTGTGCCATGGCGGCAGAGCTCGGTCGGCGCGACCTCTTGATCGTGCTCTTGTCGGGCGGTGCCTCCAGTTTACTGCCTGCTCCTGTCGCAGGGGTTACGTTAGCCGACAAGCAGCGGACGACACAGCAACTCTTGCGATGCGGAGCAAGTATCCCCGAAATCAATACCGTTCGGAAACATCTCTCGCAAATCAAAGGCGGACATCTCGCCGAGTTGACCGAGGCCACCGTTGTGACGCTGATTCTGTCCGATGTGTTGGGTGACGACCTCAGTGCCATTGCCTCAGGGCCGACAGCCCCAGACCCCACGACCTATCAAGACGCTGTCACGATTCTGAAACGCGATCGCATCTGGCGGGCGCTCCCTCAGCGAGTGCGTCAGCATCTCGACCGTGGATGTCAGGGATTCACGAGTGAGACTCCGAAGCCCGGTTCCTCTCTGTTTCGTCGAGTCCATCATCATATCGTCGGGAACAACGCAATGGCCGTCATGGCTGTGACCTGTGCAGCCAGAGAGGCAGGTCTTCGAACCCTTGTGCATACGCCGGCCATAACTGGAGAGGCTCGTGAGGCGGGGAGGCGGTTTGGCGCCCTGGCGAGGGATATTGTGCACGAAGGCAAACCGCTACAGAGGCCCTGTTGTGTGGTGGCCGGTGGGGAAACCACCGTGACCGTCACTGGAAAGGGAACAGGCGGGAGGGCGCAGGAATTCGCCGCGGCCGCTGCTCTGGAAATCGCCGGTCTGGCCAAGGTGTGGGTGGTGGCGATCGGCACCGATGGCACCGACGGTCCGACTGATGCGGCCGGTGCCGTTATCGATGGTAATACCGTGGCGCGCGCGCAGCGCCTCTCGGTGGACCTCAAGGGCGCATTGAAGCGCCACAACACCTACCCCGCATTGAAGAGGCTCCATCAGCTCATCATCACCGGTCCCACCGGCACGAACGTGAATGACCTTTACCTCCTCCTCGTGCTCTAGGTAGTATCCATTTTAATGGATCGCCCTTTTCTTCTTCCCTTGGCCGCCTGCACGCAACCGCCTCTTGTCGGGGGGAAAGCCGCAGGCTTGGCGCGTCTGCTCGCAGGAGGATTCCCTGTTCCCTGCGGATTTTGCGTAACGACGGAGGCCTATGATCATGCGCTTCGCGCGCCGGGATTTGCTCCATCGGAACAGTGGCAGGCAGCCCTGCATTCCTCCGGGGCCGAACGCCAACGGATACTTTCCCACTGCCGCACTATCATTCGGAACCGCGACATCGCTGAACTGACGGCTCAGATCGTCGAACAGGTGCGCCGGCTGGACCTGCCGTTGCATGGTCTGTGGGCGGTGAGGTCGTCAGCGACGAACGAGGATGGAGCTCATGCGAGCTTTGCCGGAGTCTACCGCACGCGCCTCGGCATCCCGCTGGAGGAGATGGGCTTGGCGGTGAAGGACCTGTGGCTGTCGATCTGGGATGAGCGGGTCCTGAATTATCATGCGACGTCGGGATTGAGCGGAACACCTCCCACCATGGCCGTCGTGATCCAACCACTGCTAGAGGCGCTAGCCGCCGGTGTGGCCTACTCCATCCATCCCCTCACAGGACGGGCGACTCAGGTGGTGATCAATGCGGTTGCGGGGCTTGCGGCAGCCCTCGTCGATGGGCGTGCAACGCCGGACCAGTATGTGGTTGAGATGGCCGAGAACAGTCAGCCCTTCCGGATTCGCGAACGGACGATCGCCGTGCAGACTCAGGCGTTGCGGGTAACCGGCCAGGGGCTTTGCGAAGTGCCGCTGTCGGTTGATGCAGTCGGGCGCGCAACGTTGTCGGACGACCAACTGTTTACCTTGGCCCGTACGGCCAAGCAGATTGAAAAGATATTCGGTCATCCAGTGGATATCGAATGGCTCTACGACGATCGTGGCCTATGGCTGCTCCAAGCCCGCCCCATCTCGGGTCTGATCCGATCCTCGCAGTTGACCAATGATGACTGCGAATGGTCGCGTGCCAACTTCAAAGAGACCATGCCGGAGCTGCCGAGCCCGCTCGGGCTGTCGTTTCTCGAGCTGTTCATGGAGCGCCACATTGTTTCACCCTATCGGCGTCTAGGGTGCCGAATTCCAGAAGGAATTTCATCGGTCCGCACGTTCCAGGGACGTCCCTACATTAATATGACGCTGTTTCATTCTCTCATCACACAACTGCGGGGAGATCCCTCCTTGTTGGCGGAGCAGATGGGAGGGGAAATCCTTGCCAGGGTACCGGAGGCCCACCCGCTCGGGTGGTTCGCGTTCGTCCGTGCCGGCGTCGTGATGATGGCCGAATTGAGAAAGGCGGTGCGCCATGGGCCGGCCTGGTTCGAAGCCATGAAAGCCATGGCATCCGAACATCGCGCCGATCGGCTTCGGACTATCTCCGGCGAAGACATCGTCCTGCGCCTCGATGCCATCGGGCAATGGCTTGATGAACACGAACTGACGTTTGCCATTGCGGGAGGCGTGTCGCAGTGTTTGCAGGCGTTGGGCGGCTTGCTGCCTCGCTGGTTAGGCGAAGACTGGAGAGCCTTGCTGAACGGGTCGCTACAGGGGCAGGCGGCGGCGATCAGCGCACAACAGATTGTCCGCTTGGCGGAAGTAGCAGACATGGCTCGACGCGACCCCAAAGCGACTTCGTGGTTCACCGCAGAGGGGTGGGACCCAGTTGAGATTCGTCGCAAGCTCGAGGGGACCGACGTTCTCCGTGCCTTCGACCGGTATCTCGAAGACTATGGCCATCGCGGGGTCGGCGAGTCGGACGTCATGGCGCCTCGATTCGGAGATCGACCGGAGTTGTTGCTGGCAGTATTGCGAACACAGATTCTGGCTCCAGCCAGTGCCACCCCGGCGGACATTCTTCAGCGCCAAACAGTGGTACGGGAACGGGCGCTTGCAGAGATTCGCGCCAGGTTTGGATGGCGATTCCATCGGTGGGCCATCTTCTCTTGGTGGTATCGAAGGCTATGCCGGTTCTTCGCCCTGCGGGAGGCGAACCGACATCATCTGATGTACTACTCAGCAGCGGGACGTAGTCTCCTGCTTCGCCTCGGCGAATGGCTGGTCGAACTGGGGAGAATTTCGTCGCGGGAGGATATTTTTTACTTCAAGATCGAAGAACGCGCAGATTTGTTAGCCGGAGGATCGACGGATTGGCGAGGGGTGATTCAGGCTCGCCGGGCCGAGCGAGACCGTTACGCCACGGTCAGCGTTCCAGACACGATTCGGGATTGGAAAGACGTGGTTCGTGGCACGGACGCATTCTCCGTTGTGGCTTCGGAGGGGATCTTCCACGGCATTCCCATCAGTGCGGGGCAGGTTGTGGGACCAGTTCGCTTCGTTCGATCGATGGAGGATTGGAGCCGAGTCTGCCGTGGCGACATTCTTGTGGTCTCGGTCATCGATCCAGGCATGGCGCCGTTGTTTGGCGTGGCGGCGGGGCTGGTCGCCGAGATGGGCGGGACGCTGTCACACGGGGCGATCATTGCTCGCGAGTTCGGATTGCCGGCAGTTGCGAATGTGCCTGGCATTACCACCAGGCTCAAGGAAGGCGATCGAATCAGTTTGGATGCGGAGCGAGGAGAGATCATCGTTCAAGAGCGGGGAGGAGACATGTTTGCGAGATCGGAGCCATCTAGCAAATCATGATGCGATGTTGTAGGGCTGAACGTCTCTAGCCATATTGTGGTCTTGACCTTTCAAGGGGGTTTACGTATTCTTCAAAATCATTCTTTCCTCATCGCGACACCCAACAACCTGGTCGAATATGGGTCGGCGGCATGACGTGGACGGTCACCCATGATTGATGGCACGCTCTTTGGTGCGGGGGTTCTCGTCGGAGGTCTCCTCGGCGCGCTGATCGTCGGGTTCTGGATTGCGTCCCGCGTACGCGCGAACGTGCAGGCACAATTGCTGGCTACCGGCGAACGGGCGCAGCGGGCAGAATCGCTGGCAGACGAATTGCGCCGCCAGGCCCTACAAGATCGCCTCGATCTTGACCGGATCAGACAGGACCTTTCAGAGGCTTCCCAGGCCCGTGCGGTGGCGGAGACCAGGGCTGCGGAAGCCGCGCTCCATCTCAACGAACAAAAGACTCTGCTGGGCCAGGCCCGACAGGAATTGGCCGAGACCTTCCAAGCTCTCTCCGGCGAAGCCCTCAAACAGAACAACGAAGCCTTTCTGAACCTCGCACGCAGCTCATTCGAAACGCTCCAATCAGAAGCCAAGGGCGATCTCGCCCAGCGGCAACAGGCGATCGATAGTCTGGTCAAGCCACTCCAAGACTCGCTGCATCGATACGACGACCAACTCCGGCAGTTGGAGCAGTCCCGGCAAGCGGCCTATGGAGGCCTCGATCAGCATCTCAAGATTCTGACCGAGTCGCAGCAGCGGTTGCAGTCGGAGACCGGCAACCTTGTGAAGGCGCTGCGCGCGCCGGCCATCCGCGGCCAATGGGGTGAGATCACGCTCAAGCGTGTGGCCGAGTTGGCCGGCATGGTGGCGCATTGCGATTTTTTCGAGCAGGAGTCCATCACGGTCGATGGCGGACGGCTCCGCCCCGACATGGTGGTCCAGCTGCCGGGTGGGCGGCAGATCATCGTGGATGCCAAGACCGTTCTGGCAGGCTACCTGGATGCGCATGAAGCCTCGACCGAGGAGCAGCGTCTCGAAGGGATGCGCCGTCATGCCGCCCAAGTCCGGTCGCGCATGGACGAGTTGAGCCTGAAAGCCTACTGGAATCAATTCGCCCAGGCTCCGGAGTTTGTCGTCCTGTTCTTGCCGGGTGAACAGTTTCTTGGAGCCGCGCTGGAGCATGATCCACGACTCATTGAGGACGGATTCCTTCGAAGCGTGGTCCTTGCCACCCCCACGACGCTCATGGCGCTCTTACGGGCGGTCGCCTACGGGTGGCGGCAGGAGCGATTGACTGAACATGCCGAGGAAGCCGGGCGGTTGGGGAAGGATCTCTACGAACGGATGGCCGTGCTGACAGAGCATTTGAACGACGTCGGGCAGGCGCTCGGGAAGAGCGTCCTGGCCTACAACAAAGCGATCGGGTCGCTCGAAACGAGAATCTTGCCGGCGGCCCGTCGATTCAAGGAGCTCGGAGTCTCGTCGGAGAAAGAGATCCCCATGTTGGATCCCTTGGAACTTGTTTCTCGCAAGGCGTTACCCTATGACAGCGAATAAGGAGCCCCTAATGGCCGACGAGCAGGCGATGGTAGAAGCCTTCCACCGGACTTTCGATATCGTCGTCAATCCAGTCCCGACAGTCATCGACGGGCGGACGCGCGAACTACGCGTAAAACTCATTCAAGAAGAATTCGATGAGTTGAAAGAGGCCCTTGCGGCAGAAGATCTTTCATCCATTGCCAAGGAGATGGCCGACCTCCTCTACGTTGTCTACGGCACGGCGGTGTCCTATGGCATCGACATGGATCCGGTCTTTCGAGAAGTCCATCGGTCCAACATGAGCAAGGTTGGTGGCTATAAGCGTGAAGATGGGAAATGGGTGAAGCCAGCCACGTATTCGCCGGCGCGGATCGAACCGATTCTAGCGGAGCAGGGGCCGGTCCAGCGCGAGGTCTGTTCTGGTTCATGAGAGAATTGCACTGCCCAATTTGCGGGGCTCCGTTCGTCCGCGTGACCTACCAGGAGGGCAGGGTTGAGCGTCTGTTGAGCCGCGTCAACGTGTTTCCGTTTCGATGCCAGCTGTGCACGAATCGTTTTCGTGCGTTCTATTCGGGTGCGCGCCACAATACACAGGCGTTTGATCGGCGTCAGTACACACGCCTGAAGGCCTCCATCGAGGCCCAGGTCCTTGACTACAAGCAGCCGACCGTGACCAACCGAATCACCGACATCTCAATGGATGGCTGCACCCTTCAGACGACGGGGTTCCCGAAGGGGGCCTTTATCGAATTGGTCTTGAAGCCAACGGTGGAAGAGGAAACGATCCGTATTGAAACGGCGATGGTCTGTTCCGTTCTCCCGTTATCGATGGGGATCCGCTTCCTGGAGATCTCACCAGAACATTACCGTCGTCTAGCTCAGGTTGTCCTCGGGCTCTTAGTCGGTCAAGGCCTTGATTCCACGCTTAACGCGTAGCGCGACTCTTTCCACGTAACTACTCAGGTAGATAGGCTGAAGGCTTTTAGGGGTAGGGCTTCTTGCGCAACGAGGATTCATCTCTGCTTGAACCTAAGGTCGTAGAAACCGAGAAGGTGTTGAATGGCTTATTCGTGCTTTGCGAGATGATTTATAACCTTCAGCCTTCAGCCTGAACACCTGAGTAATTACCTATCTGCCAGACATGTTCACCAGCAGATTATCGATCAAGCGGATCGACCCAATCCGGACTGCGCCCAGGAGTACCGCACGAGCTGCGAAGACGGACAGAGGCTCAAGACTGTCCGGATCGCAGATGGCCAGGTACTCGACATGAACGGTGGGTGCCTGCTCGATGGTCTGCCGCATGATCCGCTCGATCGCATCCACGTCGTTCATTCCATCCAGGATCATCTGTCTACCGACTCTGAGTGCCTGAGAGAGCAAGGGGGCAATCCGACGTTCGTCGGGGCTGAGATAGACGTTCCGCGAACTCATGGCCAGCCCATCCCGCTCTCTGACGGTCGGGCGCACCAGAATTGCCACGCCGAGATTGAGATCGTCCACAAGTTGCCGAACCAGGGCTGCCTGTTGGTAATCTTTCTGGCCGAACAAGGCGAGATGGGGTTGCACGATTCCGAAGAGTTTCGTCACCACCGTGGCGACGCCGGCGAAGTGATGAAGTCGGGCCTCGCCTTCCCATCGGCGTGCGAGCGCCGGCACCGTCACGGTCGTTTGGAAGCCCTCGGGATACATGGCCAGGGCCGTGGGTTCAAAACAGACATCTACCCCTCCCTCGCGGCACAGTGCACGATCGCGGGCAATTGGGCGGGGATACGTGGATAAGTCTTCGGTCTGGCTGAACTGAGTCGGGTTCACAAAGATACTCACGACGAGCGCATCACATCGTAATCGTGCGGCTCGAATGAGGGAGCAATGGCCGTCATGCAGCGCCCCCATCGTGGGAACGAACCCGATGATCACACCTTCCTGGCGTAATCGTTCGCTCCATGCAGCCATGGAGCGTGCGCTGCGGATAATCTTCATGAGCCTGGGGCTCGGCTGCAAGCAGGACGAGAGCCATAGCGGGTCGAGGGCTGGGGAAACAGGAGTCGGACCTCAGGCTGCTTCCCGACCTCGGCGAGCAACTGGCTGCTTGTGCGCTGGAGTGATGGGTGCAGGAACAGCGGATCGAGTTCGCTCAACGGCATGAGGACGAACCGGCGTTGGTGCATGCGAGGATGTGGCACCACGAGATCTGGTTCGTTGATAATCCGTTGGCCGTAGAACAAGATGTCAAGATCGATGGTCCTGGGGCCTGATCGGTTCTCCTCATTCCGGCCGAGCGAGCGCTCGATCTCACGGAGTATATCCAAGAGGCTCTTCGGCGTGACATCCGTCTCAAGCTGTACGACGCCGTTCAAGAACCAGCCGCCACCCGGTCTGCCATGATCGTTTACGGGCTCGGTCTCATAGAGCAGCGACACCCCCACGACTTGCGAGTGTGGCAGCAGGCTAAGCAACGTCACTGCACGGTCGCAGAAATCGACTCGATCGTCGACGTTCGAACCAAACCCGATGAAGACAGTCTCCATAAAAAATACCGTGAGGGGTGAGGCGTTAGGCGTAAGGTGTCAAGATCGAGATGACCGAGAGTTTGAGAGGCCCCCTCACGCCTTACCCCTTACGCCTCACGAGATTCAGAACCCAGCGCGCTTAATCCGCTCCACCGCCTCAGCCAATCGCTCTTTCGGCGTACACACGGTCATCCTGATATATCCTTCGCCCGGCGCGCCGAAACCGTTGCCCGGAGTCGTCACGATTCCGGCTTTCTCCAGCAGGTGAGCCGTGAAGGAAGCGGAGGTGTATCCCTTCGGTACCGCAACCCAGACGTAGAACGCGGCCGGAGGCGGATCAACCTCAAGCCCGAGCTGTTTGAGGCCCGGGACGAGGGTGTCGCGCCGCTTCTGATAGATCTTGCGCAAGCCATCTGTCACAGAGTCATCCAGGCCGAGTGCGGTGATCCCAGCTTCCTGAATGGCCTGGAAACAGCCGGAGTCGAGGTTGCTTTTCACCTTACCGAGTCCAGCCAAGACCTGCTTGTGCCCGACGGCAAACCCGATGCGCCAGCCGGTCATGTTGTACGTCTTCGACAGCGAGTGGAACTCAATCCCCACGTCCTTCGCGCCATCGATTTCCATGAAGCTCGCGGGGGCCTTGCCGTCGTAAAAAATCTCCGAATAGGCTGCGTCGTGGCAGACGATAACATGGTTCTCTTGGGCAAAGTCCACCACTCGCTTGAAGTAGTCCTTGCTCATGACGACCGAGGTCGGGTTGTTCGGCGAATTCAGGAACATCAGCTTCGCCTTCTTTGCCACGTCCCTGGGAATCGCCTTCAGGTCGGGTAAGAAGCCGTTCTGCTTCGTGAGTGGCATGAGGTGCGAGATGCCCCCGGCGAAGCTGGTCCCGACGGGGTAGACTGGATAGCCGGGGCTCGGGACGAGCACGATATCGCCCGGATCGACGAATGCAAGCGGAATATGCCCGATGCCCTCCTTCGAGCCGATCAGCGTGAGGACTTCGTGCGCCGGGTCCAGGGTGACATGAAAGCGGCGTGTGTACCAGTCGGCCACTGCTTTGCGGAACGACAGCATACCCTCATACGATGGATACTGGTGGTGCTTCGGGTCTTTGGCGGCTTTGCCGAGGCTTTCGACGATCGGCATCGGCGTCGGCAGGTCGGGGTCGCCGATGCCAAGGTTGATGATATCAACGCCTTTGGCAATCGCGGTCTGCTTCATCTTATCGATGGCGGCGAACAAATAGGGAGGCAGTGTCTTGATCCGGGTGGCAACCTCGATGGGGAAACCAGACATGCGAACAGACTCCTTTCCAGCAAGACGTTGAAAACAACTCTGTTCTCACCC
>CAZPWD010000056.1:0-13611 GCA_964590025.1 uncultured Nitrospira sp.
TGGGCCACGTGCTTGACTTCCGCTGCGCCATGCAATCCCGTGCGCAGTTGAATCATACAGGCTGGGCAACTCGTGGCCACAACCTCGGCCCCACTCTGTTCGACGGCCCGCCGCTTGCGCTCGACAATGCGCTGCGACGTCTCAAAATCCTTCACGAGATAGGTCCCGGCTCCACCCGCGCAGCGATCGGCGTCCGGCATCTCGACATACTCGACGCCCGGCAAGCCTCTCAGAATGGCACGAGGCTCCTTGGTCACTCCCGCGGCTCGCAGATGGCAGGAGGAATGATAGGCCACCTTGCACTTTGCGGGCTGGTGACTGGCCATGGCTGGTTTCACCGGCGATTGCGCCACGAACTCTGAAATATGTGTGACTCGTTTGGCCAAGGCTTGGGCCGCCGCTTGCTCCGGCTCACCAGCGAACAAGGCTGGGTAGTCTTTCAGCATGAGTGTGCAGGAGGCACAGCCGGTTACCACCTTCTCGTACCCCGCCATGGACGCGAGATTGACCCGTGCCCCTTCTTTGGCCAACGCGCGATGCCCGTAGGTTTCGATCGGCGTCCCGGAACAGCGTTGCCTCGGTAGATCCGGTTCGACCCCATGTTTTCGCAACACGGAAATCACAGCATCACCCACGCCATCGTCGAAATAGTTGGCCGCGCAGCCATGGAAGTAGGCCACCGGGGAGCGACCAGCCTGACCAGCCTGGGGAATCAGTTCGGGATAGCGGTCACGGAGATGTCGCAGGGCCAGTCGAGGCAGCACCAGCTGAGGCGACAATCGCGCCGTCTCAGCTAGACGGCGCATGAACGGCTTCGTCAGATAATCGAGCAGACGCCGCATCAGAGGCCGATCCCACATCGGCTGATACCTCGCGAGGAACTTTAAGAATCGCTCAAATCGTGCTGTTTGTGCATGGAAACGAAATATGATACCCGCCATCTTATTCGGATGCTCGGCGCGCCGGTCCAGAATGAGCTGGGACACATCGACGCCGGCCGGACAGGCTGTACGGCAGGACTTACAGTTGAGACAGGCCTCTACGACTCGTTTCGAATTGAGATAACTATAGTTCTTGTCGGTGACGATCTCGAACCACCCGCGCGAGCTCATGTCTTCCGATTGAAACACATCGTAGACCGGACAGACGGCGTTACACTTGGCGCAGGTCGCGCAGGGTTTCGACAATCGCACATAGTCGATATGATCCGTGAAAGGCCGGTCGCTGATCTTGATGCCGGGGTTGAGCACTCCGGAGGGATCGAAACTCTGCTTCACCCGCACAAACAGGTCGTACAGCTCTGGGCCGAACATCGTCTTCACATATTCGGCGCGCACACGGCCATCCCCATGCTCCCCGCAGATCGAGCCGCCGAAGCGACTTAAGACCGTTTGGTGAATCTCGTGATAGCCCTGCACCATCTTCTGGAAATCGTGTTGGTCGTTCACGTCGAGCAAGGGAATGATGTGGGCATTCCCATTCCCGATATGACCGAAAATCGCAACCGGCACGTGCTGCCCGGCGAAGAACTCTTCCAGATACCGGATGAGTTCGCTGATCCGTTCAGCCGGCACCACCACGTCGTCGACGAAGTTAATAGGCTTCTTCCGGGGATCGAATCGATAGAGCGTGGGATAAAGGGCCTTGCGGGCCTTCCACAATTGTTCCCGTTGTTCAGGATCGAAGGCGATCACAGGATCGGACGTGAGGCGATAGCGGCGACAGATCTCAGTCATGCGCTTGGCCTGGGCGGGGAGATCGGGCCCTGCGCCGTCAGCATCCAACTCCACCAAGAGGGTAGCGGCCGCTTCTGCTGGGATGCCGTGCTTCGCCCGTCCGATCAAATTGAGCGTGTTGGCATCCATCACTTCCAACGCGCTCGGACTCAACTCCAGCAGCTTCGGCACCGCATCGCCCACATCTTCCAAACGGTAAAAATGGATCAGCGCCGTGAGGGTCGCGCGAGGTTTCTCGACCAGTCTAATCGTCGCTTCGCTGAACAGACCAAGCGTGCCCTCGCTGCCGACAAAAAGTTTAGGAAGATCGAAACAGCCTCGCGCAAGCCCATCGGTGAGACCGAAAAGATTGTAGCCACAACTGTTCTTGCTAACAGTCGGACGTCTCTGCGCGATCAGCGCGGCGTTTTCCTGTAGCAACAATTGCAGATCACGAAGTTGCCTATGCGTCTTCAGCAGATCGGTGCAGTTCGGATCGCTGAGCCCATAGGCCTTGGCATCCAGCCACTCACCAGACTGCAGGCAGACACGGAGCGCCGCCACATTATCCTTGACGGCGCCGTAACGCAGCGTGTGGGGGCCGGATGAGTTGTTCGCCAACATCCCTCCGAGCTTGCACATGTCGCCGCTCGAGGGATCGGGACCGAAGAGCAGCTCATCTTGGGCCAGCTGCTTGTTGAGTTCCGCCAGTACGATCCCCGGCTGCACCCGAGCCCATCGCTCTTCCGGATTCAGCTCCAGAACCCGATTCAGGCGCGAGACGTCCAGAATGATCCCGGACCCGATCGCCGAGCCGGTCAGATTCGTCCCGGCGGCCCGCGGCGTCAGCGGGATGCCTCGCTGCACGGCGTAACGCACCGTGGCGGCGATGTCCTCCTCGGACTCAACGAGCACGACCGCCTGAGGCGCCATCCGATAGATGCTCGCATCCACCGCATAGGCGGTGAGAGTCGCATAGTCGTCCTTTACTTTATCGACGCCTACCGCGGCGCGGAGGTCGGAGGCCATGGCGTGGGAACGTTCAGGCAGAATGAGAGTTGGCGCGGTCATAGTTGAATGGGTCGCTCATTCTAGATGGACTCTTGAGACCAGTACAAGTCTACTTGTGGCACAGCGCACGACAGGCGGGACGAGCGAGACAGGCGAGACGGTCTCAAGGCTGAAGACTGAAGGCTGAAGTGTTCGGAACACCGATCCCCGACCTTCAGCCTTCGGACCTCGCCTTTCTCGCACGTCTCGCGTGTCACGCGCCACGGTGCGTGGCGCTGGCGGACTTTTTCTGCATCCTGCTAAGATGTGTTTCGCAGATAGGAGCACGCGTCTGTGACCGACACACGTCCCACCCTCTATCTCTCACGGCTCCTCCCCGATCCTATCATGGCCATCGTGCGGGAACGGTTCCAGCTGGTGCAAGAACCGCTCGATGCGTTGCCCACTCCATCGACGCTTCGTGAGGGACTCTGCCAAGCCGACGCCGCGATCGTCACCCTGGGCGATCGCATCGACGCCGAGACCATTCATGTGGCCACTCGGCTGAAAGTTCTGTCGAACTATGCCGTCGGGTACAACAACATCGATCTTGCTGCTGTGCGCCAGCGCGGTCTGATCGTCACTAATACTCCGGACGTCTTGACGGATGCCACCGCGGATCTGACCTGGGCCTTGCTCCTGGCGACGGCACGCCGCATCGTCGAAGGCGACGCCCTCGTTCGATCCGGTCGTTGGACTGGGTGGAGTCCCACACAACTCTTGGGAGCGGAAGTCTCGGGGAAGACACTGGGGATTATCGGCATGGGACGGATCGGGCAAGCGGTGGCCCACCGCGCGGTAGGGTTTCGCATGCCGGTGCGCTATCACACACGTCAACCACTAGCCACCTCATCTCTCCCCCGTGAGTGGGAGCACCGATCACTACAAGATATCCTCGGGGAAGCCGATGTCGTGACGATCCATGTGCCTCTCACGCCAGCCACCCACCATCTGATCGGCGCGCGCGAATTGGCCTGGATGCGCCCCACCGCCTTCCTCATCAATACCGCTCGTGGTCCGATCGTCGATGAAGGCGCGTTAGTCGACGCCCTCAAGACCGGAATCATCGCAGGCGCGGGACTTGACGTCTTTGAACAGGAACCGGCCCTCCACCCAGCGCTGGCGCAACTGAAACAGGTGGTGCTGCTCCCCCATCTGGGCTCTGCCACCGTGCACGCGAGGGTTCAGATGGGACTGGTCTGTTTGGAGAATATTCAAGCTGTCTTGGACGGACGTCCGGCACCAAACCAATTTACCTAAGCTGCGTGAAGCGCGCGAATGGCGAGACTGGCGGGAAAAGCGCGATCCGAAGGCCGAAGGTCGGGGATCGATGTTCCGAATACTTCAGCCTTCAGCCTTGAGACCGCCTCACCCGTCCCGCTTTTCTCGCGAGTCTCGCGCGGATCACGGATGGCTAGTTTCCGTAGCGAAATGCAGAGGTGGGCTCAGCTGGCGCCCTGCGTGCGCGAGCTGATTCGAGTCGTTGCGGTACGTCGTGGAAGGTCGGAATCGATTCGTACATTGCGGCAGCCTGGCTCCACTGTTCTTGGGCTTCATAGAGTAAGCCGAGTTCATAGCGAATGGCTAGCGCCTTGGCCCCTTGGCATTTCGGGTCCTTCAGCATCAGCTCGAGCTGTGCGCTCGCCGACCGGCATTCTCCCTTTTCTTTCAAACAGACCGCGATCATGAGACAGGAATCCGAGAAAAAGTCGTGGCTCCTCATCGAGAGGCAAAATTCTTCCTTCGCTTCGTCTAGCAACCCCATGTTCTTGTAGGCCACTCCCAGCGTGTAGTGGGTCTCCGGGTCGATCTCGTTCCCGGGCGAAGCAGAAACCGGCGTCTCGACGGCAGGTACTGACGCCGGCGGCTTCGGCGAAAACGTCGAGGCCCATTTGGCGACCAACGGGCTGGCCGGGGCGAGTTCTTTGACTTTCGCATAGAGACTCGCCGGTTGAGTCGGACTCTCATCGTTTGGATGCGCCAGGAGCAATTCGAGGGCGCGGGAATATTGCAAGGCCGCGCCGGCGGTATCGCCCTTGGCTTCGAGCAGGGAGCCGAACAGTTCTCGAGCCTCTGCATGATCCGGCTGCGCTGTTACCAAGCGACTGAGCCATTCTTCCGCCTCAGCCTGCTGGCCGGCCTTCATATAGGCCTGGAATTGCTCGCTCGTCGAGAGGACGGGCGAGAGGGGAGCAACCGAGCCGGCCCCTTGCGTCAACGGTCCCCATTGCTGATCCGGCTTGGCATCAGCCCACGAGAACCCACTAGCCCGCGTAACCGGTTCGGGCTCTGCAGGCGCAGGCTCCGGCTCGGCGACTGAGAAATGCCGATTCTGTGGAGGAGTGACCTTGGAGGTCACCCTCCAGGGATCGTCCGGAGCAGCATTGGCTATTGAAAATGTGTCCGTCGCCTGGACTGGGCTCGATGGGATCGCAGCTGTCGGAGACACAGAGGTCTCGGATCGAGCCAGAACGGGCGGTTCCTCCACTGCAGTGCCATGCATGAGAGCCGTCAGTTTCTTGACCGTCGGGCTATCAGGCGCCAGCGCGATAACCTTCTCGAACAGTTCCTCATGCAAGGTCGGCATCCCTGGCTCGGGATGTTTCAGCAACAGCTCAATCGCCTTCCCATACTGGAGCACGGCGTTGGCGGCGTCGCCTTTTTCTCCGTAGAGCTCTCCGTAGAGTTCAAGCATCGCAACCGACTGCGGTTCGACCGCCAGAACATCTGTAATCAGCGTTTCAGCTTTCACATAGTCTTGTGCCCGCAAGGCCGCCCCAGCAAGGTAGCGATATTCGCCGAGCGCCACCTGAATATCTCCGCGTCGCAGATGCAACTTGGCGAGCAATTGACACACTTCAGGATTTCCTGGCTCTTTGGTCAGCAATTGATTAAGAATGGCCTCAGCCCCAGAAAATTGTTTTCCTTCGATGCGGCGGGTGGCTTCCGACAGCAGATCGAGCGGCTCGGCACTCTTGGGCGGGCCTCCCGCAGAGACGGCTCCCGTCTTGGCGTCGCGGCTAGGATTCCCACCGGTCTTATTGAAATGTTCGATGAACTGGGCGGCCTCACTGTTGGCAGGATCGATCCGCAATACGGCCTGATACGCATCCTTAGCCTCAGCATAGCGTTGCTGCGCTGACCGTTCCCGCCCTAACTGCAAATAGACCTTCGTGGCTTCGTCCTGCATGTTTTCTTGCAGGCACAATTCCGCCACGCGCTGCTGGGCATCCAGGTTCGAGGGATCCTGGCTGACGATCTTCTTATAGATGTCCAGCGCGGCTTTGCTTTTTCCCGCTTTGAGGTAGTGTTTCCCGAGGGTAAGATAATCTTGGACCGCGCTACTCAGCAGACCGCGTTCAGCATTGAGATCTCCCAGATGCTGGAACACATCGTACCGTGAAGGATCAAGCTTCAGGACCTTCTTGAATGTGGCGATTGCCTTGAGGGTGGCACCTTCGCCACGGAAGGCATTGGCCGCCTGCACAAAGGCCACCACGGCATCGTTGGTGGCATTGCGTTTGAGGTGTAACTCCCCGATTGAATTGAAGATACTCCCATCGCCCGGCGACTCGATGGAGAGCTTCTTCCATTCATTGATGGCAGCGTCGAATTGGCCCCGTGACGCAAAGAGCTGTGCGCTACGCAATACGCTACTGCGGTCGATCGCCAAGTCAAACCTCCACAACGTTCAAACGCTAACAGTGTCCGTGGGCATTGTCAACGAAATGGGGCATTTGGATGAGGTATACTCAGCAGAAATACGAAGGCCTGCCCCGACATGAAAGGCAGGCCTCCCTGTGACACAATCCCGCAGAATGAAGATGTCAAGGCTCGGCGACGGCCATCTTCAAGACGTTCGAAGCCTGAGGCCCCTTTGCGCCTTGCACGACCTCGAACTCGACATGTTCTCCCTCTTTCAAGGTCTTGAATCCTTCTCCTTGCAGCGCGGAATAATGTACGAAGACATCATCCCCGCTCTCAAGGCGAATGAACCCAAATCCCTTGCGATCGTTGAACCATTTGACCGTACCTTTTGTTTTCACAACACACTCCTTTCCTCAACGACCACGCCTAGTTACGTGGCCGGCCCCGGAACCAAGTTGGCGACATACATGATGCGGAGAAAAAGACAGGAAGAAAAGCAGGTTGGAATAACGGGTTCATTGGAGAGACAAAATCGATCACGAAACCCATCTCGGTTACAATTCGCGCAGCATGTACCACGGCGTTTCAAATCTTGTCAAGCCATTCTTTGGCCGCATGCTCGCCGCCGTGAGGTAGACAAGCCTCGCCCGCTCACCTATAGTGTCGCATCGGGCTAGGAGCGTGATTCTTCGAATGTTTCTACGAACGCTGCTGGATCGCTACATCTTCACCGAACTCCTTTCCCCTTTTAGTGTCAGCCTCGGGGCACTATGTTTTGTGGTGCTCACGCGGGAACTCCTGCGCTTAGTGGAACTACTGGTCTCCAAAGGCGTCGGGATTGTGGCGGTCCTGCAAGTCTTCGCCCATCTGATGCCGTCGTTCTTCGTGTTGACCCTCCCGATCGCTGGGATCATCGCCTCTATCACGGCCTTCGGACGACTGTCGTTCGACAAGGAGTTGGTGGCGATGCAGACCGCGGGCCTAAGCCTCATGCGATTAGCTCGCCCCGTGCTGCTCTTTGCTTTGCTCGTATTCGGTTTGACCTTGTGGTTGGCCCAGTGGGGGCAACCCTGGAGTTCCACGAACCTCAAGAAAGTGGCGCTGAATCTCCTTCGGGATCAGCTGGTGCTGGCGCTGGATCGGGGAACATTTAACGAGCCCATCCCCAAAATTATGATCTATGTTCCAGATGGGAATCCCGAACAGGGCACGACCGGTATCTTTATCTCCGACGAGCGGACCGCAGATGATCCCCACATCATCGTAGCGCAGCAGTACGAGGTCTTGATGGATGCCTCTACGAATCAAGTTGCCTTACGGCTGCAGCACGGAGTCATTCACAGCCGGTCGAATCAGGCCGATCAATATGAGCAAGCGTCCTTCGCCAGCTACGATCTAAAACTCCCCCTGGACCAAAGCGGCTACTCGGCCACGGAGGAACGCCCGTCGTACGACGCCATAATCGGCCAGCTCGTACAATCTCAATGGCGCGACCCCTCTGCGCTCCGACGATTGATGGAGTATTATAAAGATCTGGCCTTCCCGACCGCCTCACTGGTATTTTGCCTGTTAGGCGTCCCGGTCGGCATCGCCTCGAAACGTTCCGGTCGAATCGGCGGGTTTGCGGTCGGTGTGCTAGTCGTCATCATCTACTACATGCTGAACATCGCCTGCGAATTCCTGGTCATGACGGCAAACCTGCCGCCCTTTGCCGGGGCCTGGGTACCGAACGGCATTTTCTCTCTCACCACCGTCGTGTGGTTTTACATCATGAGTCGCCAGTAACCCCATGCCCATTCTCTTTCGCTATCTCCTTCGCGAGTACGCAAAAATCTTCACGATGTGCTTCAGCGGGCTGATGACGATTTACCTCGTCATCGACTTCTTCGAAAAAGTGCGCCGCTTCTTGCGCTACGACGCCAACTGGCTTGACTTCTTGACGTATTTCCTTCTCAAGGCTCCCGCGATCTCCTTCCAAATCGCGCCGTTGGCCATCCTGATGGCCACATTGCTAACTTTTGGCTTGTTCTCCCGGGGCCACGAAATCACGGCCATGCGCAGTTGCGGCATCAGTTTATTCTGGATTATCGCCCCCTTTATCGCCTTCGCTGCAGGGATTGCCCTCGTGCTCTTGCTCTTCAGTTCCACCGTTATCCCGCTGGCCGCGAACAAGTCCGAGGAGATTCGGACCACGCGCATCGAGAAAAAGCCCCCCGCCGCAGCCGTGAAACTGTTGCAACCCTGGACGAGAGTGGGAGCCGACAGACTCATGTATGTCACAAGCGTCTCCGTCGGCGGGGATCTCTTGGGCGGCGTGCGTCTCTTTCAGTTCGATCGCAACTTCCAACTGGCCGACATGACTGAAGCCGGCGAAGCCCGCTATAGCGATTCCACATGGACGCTCTTCCAGGGGCGGCACCGACGATTTTCCGCCGATGGAACCGTGTCAACCACCGTATTCGACCGCCAAGCCATCGTGCTGACTCTCATTCCCGATGACTTCACCACTTGGCTCGGCGGCGACTCCGAATTGATGACGTTCCATGATATCCGGGCCTACTCCAGACGCCGGCAGCAGCAGGGCTCCCAGGCCGCACGTCTTACGACAGACTATTACGGCCGAATCGCGTTCCCATTCGTTACCGTGATCATGGTCCTAGTTGGCATTGCGCTGAGTCTGCGCCGGAGTGGCACCAGAGGAGGCAGCATGGCGATGGGCATTGGGCAGGCGCTCGCTGTCGGCTTCTGCTATTGGACAACACACTCCATTGCGATCGCACTCGGCCGCGGTGGGGCCTTGACGCCTCTGATCGCCGGCTGGATGGCGAACGTTCTCTTCATGAGTTATGGCCTCTATCTGATGATCAAGGTGCGCTACTAGCAGACCGTGATGCGTGACGCGCGAGACATGCGAGAAAGGCGCGACGTGCGTGATCCAAGTTAGAAGTTCCGGAAGCCTCAAACTTCGGACCTCGAACTCTCATCCATCTCGCTCGTCTCGCCAGTCCCGCCCGTCTCGCGTGGCCACTGGTTGACTGATCCCGGTGCTTCCGGTAAGTAGAGACCAGATCGTTACCGAAAGGATTTTAGCAAGATGCGCTCGCGTGTTGTCGTCACAGGGTTGGGTATCGTCTCTCCCATTGGGATCGGGGTCAGTGATTTTTGGAAAGCCGCCCTCGCCGGCCAATCCGGCATCTCGGCAATTACATCGTTTGACCCGTTTCCCATGGACGGCTACCGCTCCAAGGTCGCAGGCCAGGTGCGTGATTTCGCGGTCGAACGGTTTGTCGACTCAGCCCATGGCGAACGCGTGGACCGCTACGCCCAGTTTGCCCTCGTGGCAGCGAAGGAAGCGTTGGCCGACTCGGGTCTCCAGATAGCGAAAGAGAACCCCCACCGCGTCGGGGTCATCGTGGGAGCCGGCATGGGCGGGATGGTGATGGGCGAGCGTGAAATCACGCAGCTCTACCAGCAGCAGAAACCCCATCGCGTCCATCCGAACTTTATTCCCGTCATCACTCTCAATTCGGCCTCCGGCATTATCGCGATAGCCTACGGCGCCAAGGGTCCCAACTTGACCATCTCTACCGCCTGCTCCTCCAGCGCCCACGCACTCGGACAAGCGCTCCACTGTATCCGTGAGGGCCGTGCGGATGTTGTGATCACCGTGGGAGCCGACGCCAGCATTACCCCGCTCGTCTTCGCCGGATTTTGTTCCCTACGTGCCCTTTCGTCCAAATTCAACGATCACCCGGAGAAGGCCTCTCGGCCCTTCGATCGGTTGCGGGACGGTTTCATCATGGGAGAAGGCGCCGGGACCCTCATCTTGGAATCGGCCGCGCATGCCAAGAAACGCAAGGCGAGAGTGTATGCCGAAATTGCGGGCTACGCCGCCACCAGTGAGGCATATCACATGGTCATCCCTCGTGAAGATGGCCTGGAAGTGGCCCATACGATGAGGCTTGCCCTCGCGGATGCCGGCGTGACCCCGGCACAGGTGGATTACATCAATGCTCACGCCACGTCGACGACCATCGGCGACGCCGTCGAAGTCAGGGCGATTCGACGACTCTTTAAATCGCGCGCGGACAAGATTACCATTAGCGCCACCAAGTCGCTGATCGGCCACACGCTGGGTGCCGCCGGTGCAATCGGGGGCATCGCGTCGGTGCTGGCCCTTCACACGGGCCAGATTCATCCAACCGCCAACTATGATGATCCTGATCCGGCTTGTGCGCTGGCAGGACTCTCTCGATCAGCGCAGGAGCGTCGTGTGAAGGTGGTTTTGCTGAATGCCTTTGGATTTGGCAGCAACAACGCCGCTGTGGTATTGAAACAGGCGACGAAACTGTAATGCTCAATGTGTAATGTTGAATGTTCAATTGAACATTGAGCATTACACATTGAACATTCCTTGGAAACACGAAGGACGCTTCACGGGTGACGAGAACGACAGAGAGAGTTGAGAGATGGCAATCGATCCCACCATATCGTTGAAGATCCGTACAGCCTTGGCTGAGTACCTGAAACGCGATCCAGCCACGATACTGGCCACACAGCATCTGCGTGACGATTTAGGTCTCGACTCTATGGCGGTGATCGAACTGCTGTATCGCATCGAGGAGGCCTTCGATCTCCAGATCCCCGACCAAGACCTGGTGGGGCTGACGAATGTCGGCCATGTCGTGAGTTATGTGGAAAAGCGGTTGGGAAAAACGGCCTCACCCGCCCCGACCAAGAAACCAGCGAAGCCGTCGAAGCCAAAGGGCAAAAAGAAATCCTAATCCATATGGCGATGCGGGCACGCATTCCTATCTCATTGGCACAGATCCACGGCGTAATCGGCGGAGAACTTGTGGGGTCGCCACAAGCCACCGTCACGAGCCTAGCCAGCTTTGAAGAGGCAGGCCCGAACGACCTGACCTTCATCACCGGGGATCGGATGCTCAAGACGAGCGGGCCCACCGCTGCCGGAGCACTCCTCGCCCACCGGCGTCTTGCTGAGATCGCCAATCCCCACATCGTAGTCGCCAATCCCACACTGGCCTTTGCGCAGATCGCACAGACCTTTTTTTGCCCTGTCTCCCCTCCCCGCGGCATTGCCGCGGCCGTCGTCCGTGGCGTTGATACTCAGGTCGGTTCCGATGTCTCGATCTGGCCGGGAGTCACCCTGGGAGACCGGGTCACGATTGGCGCGCGAGTGACACTCTATCCAGGTGTTTTTGTCGGCAACGAAACGACGATCGGGGACGATACGCTGCTGTATCCCAACGTCGTAGTCAGGGAAGGCTGTACGATCGGAGCGCGGGTGATCATTCACAGTGGCACGGTGATCGGGAGCGACGGATTCGGCTATGTGCAGGACCAGGGACGGCATTACAAAATTCCCCAGCTCGGCGGAGTTACGATCGAGGATGACGTTGAGCTCGGGGCGAATGTCACAGTCGACCGAGCCACACTCGGTCAAACGGTCATCAAGCAGGGCACCAAGGTCGACAATCTGGTCCAGATCGCCCATAACGTGACGATCGGTGCCCATTCAATCCTGGTGGCACAGGTCGGCATCGCCGGCAGTACTCGCGTGGGGCATCACGTCATGATCGGTGGACAGGCAGGGCTGTCAGACCACATCACCATCGGAGATCAGGTCATGATTGCCGCTCGCGCAGGTGTCAACCGCAGCCTCGAACCCAACCAGATCGTGTCAGGAGCTCCCGTGATGCCGCATGAAGTCTGGGTGAAGGCCCAAGCCGTGATTCCACGGCTTCCTGAGCTCCGGCAGGCTGTACGCACATTGGAAGAACGGATGAAGCAGCTTGAAGCATCGCGCTCGGCTCCTCAGGCCTCCAAGACGAAGGCCACAAAAAGGAAACGTAAGGCGTGAGGGGTAAGGGGTGAGGCGGTAGGAAGAATGTTGAATTTTGAATGATGAATGTTCAATGGTGGATGGTCGGACGACAGATTCCTGAATCCCTTTAGCCTGTCGCGCTTTTCGCGCATCTCTCGCGCGTCACGCGGCACGGTCATTCGTGCTAATCCACAACTCCACGCCAACAAAACAACTTGGCCCAGTAGAATGCCGCCCAGGGCACAAACACAGCCGGTATCAGGTCTAGCTCGCCGTATATAATGGCCAAGGCCGATGAGCCGAAGATCAAGGCCGCTCCGGCAATGGAGATCGCAGTGACAAAGCCACGCCCAGGGTGCTCGATCGCCGGCACCTCCGGCTCAGCCCTAGCCTTCCTGTTGCGTTGAGCCACAGCTGTCCGCATCTTTGCTGCATACACCTCGGGAAAGGCCGTAAAGAGATAGCGGTGATAGCGTGCCTGCGCAAATCCACACAACGCACCGACCGCGAGTAAGACTGAGCTGGTGAGAAACGTTACCCAGCTATACGTATGGTTCACCAGCAGTTGATAGCCAAGTGACCCCACTCCACCGACCATGCAGACCAGTCCGATCGTCCCGGCGGGGAGGAGGATATGAGACCGGATATAGTAGCGAGCTTGCTCATCAATTTTCTCCGGCCGCAAAACTGTCACAAGTTTCGGCATCGATGCGTTCTCCGACCATATCTGCTACCAGACTTCTCGTCCTCGACAAGAGAAAGCAATAAGCCGGTGGCATCATACCATCCTTCCGCGGCTTGTTACATGGACGAGGAAAGGAGACTAGGCGTCTGCGTCGGATCTGATTGAGCAGGACGCTTAATCCCCTTGACTAGACGAGAAATTGTGGATGACGCATGAGCAACGGTGGACGGCATACCTGATTTTCATATCATGGGCACCCATCTGCATACTCAATGGTGCGAAATCAGGCGTTGGCACCGAAACGTCTCTCTCTGACAGGACTTCCGCCGTCATCTGCATGAAGCTCCGCGAAAGAAAAGGCGACAGTGAGGCAGGACATTGGCATCTCAACTCTCAGTGTCCACAAAAGGTGTGCATGGCGTGTGGATAACCATGTGGATGAGCGGCCAATACCATGCCGTACCACAGTACCTCACACATTGCCCAATCGGTAGGCAGCACAATCCGTGCAATTTCACCGAGATGCAATTTTTCAGCAGAAACTCGTATGGGACAAGAGCACAGATTCCGCACGACCCGGAAGATTCTTTAGAGTCGAGCGTACAGAAGTGTGCAGACTGACAGGGCCAAGTTCACGCGAGACTCGCGCGAAAAGCGGGACGAGC
>CAZPWD010000057.1:0-6620 GCA_964590025.1 uncultured Nitrospira sp.
GTAATTTCTGCCCAGCGGACTTGAGGATATTCGGCGAGGACTGCGGCTGCTTTGGGATCTTGAACTTCCAGGTTCAGAATCTTAATGATCCCGTCATCAATCTGGACATCTGCCACGGGCATCCTCCGTTAGGGGAACAGTGAGACGGTCAACCATCATCCGTCGGTTGCGTTGACTGGATTAGGGGTGCATGTTAGCATGAATCCCTGTGAATTCTCGAACGTTCGTCGCCGGCATCTGCCGCTGGTTCGCCGCCGTTTCACTGTCCTGATCGTCACCAAGGAGGCTGCGCATGAATAGGGTACTGGGGTTCAGGTCGAGGTTGGTCGGGGGAGGAGTGGCTATCGCCCTGATAATCGGACTTGCTGCCTGCGGCGGTCCTCCGAAGTGGGTGAAGCAAGGGTCAGGGGTGTTTAACGAGAAAGATAGCAAAGGCTTTTATGGCGTCGGGTCCGTGGCCGGTGTTCGGAACGAGCCGCTGGCCTGGGACACCGCTGAAAATCGTGCCAGAGCGGAAATCGCCAAAACCTTTGAAACCTATACCGGCTACTTAATGCGCGACTATGCAGCCTCTACGACTGCCGGAGATTTTACCAAGAACACGGAAGAGCAGCATGTCGAGCGGGCTATTAAGACAGTGACGACCTCTACCCTCAGCGGCGTGCGCCCCATCGAGCGCTACAAGGATGAAAAAACGGGCACGTACTACGTGTTGGCCAAGCTAAATCTCGAGGAGATGAAGGATAATCTCGAAAAGGCAAAGGAACTCAACGCGGAGGTTCGTGATTACGTCAGAAAGAATGCGGATAAGCTCTTTGAGCGGCTTGAGAAAGAAGAAGACAAACGGGCGCCGCGGTAAAGGCTCCTACTTGATCGACCGCCAATTGCTGCATCTGCGAGGAGGTATCGCGTGATCGTGATGAATCGAGGACGAATCGGGCTCGTGGCGGTGGCGGTGTTGTCACTGGCAGGCTGTGCCCAGGAGGTAAAAGTAACCAGGGTCGACTCAGGGGTCGTCACGGATCTGAGCGGACGTTGGAACGATACCGACTCCAGAATGGTTGCGGAGTCTATGGTCAAAGAGGCGCTGGAGAATCCGTGGCTCAACAACTTCTCAGGCTCGAAGCATCGTCAGCCGGTCGTGGTCGTCGGGACTATCCAGAACAGCAGCCACGAACATATCAACGTCAACACGTTTGTGACCGATCTTGAACGTGAGCTAACGAACTCACAAAAAGTTACGTTTGTGGCAGGAAAGGGAGATCGCGAGGAACTTCGCACCGAGCGCAAAGAGCAAGCGATGTACGCACGAGAGGATACGCAGAAAGCGCCGGGGAAAGAGATCGGCGCCGATTACATGATGAAGGGGACCATTGCGACGATCCTCGACGAGGCCGATGGGACGAAGGCGGTGTTCTACCAGATCGATCTGCAGATGGTGGATTTGGAGAACAACACCAAGGTCTGGTTCGGTCAGAAGAAGATCAAGAAAATCATCGAAAAGAAACGTTCCACCTTTTAGGCTCCACAACCTCCGTTGAGCCCTCTTGCCTCACGCCCCACCGCCCTTATTTCGGCACGGTGGGGCGTTTCTCTATCCATCCAGTCTCTCTTTGCCGTACTGGCGTTTGTGCTGCTTGCCGGATGTGCCCCTTCGGTCAACCGGTATCTCCTCATCGAAGCCAGTCTTCGCGCCTACGATCCCAAGGGCGCCGATGCCATCGTCGCTGCGGCTGAGAAAGACTATGGCTCGAAAAGCCGTGTACTCTATGGCATGGATCGAGGGATGACCCTTCAACTCGCCGGCGACTATCAGCAGAGCAACGCTGTATTGGAACAGGCTGAGGAGGAACTGGATCGTCTCTACACTCGAAGGATAAGCACGGAAACCTTTGCGTTCATGACGAATGATACGGCGTTACCCTATGAGGGTGATCCCTACGAACAGGTGTTGATCAACGTGCTGAAGGCACTCAATTATGCGCGGTTGGGTCAGTGGCAAGATGCGCTGGTCGAAGCCCGGCGTATCGACCACCGGCTCAACGTCCTGTCCGATCGAACCAAGGAGAAAAATGCGTATCGGGATGACGGATTCGCTCGCTATTTGAGCGGCATCCTCTATGAGAGTACCGGCGATGTGAATAATGCGTTTATTGCCTATCGGAAGGCCTATGAAACCTTTGATGCCACCCGCGCATGGTCACACACGGCTGTTCCGTCCCAGCTGCGGGAAGATTTGCTGCGAACGGCCGAGGCACTACACTTCACTCAAGAATTGGCCGAGTACCGATCTGTATTTCCTGGTACCAGATGGGAGACCAGTCAGGCGCTGCAACAACTCGCTCAAGTTGTCGTGATCAGCTATAATGGCCGCGCGCCACGCAAGGAGGATCAGTTTCTTGACCTGCCGATCAGTCTCGATGCACTCCAGTTGGTGCTTCTCAACCGCGGGTTTGCGCAGTCGAATCGGTATTCCAATCAGGCGGTGGACACGGTTTTGTACGGGCTTAACGGACGCGTCGTTCGCGTGGCTCTGCCACGGCTCGTCCCGCAGAAGATGCATGTGACTGTCGATAGGGTGAGTCTGGTTCCTGACAATGGCACACGGGTGATGGTGAACACTGAGTTGGTACATAACGTGACGGCTTTGGCAGATAAGGCGCTATCGGAACGAATGGCTGGAATCACCGTCAAGGCCCTCGCTCGTGCCGCCACGAAGTTCGCGATGGCTGAGGGAGCGACGAGAGGGGCTCAGCAAGCAGCGGGGAAAGATGCGGCGCCGTGGGTCGGACTTCTCGTTGGGCTGCTGACGAAAGGACTGGCGGTGGCATCCGAGGAAGCCGACAAGCGGAGCTGGCAGACGTTGCCCGATGAAATCCATCTCGCGCGGGTCTGGGTTCCACCGGGGCGCTACCAGGTGCAGAATCGGTTAGGTGGCGAGTCTTATGACCCTCTGAAACCTGAGGCCATGCGGACCCTGTTCCTCGGGCCGGGTGAGACCACCGTGCTCCTTCAACGGGTGATGCCATGATAGACGGATCGCGGTCCGTGCGCCGAATCGGGGTGGTGCTGATGGCGTTGATCGCACTATCCGGCTGTGCATGGTTTGGAGGACAGTCGAAACCAGACTGGATCGACGGGGTGAGTGCCGACTATCCGTCCGGTCAATATCTCGTTGGCGTGGGACAGGCGGAAAGTCGCGCGGCAGCGGAGGATCGCGCCTATGCAGCAGTGGCCCGTATTTTCAAAGCCGAGGTCAGTGCGCAAGCAAAAGACTGGGAATCATATCTAGTGATCGAGCAGCGCGGACACAGCAGAGCTGAACGACGGTTGACGCTCGACAATCTGACCCGTGTGTCGACCGACAAAGTATTGGAAAACGTCCGGATCGTCGATCGGTGGGTCGATGTGCACAAGGGACTCCAGTATGCCTTGGCGGGGATGCATCGGTCTCAGGCAGAGACATCGTTCATGGAACGGATTGCCGTGCTGGACCGATCGATCAGTGACGATGTCGAGGAGGCCCAGCGGCCCTCCGATAAGCTGGCACGAGTCAGAGCACTAAGGCGGGCTGCCAGAAATCTGGTGCTGCGGGAGACTTATAATGCCGATCTTCGCGTGATTCGACCGAGCGGGCAGGGTACCGCCTCGGCCTACCGCGTGAGCGAACTCACGCAGGAACTCGAACAGTTCCTTGCCACGAATCTGGTGCTGGCAGTTGCGGTGACCGGCAATCAGGTTGAACCGGCGCAACGTGCCTTGACGGAGGGACTGCTGAAGGAAGGGCTCCAAGTCACGAGCCGGCCGTGGGGAGGGGATCGTTCGATCGGCGGCGATTCCAGCGGACCATCCCCGGAGTTGCTCGTACGGGGCGTGGTGCGGGTGTGGCCGATCGACGTGCGCGATCCGCAGTTCAAGTTCGTGCGATGGTGCAGCGATTTCGAAGTCGTGGATTTGACCAGCCAACGGGTAGTCGGCGCCTTGTCAAAGGGTGGCAAGGAAGGCCATCTGTCGGAGCGTGAGGCCACAGCCAAAGTTGTGCGTGTCATGCAGCAAGAGTTTACTGCCGATGTAGCGAAGGCCATTGCGGCACATGTGTATGGAGAGTCGGAACTGCCGGCACAGGCGAGCCAGCCCGCGGGATGTCCGCGGGACGGGCTGGTATCTACGCCGGCGTCAGCACCCCAATAACTCAGAGAGAGAGGGAGGGTATGGCCAAATCGAAGCCGGAAGCAGGGCGAACATCAACTCGTGCACCACGCAGCCGTGGCCGCGGGTTAACGGTCACAAAACAACGGGTTCCCAGTCGCTTGGCAAAACGCCGGCTGAGTGAGCGGCTCAAGAACGACACGGCGTCGTTCAATCAGGGCAACCTGGCCGACAAGTTCCGCAAGGAGGGATATGACGAGTTGCCGCTGGATGAACTCCAAGATCGGCTCTCGAAAATGTCGGGCCCCTTGGCCGCCATCATTTTGAAGGGGAGAGTGTGATCGCATGCCATACTACTATTTTGACTCAACAGCTCTGGTGAAACGGTACAGCATGGAGCGCGGCACACGCATCATCAGCAGGCTCATGGTGAAACGGAGCAAAGTGGCAATTCTGCCGACGTGGACCGTGACCGATTTTTATACGGCATTCGCGAATCGAGCCCACCATGGAGACATCACCAGGGACGATTGTTACTCGGTGATCCACAAGTTCGAGAGAGAATCGCAGGAGGGTCTCTACCAGTTCATCGCCCCGACGGTGCGGACGTACTTAGCGACTAAAGAACTTGCGCTGGAGTATCCTGCGCTCCGATCACCACAAGTCTTGCATTTGGCGCTGGCTTTGGAACTCAAACCCTTGCGGTTGACTGTCGTCAGTGCCGATACGCAATTGCTGACGGCCTGTCATTCGGCGGGCCTCCATACCATCAACCCGGAGGAAGACTAGTTTGGGGAAGTGCTGAGTGCTGAGATTCTAGTGTGTAGAAGAGACAGGTGCCAGCGGCACTGGTAGTTGACGATCATCGAGTCGATGACGGTCATCTAGCAGGCTGCTCAAAAAGGCCGCCCTCGCCGTTCGTGAAACGTGAAGCGTGAAACGTCCGAATCCGGAAACGAACGACGCTTCACGAGATACGCTTCACGGATATGGAAAACTCTGCATAGGAAATGCACGTCTCGGCGCGCCGGGGTCGGGCGAGGTTCTTCACTCGCGCGTCTGGTTCAGGCGGTCCCTTACGGTACCTGTGCCAACAGTTCCAGGACCGCTTCATTCCATCCTACCGGCCCTATTCCAGGCGCACGAATCATTCCAGACAGGTGGATATCAGGGTCATAAGATCCGTCTGGTTTCTGGACGAGAATTGGGTAATCCACCATGGCGAGTAGGGGGGCGTCGTTGATGCTGTCCCCGATCCCAACCGTTTCGATCCGCTCCACTTGTCCGTTCATGCGTTGTTGGCGCTGGTAGCAGCGCAGGAGCACGGAAGCGGCCTCCCCCTTATTGTTCTCCCCCATCAGGTGAAATAACCGTTCCCCCTTTGTCCATCGAAGGCCCCGGCTGACGATTTGCCGGCAGACTTCTTCGATGAGCGCCTGAGGGCCTTGCAGGAGATAGGGCTCGTCGTATTCCCGTTGCTTGGCCAGGATGGCGTCGGCACGCGGGAGCCCGGTTACCTGCATGATGGCTTCTACCGACAGGTCGCCAAAGCCTTGTAACGGCGTTTCAACCGCATCTTCGATTTGTTTCAGTACCTCTCGCAGCATGTGATAGGGAAGGCCTAATTCAATGACCTGGTAGGGAGACCTGGTTCGCATGCGTTCGAAGGGGAAGTCGAAGAGGCCGTGAGGGATAAACACCGCGCCGCCGTTTTCGACAATGAAAGGGTCACGATGCCCGAGGCGCTGTCGAAGTGGTTCCATCTCCGCGCGCGTTTTACTCGACACCAATACAAGCGGAATACCTTGCTCGCGGAGCACAGTGAGGGCTGGTGTGGCCGCCTCGTAGGAATAGGTCGTGCCGTCCAGGAGCGAGCCATCCAAGTCTGTGAAGACGATCAAATTAGGCATGGCCTTGCGCCGTTACCAGTGATGTAGATCATCGACCGTACTGGATTTGGATCGGGCCACCAGCCGTCGTTCCATGAACTCTTTCGCAAGATCGGCTGCGCCGAGTCCGAATGCAATCGCTCCGGCCAGCACAATTCCTCCCCAGGTAATGCCGAATCCCACGACGACGATGTGTTGGGCGATGCCGAGTTGCTCTAGCGCCATGGCCCCTGCGAGGGCTTGGATCCCCCAGCGGGAACAGGCGGCGATGAGTCTGGCGGGAGGCAGTCCGGCGTTGACGGCGGCAATCAGGACGGCCCGAGATACAAAGTTCGAGAGGAAGTACCCGGCCAGGAGAATCACCGCTGCCGTCACCAGATGGGGCACATAGGCCAGCAGTGACTGGGCGAACTGGTTGATCGGAGTCAGGTTCAGGGCTCCTAACGCCGCGATCGATGCCAGCACAAGCACCGTCCAATAGATGCTACGACCGACGATGCGAGAGGGATCGGTCTTGACCCCTCCACGCAGGAGCGCCGCATTCATCCCCAGCCGATCACAGAGATGGTCGAATCCGATCAC
>CAZPWD010000057.1:6720-13590 GCA_964590025.1 uncultured Nitrospira sp.
GGGGGTGAGGGCTTTCAGGAGGTGATCGCGCGGCATGATCCGCTTGCGGTACGCGGTGGCCGCATCGTAGACGACCTGGACCCACAACTCATCGGGGATACGACAGTCGGTGCCGGATGTTCCCTGGAGATCGCGGAGCTGAGCGAACGTGTCGTCGGCCAGGATCTGCCGCCAGATGGGTTCAAGATCTGTGAGGCCCTGTCGATAGTGCGACTCCATCCGCTCCACGTTGACATGGACCGGTTCGACCCCGACCTCGTAGGGAAAACCAAAGAGTGGTACCGCTTGCGATCCCTCCTGCCGAGACCAAAGGCCTTCATGCTGTTCCATTAAGGCAAAGAGCGCTCCCGTCACTTGCATCAACATGGCCGACAGGTCGGCAGCAGGATCCTTCGGATTATGGATTTTTGCGCCAAGGAAGCTTTGGCAGACCCGTGCGCCACTGGCAATGGCCTCCGTTGTCATCCAGATATCGATACCGAACCGCGCCACTTCCGATTCCCAGACATGTTGGTCGAGGTAGTGGGTCGCAAGTGCACCGGAAAAACCAAACTCCCCGCCGATGGGCTGGCGGACCCGTTGTCCGTAGAGCGCCCTAGTGAGTGGGTAGGCGAGACTGTTCGTGATCGTGCCGTCGTATTTGTGGCGCAGATAGTAGGGGGCGACGTAGTCGTATCCCTCTTCCATGATTGGGCGGAGTAACAGTTCGATCCATTCCGGTGAAATGCTGCGCAGATCCGCATCGACGACTGCGCAGGCCCGGGCCTTCAGTCGTCGCGCAATCTCGAAGATCGTCCGGAAGGCACTACCTTTTCCGGGAATGCCATGGTAGGGCGTGACGATCCGATGCAGGATGCTTTGCTGGTCGGCGATGAAGAGGTGTTGGAAATCGACGGCGGTGCGGGCGACGATGGCCGGCGTCTCATCTGAAGAGCCGCCGTCGGAATTGACCAGGACGGCCCGACGACCAGGGAAGTGTTTGGCGAGGCCCACGCTCACAGCCCGCACGACATGCCCGACCGTGTCCGCGTTGTTGTAGCTTGGAATCCCGACGAGAATCTCCGCCGAGCCAATATCTTGGATGCGTGCTTCAGTCGATGCAGTGAGTGGTGTAAGACTGGTGCTCATGACGGAGTGGCTGCCGGTTCAGACGTGGGGTCCCAGGCGTGATCCGCTTCGACGGCGTCGACCAGGCGATCGAAAATATCGGGCACAGCATGGGTCACTCGACTCCAGTTGGAAATCATGGGGACGCCAAGCGGATCGTCGAGGAACCCGTCGGTGCCCAGTTTCATACCTTTCAGGAAGACTTCGAGGGCCGTCCGTTCTTGGTGGCGGTCGAACGTGAGGCTGTTGATGGCCGCGTCGTTTTCGTACCGGCTGATCGCTTCCTGACCTGCCTGCAAATACGTCGCCCGCAAGGTCTTGAGCACCGCATCTGATAAGATGACGCCTTCGCTCGCCAGGTTTCTGAAGAGCGATTTCGTGATATCGACGCACATCTTGAGGAGGCCGGCATCGGGATCGTGATCCGAGAGTTCTTGGTGTTTGTGGTCATAGGCATCCGCAATATCGGCTTGGCAAATGCGGCGCAAGGCACAGTTCCGATAGACCTCTGCGAGGACCCCGATTTCGAGACCCCAGTCACCTGGAATTCTGTTGGTCCAGGCCAGGTCTCGCACCATGGCGAACTCGCCGGCCAGAGGGTAGCGAAAGCTGTCAAGAAATGTCAGGAGCGCGTGAGGTCCCACAAGCTGTTGGAGGCTTCGGATCATGGGGGTGATAAACAGGCGTGTCACTCGCCCATGGAGACGGTCGGTAACGCGGCTGTAATAACCTTTGCAGAATTCATAACCAAGATTCGGGTTGGCGATGGGATAGCAAAGGCGCGCCAGATATTCCCGGCTGTAGCTTGTGATGTCGCAGTCGTGGAGTGCGATGACCTGGCTGTGGTTTCTGGCCAAGACGTAGCCGAAGGCTGTCCAACAGCCTCGTCCCTTGCCCTGTAGGCCGATATCGAGGTTGTGATCGACTAAGAGCTTGAGGATGGTTTGGATGCGCGCACCGTCATTCCAGATGAGACGCACCCGCTGAGGGAGTACGGAGAAGAATTGCTTAGCCAGACGAAATTCCAAGGCCGAGGCGCGATCCAATGAGATGACGATTTCGTTGAGGTACGACACATTCTTGAGAGATTCCACGATGGCCTTCAATGCGGGGCGTCCCAATTCTGCATAGAGGGAGGGGAGGACCAGGGCGATGGGATTGCCGCGCCCATAACGCGTCAACTCTCGCTCCAGTTGGTCGACGTTCGGCTGTCCGAGGCGGTGAAGCACCGTGACGACGCCGTTTTGATAGAAGTCTGACATTGGGGCCTCCGATGAGCGAGTCGCCTGCAGGGCCTGGCAATGATATGCAGCGGGATCAGGAGCGGGCGTCAAAGACGTGCGCCGCGTGCACCAAGGCGGCGTTGCATCAGTCTATGACACGAACAGTGCAGGTGACGTGCCACTAGGAAACGATCTAAGTGTTGGATGTTCGTGGAGCGAACCAGGTGAGAGGTGAAGAGGATGGTGGGAAAACCCTACACTTCACAGATGGTTGTTTGGTTTATTTGGTTTGTCTTGTTTATTTGGTTCAACCAGACAAACCAGATAGACCAGATAAACCAAACAAACTAGGTCTACTACGGCCGATCGGTGGAAAGTCGTTTTGCGAGGCGATGGGCAAGTCGGACCATGCCGGCCGAGCGATCGGCCGGATCGAGCAGCACATTCATGACATGCAGGCGGCTGGAATCGTCCAAGGCGGCGGTGAGCCCTCGCTCGAACTCTCCTTGGGTTGCGATCCGCGTACCGACTCCGCCTCCGATCATGTCGCAGATTCGTTCATAGCGCCACTCGTGGACGTCGTTGAAGGGGCCTTCGAGAATCTCCCGTTCAGTGGAGTAGCCACGATTGTTCAGCACGACGACGATCGGCGTCTGGCCATATCGCACGGCGGTCGAAAGTTCCGTTCCCGTCATTTGAAACGCGCCGTCGCCGACCAGCACGATCGGCCGAAGTGTGGGATCGGCAAACGAGGCGCCCACGGCTGCCGGGACGGCAAATCCCATCGAGGTGTAATAGGCTGGAGAAAGGAACTCGAATCGCCGGTGAACATGGAGATCGGCTGCGGCAAAGAGCGATTCTCCGACGTCGGCGATCACGAGGGTGTGTTCATCCAACAGGCTATCGAGGTGGCGGAAGAGTCCATTCAAGGTCACGGGGGTATTCGGCGCAATGGTGCCTTGTGGCATGGGGAGCGGTGTCGGCAGCGGGCGGGAAGGAAACGAAGGGAGGGTGTTGGTCACCAGCGCCCGCACAAAGTCTTGAAACCGGATCGCATCGTAGCGATGGTGTTTGATGGCCACCCGATCAGCTGTCGCGTGAATCGTGCGGCCTTCCGACAGCAAGGGCGAATCGGCATCGAGATCTTCGACATCAGATAAGATCGACCCCAGGATCAGCAGGCAGTCAGATTCATTGATGAACTGTTGGACCTCGTCACGCGCGATGAGTCCCCCGTACACTCCGACGTAGAGTGGGTGGTCTTCACGGATGATGGACTTGCCTAGCAGGGTCGAGGCGATGGGGACATTGAGCCGCTCGACCAGGCGAGTCAGATCGTCTTGCAGGCCGAATCGCCCGATCTCTGCGCCGGCTAAGATAGCAGGCCGGCGGGCCGAGGCCAACATGGCGCGGACTTCAGCGATGGCTTCTTCCAGCGCGGCGGTATTGCTTGGCGCATCGTCGAGACACAAGGGTCGCAACGGGTTTGCCAGCGGCGTATGAACGAGATCGCGAGGAATTTCGATGTAGATTGGGCGGCGATAGCGCAACAGCGCCGCAAAGGCCTGATCCATTTCCCGTTCGGCTGTTGAAGGATCATCTAGCGAGATGGCGGCCACCGTGATCTTCTCGAAGACCTCGCGTTGCGTGGAAAAATCCCGCACCATGTGGTGCATGTAGGGTGTGCGAACACGCTCAGAGAGTCCCGGTGATCCGGTGAGCAGTACCACCGGCGATCGTTCGGCAAAGGCGCAGGCGATCGCGTTCACGGTATTGAGTCCGCCGACGCAGTAGGTCACACAGACTGCGCCGATGCCGTTGATGCGCGCATAGGCATCCGCCGCGAACCCTGCACAATCCTCGCGGGTGGTCCCGACATGTTGAATCGGTGAGGCGTCGATCAATTGGAAGAGGCTGAGGACATAGTCGCCGGGGATTCCAAAGATATGACGGACTCCCAACTGGTGGAGCCGATCGATCACGGCGGAACCGATGGTCGGTATTCGTTGCATCGCTGGGCTTCCTGGTTCACGGAGCGGAACACATGCGGTCCGTGACGCGTAGCCGCAGCAAACCACAGCGCGGGTCAGCCGTCAAGCAACAAGACGCGTCCAGAGGGGCTTGACGTTCGGTTCGCGCCATTGGATAAGTAGGCAATGACTCTTCATGATGACAGTCCACGCGGGCGCGTCCGCCTCTCTCGCACACGTGCGGTCGAGGCATTGGGACATCTCTGGATCTATGCCGGTTATGTCGAGGAGGTCAGCGGCGAGCTGGTCTCGGGCGATGTGGTCGATGTCATGGCGCCGAATGGAAGATTCTACGCCAGAGGCCTCTACAATCCTGCGTCCAAGATCCGCGTGCGCATTCTAACCTTCGACGACGAACCCATTACAGAACAGTTTTGGAGGGGGCGACTTGCGCAGGCCGTCAGGCTACGTCAGCGGCTCGTCGCCGACACCAATGCGTATCGCCTCATCTATGGAGAAGCAGATCGATTACCAGGCTTGGTCGTGGATCGTTATGACGATGTCTTGGTCATGCAGACCCTCTCCTCCGGTATGGACCGCCGGAAATACGTATTAGCCGATCTCCTATGTCAGGAATCCGGAGCCACGCGTGTGTATCTGCGGAATGATGGCAAGAGTCGTACGTTGGAGGGGCTGCCGGTGGAGAGAGGATTCCTCCGAGGGGGTGGCGCGACGTTGGTCGGCATCCAGGAGGGGCCGGCTCGATTTCTCGTCGATATCGAACGAGGGCAGAAAACCGGTTGGTTTTGTGATCAGCGAGAGAATCGACTAGTGACGGCACGGTTCGCGGGCGGCGCGGAGGTGCTGGAGGTGTTTGCCCATACTGGAGCCTTTGGGATTCATGCAGCGCTCGCGGGAGCAAAGTCGGTCGAAGGGCTGGATGTGAGTGAAGAGGCCCTGGCGCTTGCGCGCAACCATGCGGTGTTAAACAAGGTGGCCGATCGTAGTGTCTATCGATCGGCGGATGCGTTTGAGGAGATGCGAAAGCTGGAGCGGGCTGGGCGCCGCTATGATCTGGTGTTGCTCGATCCCCCGGCGTTTGCCCGCAGTAAACAGGCCGTACCTCGTGCCCTGGCTGGATACAAAGATGTGAATCTGCTGGGGATGCGGCTCACCAAACCGGAGGGATTTCTGGCTACGAGTTCCTGCTCCCACCACGTGACTGAACAGGAATTGTGGACGAGCATCCGCCTGGCTGCACGAGATGCGAAGCGGCAGGTCCGCCTGCTAGAACAGCGTGGACAGGCCAGCGACCATCCCATCCTTGCCACCATGCCGGAAACGCGGTACCTGAAATGTTTCATACTTCAGGTATTGTGAGCGAGACAAGCGAGACGTGCGAGAAAGGCGCGACTCGAAGGCCGAAGTCCGAAGGCTAAAGGTCGGGGTTCGAAGTTCCGAACACTTCAGCCTGTCGCGCTCGTCCCGCTTTTCGCGCGCGTCTCGCACAAATAACTAATCGTTCGGTGGTTCGAAGTGGCCCGATGGGCGGTTCTGCCAGGGGATCGTCGCCTGTTTGGCTTGTTTGACGAGACTACGCAAATTCACTTCCGCTGCGCGGAGCAACTTCGGTTCGCCGCTTTGCATGATAGTGGTCAGCAGGACATACAGCGAACGATCCATCCGTGATCCGGCGAGAATTCGTTCTGTGACAGGATCGGGGCACGCGTGGGTGGAACTTGCATCTTCCTCCGGGTCGTCAAACAAGGTACGAAATGAGGTCGGATGGCTAAAGAGCCAGGCAGGAGGGATCCTCAAGGCGGCAGCGAGCGCTTCGAGTAGCGAGGCAGAGGGATCAACCTCCTCCGCTTCAATTTCCTCTAACACGTGAGGCGGAAGATGCGACTCGGCTGCCAAGTCGTCGACCGAGTGACCTCGCGAGATACGCCAGGCTTGAATCTGTTGTCCGAGCGCCATGGCGCGATGATACTGAATTGGGGCCCTCTCCGCAACCTCCCAGTGTCGGCCTAGGGCACGATACCCCTTGGAACACAATGGCTTATGCGTAATTTCCCTCAGTGGAAGATGAGCGATGAAATCAGGTATAATGCGCTTGCTAAGTCATTCTCGATCCAGTGGGAGGCGTATCATGTTAGGGACAGATATTCGCGGAATCATCGCAGAAGAAGAAGAAGTTCAGCGGCGCAAGGACGCCTTGAAATCGCTCTTAAGCATGCGTTCCAAGCAGTTGCGGGAGTCGTTGGAACAGCGGATCAAGCGGGCTCGGACTTGTGGAGATTGGATCCAGCTTTCTCAAGAAGAATGTGCCAAGCTCCACAAGCGAGAAAAACTCCATCTCAAGTCTCAGTTCGACATGCTTCAGCACGAGCAGGATCGAACCAGAGGGAAGTTGACTGCACTCAAACGAGCGAAGGCGCGGGCCCAACGGATTCGTGCTGCCGAAGCCGCATCCGGGCGGAAACGTCGCTGAACCAGTTCTGTCCACTGTGACGCACTAGCCCGGACTATTCATGAATACCTGCTACGTCGTCCGATCCTCTCGCCCGGCG
>CAZPWD010000058.1:0-11606 GCA_964590025.1 uncultured Nitrospira sp.
GCGCGACGCGCAACCCCTGATTCCGAGTGTCTCGCCATTCCACACTCTCGCGTGTCTCGCGCGGCTATCCTGTGGGTCGTGTCCTGTTGTCCCAGACGCACAGACCATTGGATTTCCATCCTGCCACAATAGTTTTCCGTAGCCTGCTAGGTTCCCCTTGCTGAGGCTTCATTGATTTCAACCAGGGCGAGCGTGAGGTTGTCTGCCATCGGGCTCCTTCAAACTGAGCAATTTTGACCAGACTGTCTTCCGTCCAGTTGGATAGAGTTAATGGAAGATTTTGCGCGGCTGGACTGCTATCGTCACGCGGTGTATCATACCTCCGATAATTCAGGTACATTGTTGAGAGTTCCCCTCATACCGGGCCACGGCGAACGAGAAATTCTTGGCCTCCTACGGTCTGGTTTGAATCTGCCGCTGAGTACGTTTCGCCGGGATCAACGGTCCAAGTGAGTAGTGCAGTCCCTGCTCATTCCGGTCTACTTGCCCGCGCTCGATCTTCTGTTTCGCATTGGATGTGGACACACACGTTGGCCTTGAGACCTTCGTCTCGAACCGACCGGTGCGCTAGGCAAGAAACGCCGAAAAGGGGCAATCACAGCCGCCACATGGTGGCAGACTCGTTCGCGGGACCTCGTCTCTAAGAAAGAGACCTCACAGATGAAGGTAAGCAGCAAGATCGATCTCGGAAGCTTGCTCCATTTCAGGGCAAGCTTTCCCGAAAACGACTTAGCGGAAAAATACGCCGGTGGCGAGCCACCGCTGCGCTCGGAACTATTCAGCGGCGACCAGATGGAGCTGCATGGCAAGACTTTGGCTGGTCTACACCGGTTGAGCCTGGGACAGGCGCCGGACCAGTTGCTGAGCAGGCTGGCTGAGAATGAAGGCGTCCTGATCGGAGTCCGCGATCTGTTGGCAGAGGCGGTGAAGGCGAACCGCCGGATTACGCCGGCCGGGGAATGGCTGCTCGATAACTTCTATCTCATCGAAGAGCAGATTCGCATGGCCAAGAGACACTTGCCCAAGGGGTACAGCCGGGAGCTGCCTCGCATACTGAATGGCTCATCGGTTGGGCCTCCGCGCGTGTATGACATTGCGCTCGAAACGATCTCGCACGGCGATGGTCGAGTCGATCCGGGAAGCCTCAGCAGTTTCGTTGCCGCCTACCAGACTATCACCGGCCTCACGTTAGGCGAATTATGGGCCATCCCTATCATGCTCCGCCTGGCGCTGATCGAGAATCTCCGGCGCGCGGCGACGCGGATCGCCGCATACAGGATCGACCGCAATCGCGCCGACTACTGGGCGGATCAGATGATGGAGATCGCCGAGAAGGATCCGAAGAGTCTGATTCTGGTGATCGCGGACATGGCGCGGTCGAGCCCGCCGATGGCGAGTGCGTTTGTGGCGGAGTTCGCGCGCCGGTTGCAGGGACAGAGCCCCGCCTTGGCATTGCCGCTCACCTGGATCGAGCAGTGGCTCTCCGAGTCCGGCCTGACGATTGAGCAGTCGGTGCAATCGGAAAACCAACAGCAGGCCGTCGACCAGGTCTCCATCAGCAACAGCATCGGCAGTCTCCGATTTCTGGGCGCGATGGACTGGCGCACGTTCGTTGAGACGATGAGCGTGGTCGAGCAGACGCTGCGTGAGGATCCCGCTGCAGCCTACGGCAAGATGGATTTTGCCACTCGCGATCGCTACCGTCACGTGGTGGAGAAGATGGCCAGGAACAGCCGGCTCTCGGAACGCGAAGTGGCGCGCCACGCGATCCACCTGGCGCAGCAGGGTGCGGGCAGGAACGGCGGCGACGATCTAGAAGCCCATGTTGGTTTCTACCTGATCGACAAAGGAGTACCCCAGCTCGAACGAACGGCGGAGGTGCGCCTCTCCACATCTGACGCGCTTCAGCGAACGAGCGGCCGGTTTCCGTTGCTCCTCTATGTCGGCACGATCGTCTTGATGACGGGGGTCTTCACCGGCGGCTTACTGGCGCTGGCCTATGCCGAGGATGAGGAGGGTTGGTTACTCGCACTGGTCGGTCTCCTGTCACTACTCTGTACAAGTCAACTGGCGGTCGCGCTGGTGAACTGGCTTGCGACAGTGTTGGTGACGCCGCATGCGCTGCCGCGAATGGACTTCTCCAAGGGCATCCCCCCGGAATCTCGCGCGCTGGTCGTGGTCCCGACTATGCTGAGCAGCGTTGAAAACATCGAGGACCTGACCGAGGCGCTCGAAGTCCGGTTCCTGGCCAATCGAGACGGCCACCTGCACTTCGGCCTGTTGACCGATTTTCGAGACGCACGCGAGGAAACACTTCCGGAAGACGAGCCCCTGTTGCGGCTGGCCCAGAAGAGGATCGAAGAGCTGAATGGAAAGTACAGAGAGGCGACACGCGATGCGTTCTTTTTGTTTCATCGCCCGCGCCGATGGAATCCTGGGGAGCGGATCTGGATGGGGTACGAGCGGAAACGAGGCAAGCTTGCGGATTTGAATGCACTTCTGCGAGGCGGCTCACGGGATTGCTTCTCCCTCGTCGTCGGCGAGACTGCGGTGCTGTCGAACGTGCAATACGTGATCACCCTCGACACGGATACACAACTGCCGCGTGATGCGGCGCGGCAGCTCGTGGGAGCGATGGCGCATCCGCTGAATCGTGCGCGGTACGACGAACACAAGCAGCGGGTCTGCGAAGGATACGGCATCCTGCAGCCACGCGTCGCCGTGAGCCTCCCAGGCACGAACCGGTCGCGCTATGCGCGACTCAACGGGAGTGAGCCAGGCATCGATCCCTATACGCGCGCCGTCTCCGATGTATACCAGGACCTGTTCAGCGAAGGCTCGTTTATCGGCAAGGGGATCTATGAGGTGGACGCGTTCGAACGCGCACTCGCGGGTCGCTGTCCCGAGAACCGGATTCTCAGCCACGATCTTCTGGAAGGGTGCTATGTGCGGGCGGGGCTGTTGAGCGATGTGCAGTTGTATGAGGAGAATCCCTCTTGCTATAGCGTGGATGTGAGACGGCGGCACCGCTGGATCCGTGGGGATTGGCAGCTTGCGGGGTGGCTCCTGCCGCGCGTTCCAGGCCCCGGAGCGCGGCGCCAGAAGAATCCGCTCTCTGGACTGTCCCGATGGAAGCTCTTCGACAACCTTCGGCGTAGCCTTGTCCCGTCTGGGTTGACCCTTATGCTGCTGCTCGGCTGGACGGTCTTGTCGCCGTTCTGGTTATGGACCTTGTCGGTGATCGGAATCATCCTGATTCCTCCTGTGCTTGCCGCTATTCTTGATCTGTTTCAGAAGCCGGAGGATGTGTTGTCGGAGCAGCATTTCGCCGCCGCGCTACGCTCGGCCGGCCGGTACGTCGTTCAGACGGTATTGACGGTCGTGTGCCTTCCCTACGAGGCGTTCTTCAGTCTGGATGCGATTGTGCGCACGATCTGGCGAATGTTGGTCACGCGTACACGACTGCTGGAATGGAGTCCGTCAAGCAATCAGGATCGCGATCGCCGCACAGACCTCGTCGCCTACTGTCGGACGATGTGGATCGGGCCCGTTCTTGCCACGGCTGCGGTGATGTATCTGATACTGTCGGATCCGGACGCGTTAGACGTGGCGCTGCCCATCCTGGGTCTCTGGTTCGCCTCCCCCGCTATCGCGTGGTGGATCAGCCAACCGATCACTCGGCGCGAAGCTTATCTGACGGGCGACCAGACTATCTTTCTCCAGAAGCTTGCCCGAAAGACCTGGGCGTTCTTCGAGGAGTTCGTCGGTCCAGAAGATCATTGGCTGCCACCTGATAACTATCAGGAGCATCCCGTTGCCGTGGTCGCGCATCGCACGTCGCCGACCAATATGGGACTCGCGCTGCTCGCAAACTTGTCCGCGTACGACTTCGGCTACATTTCGGCCGGACAACTCATCGAACGCACGACGAATGCCCTTCACACGATGGAAGGGTTGGAACGTCACCGAAGCCACTTCTACAACTGGTACGACACGCAGTCGCTGAAACCGCTGCTGCCGACCTATGTGTCGACGGTGGACAGCGGAAACCTTGCGGGCCATCTGCTGACACTGCGGCCGGGTCTGCTCGCACTCCCCGATCAGAAGATCCTGGGGTCGCGATTCTTTGACGGGCTCAGCGACACACTCAGGGTCCTTAAGGATGCGGCAGGGGAAACCTCTCCGGCCCAATTCGCTCAATTTCAGAAGGATCTGGAGTCTGCCTACGAGTCCCGGCCAACCACGCTCACGGCAGCGCGGCTCTGCCTTGACCGGCTGGCGACAACCGCCGAGGAGGTGCTCGCTAGCCTGAAGGCTGCCCCCGAGAGCCAAGCGACCTGGTGGGCGCGCGCACTCACCCGACAATGCCGGGATGCCCTCGATGACCTGATGTTTCTGGCACCGTGGGCATTGCTGACAGCGTCACAGAATAGGCTCAGCGAATATGGCCACATCGATGAGATCCCCACGCTGCGCGAATTGGCACGCCTTGACGTGGCTTGTCTGCAGGCCATCGAACATCGGTTGGGCTCAGTGACGATGCACGAGGAGCGCGCATGGGCTGATGGTCTTCAACGGCTCATTGCGAAAGCCAGCCAGCGCGCCAGAGATCGAATCGCGGCCGTCGAAGGACTGGCACGTCAAGCCAGTCATTTCGCCAGTGTGGAATACGATTTCCTGTTCGACAAGGGCTGTCATCTGCTGGCTATCGGCTACAACGTCGGCGAGCGCCGGCGGGACTCGAGTTACTACGATCTGCTGGCTTCGGAAGCGAGATTGTGCAGTTTCGTGGCGATTGCACAGGGACAACTGCAGCAGGAGCACTGGTTTGCTCTCGGGCGTCTCCTCACGACCGCCGGTGGAGGGCCGGTGCTCGTCTCATGGAGCGGGTCGATGTTCGAGTACCTCATGCCGCTGCTGGTGATGCCGACATACGAACACACGCTGCTCGACCAGACCTGCAGGGCGGCGGTGGAGAGACAGATCCAGTATGGAAGGCAGCGCGGCGTCGCGTGGGGCATGTCTGAATCCGGCTACAACACGATCGATGTTCATCTTAACTACCAATACCGCGCATTTGGCGTGCCCGGTCTGGGACTCAAACGTGGGCTTGCCGATGATGTGGTCATTGCGCCCTATGCCTCGGCGCTTGCGCTGATGGTGGCGCCCGAGGAGGCGTGCCTGAATCTGCAGCGACTCGCGGCTGAAGGGGTTGAAGGACCATTCGGTTTGTATGAAGCGATCGACTATACGCCTTCTCGTCTCCCACGCGGACAATCGAGTGCGGTGGTTCGGTCCTATATGGCCCATCACGAGGGCATGAGTTTGCTCTCTCTGGCCTATCTGCTCCTGGACCGTCCGATGCAGAAGCGATTCGAGTCGGATCCGTTGTTCCAGGCGACCATGCTGTTGCTTCAGGAGCGGATTCCAAAGGCGACGGCATTCTATTCGCACACCGCGGAGCTCTCCGACTTACGTACGACCTTTGGTGATGCAGAGATGCCGGTGCGCCGGTTCAGCAGCCCTCACACTCCGATACCGGAGGTGCAGTTGTTGTCGAACGGCCGATACCACGTGATGATCACGAACGCGGGCGGTGGGTACAGTCGTTGGAAGGACCTCGCCGTCACACGCTGGCGCGAAGACAGTACCTGCGACAACTGGGGCACGTTCTGTTACATCCGCGACGTGGAGAGCGGAGAGTTCTGGTCCACCGCCTATCAGCCGACTTTAAAGCAATCGAAGAATTACGAAGTCATCTTTTCTGAGGGACGGGCTGAGTTTCGCCGCCGCGACCACGATGTCGAGACGTATACCGAGATCGTGGTGTCGCCGGAAGATGACATCGAATTGCGTCGAACCCGCATCACCAACGACTCGCGGACCAGCCGAACGATCGAGATCACGAGTTACGCGGAGGTCGTGCTCGCATCCTCTGCCGCGGACGCGCTGCATCCGGCGTTCAGCAATCTCTTTGTCCAGACCGAGATCATTCCCGAGCGGCAAGCGATCCTATGTACGCGCCGGCCCCGCTCCCTCGACGAGCACTCGCCATGGATGTGTCATCTCATGACCGTGCATGGAGCGGACATCGGAACGATGTCCTACGAGACGGACCGCCTACAGTTCATCGGCCGTGGACGCACTGCCGCCGACCCACAAGCCATGCGCGGCTCCGGCGCGCGACAAGGGACGCACGATGCTACGGCGCTTTCTGGCAGCGAGGGCTCTGTGCTCGATCCGATTGTCGCCATTCGGTGTCAGATCACGCTCGATCCGGAAGAATCGGCCACGATTGATATGGTGTCCGGCGTCGGCGACACCCGCGACGTCTGCCTGGCCCTGGTCGAGAAATACCACGATCGGCGTCTCGCCAATCGTGTCTTTGATCTGGCCTGGACCCATAGCCAGGTGGTCATGAGGCAACTAAATGCCACCGAGGCTGACGCGCAACTCTATGGCCGCCTGGCCAGCTCTGTCCTCTACGCCAATTCCTCCCTGCGGGCTGACCCGAGCGATCTGATCAAAAACCGCCGCGGGCAATCCGGGCTCTGGGGCTACGCTATTTCCGGCGATTTGCCGATCGTGCTGCTGCAGATCGGAGATCCGGCCAATATCGATCTGGTGCGCCAGCTCGTACAGGCCCACGCGTACTGGCGCTCCAAGGGGTTGGCCGTGGACCTGGTGATCTGGAACGAAGATCACGCCGGTTACCGGCAACTACTCCACGAACAAATCATGGGGCTGATTGCCGCGGGCCTCGAAGCACACGTGATGGATCGACCGGGCGGCATCTTCGTGCGTCCTTCGGACCAGATATCGAACGAGGACCGCATTCTGCTCCAATCGGTCGCCCGTGCCATTCTCACCGACAATCGGGGATCGCTGGCGGACCAGATCACCCGCCGCGGCCATGTGGACATCACCGTGCCGCGCCTCGTGCCAACCCGAACCCGTCGCGCCGAACCCTTGCCATCCGGCGCGTTGCCGCGCCACGATCTCAGGTTCTTCAACGGGCTGGGAGGATTCACGCCTGATGGCCGCGAGTATGTCATCACGACCGCACAGGGGCATGTGACGCCGGCACCGTGGGTAAACGTCCTGGCGAATCCGCACTTTGGCACCGTTATCTCGGAGAACGGTCAGGCCTACACCTGGAGCGAGAACGCCCACGAATTCCGCCTCACTCCGTGGCACAACGACCCGGTGAGCGATGCGAGCGGAGAAGCCTTGTACCTCCGTGACGAAGAGAGGGGCCACTTCTGGTCCCCCACGCCGCTGCCCAGCCAGGGCGCGACACCGTACGTCAGCCGGCACGGCTTCGGCTATAGCGTCTTTGAGCATACGGAGCGCGGCATCCGCTCAGAGCTGTGGGTGTACGTGGCCATGGATGCACCGATTAAGTTCATGGTGCTCAAGGTGCGGAACGAGTCAGGCCGATCGCGCAAGCTGTCCGCGACGGGTTACGTGGAATGGGTGCTGGGAGATCTGCGGCCAAAATCGGTGATGCACGTCGTGACCGAATTGGACCACAAGAGCGGTGCGGTCTTCGCGAGAAATCCCTATCACACGGAGATCGCCGGGCGGATTGCCTTCTTTGACGTGGACGAGAAGACTCGGACCATCAGTGGCGACCGGACTGAGTTTATTGGGCGCAACGGCACGCTTCGCAATCCGGCCGCGATGACCCGGTTGCGGCTGTCGGGCAAAGTGGGGGCCGGTCTGGATCCCTGCGCCGCAATCCATGTTCCATTCGAGCTGGCCGCTGGGCAAGAGCGTGAGATCATCTTCAGGCTGGGTGTCGGGCGAAACGTCGATGAGGCCAGACAGTCGATACATCGCTTCCGAGGATCTGCTGCCGCACGCGGCGCGCTCGAAGCGGTGTGGCAGTACTGGAAGCACACACTCGGCGCCGTGTATGTGGAGACGCCAGACCAGTCACTGAACGTGCTGACCAACGGCTGGCTCTTGTACCAAACGCTCGCGTGCCGTCTGTGGGCGCGGAGCGGATACTATCAATCGGGGGGCGCCTTCGGTTTCCGCGATCAACTTCAAGATTCGATGGCGCTCATCCACACCGAGCCGCAGCTTGTGCGCAAGCATCTACTGATGTCCGCAGCCCGACAGTTTCAGGAAGGCGATGTCCAGCACTGGTGGCATCCCCCCTCAGGCCGGGGCGTGCGTACGCACTGTTCGGATGATTACCTCTGGCTGCCCCTGGCGACATGCCGCTACGTACTGAGCACAGGGGATAGCGGGGTCTTGGATGAACTCATCCACTTCGTCGAAGGCCGCCCGGTAAACCAGCAGGAGGACTCGTATTACGATCTACCCGGCCGGTCTGCAAAAGCGGCCAGTTTGTACGAACACTGTGTGCAAGCCATCCTGAAGGGCCTCACACGTGGGGAGCACGGCCTCCCACTCATTGGCTCCGGTGACTGGAACGACGGCATGAACATGGTCGGCGAACAAGGCAGAGGCGAGAGCGTCTGGTTGGGGTTTTTCCTGTATGAAGTGCTCATGCAGTTCGCTAAGGTTGCACGCCTGCGTGGTGACCAGTCCTTCGCCGAACGTTGTCAGAAGGAGGCGGCTGACGTGCGCCAGAATATCGAGCAGCATGGCTGGGATGGAGAGTGGTATCGCCGTGCCTACTTTGACGATGGCTCGCCACTGGGGTCGGCGAGTAATCCTGAATGCCAGATCGATTCGATTGCGCAAAGCTGGTCGGTTCTCTCCGGGGCGGGGGATGCCACGCGCTCACGCATGGGCATGGACGCGGTGGATCGGCGCCTCGTGCGCCGGGACCATGCGCTGATCCAACTGTTGGATCCACCGTTCGACAAGTCAAATTTGAATCCTGGCTATATCAAAGGGTACGTCCCGGGGGTGCGAGAAAATGGGGGGCAGTATACGCATGCGGCGATCTGGGCGGCGATGGCGTTCGCCGCATTGGGAGACAGACGGCGCGCGTGGGAACTGTTGGCCATAATCAACCCGGTAAACCACGCGAGGTCTCCGGAAGGAATTGCGACCTACAAAGTAGAACCGTACGTCGTCGCAGCCGATGTCTACGCGCTCTCCCCGCACAACGGCCGCGGTGGATGGACGTGGTACACGGGCTCGGCAGGCTGGATGTATCGGCTTATCGTGGAATCACTCCTCGGGCTGAGGCTTGAAGTAGACAAGCTACGCGTTGCTCCGTGCCTCCCCGCGGATTGGAAGGGGTTCACGTTGCACTACCGATACCGGGAAACGCTCTACCATATCAATGTCCTACAAGTCAGCGCCGGGAACGGTGAGATGAGCGTGACCGTCGATGGCCTCGAGCAACACGATAAGGCTATTCCTCTTGTGGACGACCATCAGGAGCACTCGGTTGAGGTGAAAATACAGGCCGCAGGCAGTTAACTGGGAGTAACGGCTTATGCCAAAATCAGAAAGCGTTGTCCAGTGGACTCGAGCATCTATTTGAATGAGAACCCGCAGAATCATTGAAGTATCCCGGCCGCGCTTAATACCGCTTGACCAGGCCCTTCATGGCGCCTAGCATAGGGATGTACTGTATTGAGCCTCGCTGACTGTCCCATCCCTCGCGCCGCTTGCTTCCTTCCTGCGCGTTTGATTCCCCAGTCGCCGCCGCTCCTATGCCAGAGTGTTTCCGAAGTGCTGCGATCATTGGGCATGACCACCAGGACGGAAGTGGATCGGTTCCTTGAAGACATACGAGTCCGCGGACATGCAGCGAACTTCTCGGTACAGGCCCCCAACCTATGAAGGAGAGACGCGATGACACCCGAAGAACAAATCACGAGGATGAAGAAAGCGATCAATCAGGCCGTGAAGGTGATGGGAGACCGGTTTGGATCGACGGAAGCAGACGTTGAAAGGGCGATTGATGAGTTGAAGGCGTCCATGCAGACCGCGCCAGGCGCAGCGGCCCAGCCTCCCCAGAGCACGGCAGCTGTGACCGCCGTGGCGTAGGGGCCGAAAGCACAGATTGAACAACATGATCATGGCCTTGAGTGAGGGGCTCGCTGGCTTTCGCGCAATCTGAGAGGATGCGGGCGAGTCTGCGGTGCATTCGTTGAGGAGCCGTCCACGCCATGGGTAACCAGCATCAGGGGGGATAGTATGAAGAACACCACGCAAGTCTATGTGCTGGCGCTGAATGCACCGTCAAGAAAAACCGTTCGACTCTGGACGGGAGCGAGCATCCATTCGCTGCGGCACTGCTCCAGCAAGAAAATTGATCGGACGCTGGCGGAGATGCAGCAGCATGTGGATGATTTGCAGCGCGCCATCAGGGTGCTGGCGACGGGCGGATCGTATTCCATCAATCGCTCTCGATAATGTGCCGCTGCCGGCGGAACACACTCACCGAGAAAGAGGTCAGCCTTCATGCCAGACGATGCAAAAGATAAGAAGGTTCATGCCTCAGCCAAGCCGGCCGAAGCACCGTCACGGATACTAGCCGACGGCGATCTCACGTGCGGCGAATCCCAGATTGAGGGCATTCTCTCTGAGGGCGAGTCCAGCAGGCCTATGAGCAAGAGCGACAAGGGCCTGCATCCGAAACGCCAGTCGAAGTCCTCGCGGTAAGCAGCCTGGTGTGAGGTGTGTGTTCCTGCCCCGCCAAATCTGCGGTGACTTCATCCCCACTGCGGCCCACAGAAGAATCATGCGCAGAGTTTCTGTCGGGCTCGTCATGTTGCCCTCCATGGTCACCATCGATGTTTCGCGAAATGGCTGGTGCTCTTTGGCAGGGCGTCGGAGTATTCTATGCCGACAGCGCGACAGGGGAACCAGCCACATGACCGAACACACGGCTGACGTGAGGCTTCGGTGGCCTCTTCCAATCCACGACTACTGGTCCACCCCCTTCGCCGAATCGTTGCTGCAGCATCTGAATCTTTGCCCTGGAGCCTTCATTCTCGATATTGCCTCCGGCCACGGGATTCCGGCCTTCTACCTGGCAGAGCAGGTGGGACCCACCGGGCAGGTCCTGGCCATCGATCTCAGTGGACATCAGGTCGCGCGCGCGCGAGTGATCCAAGGAGCGCAACTCCCGTGGCTGCGGTTCGAATGCCTGGATATGCGCGCTCTGCCTCCGCACCTGCCCTGTTTCGACCGCATCACCGGCAATCTCTCCGTCATGTTTTTCCGTCCCAACCGTTTCGAAGCCGTCCAGGGATTGGTGGAACATCTCAAGCCAGGCGGCCAACTGGTGCTGACCTTTCCTTCGCTCGGTACGTTCGATTCACTCTGGCGTCGGATCGATCAGGAAATGGAGGTCCGTGGTCTTCTGGCGGAACGCCGTCGGTTAGAAGCCTATCTCGCCGAACGGCCGTCAGCAGAAGACGTTCGTGGATGGCTGGATCGGCTTCACTTCGTGCGCATTGCCGTGACCGAGTATCCGTTGGACGTGGCGACTGGTGCCGGTCCGGCGTTTCTCTACCATCCGCTGCTCCGGGGCGGTTTTCTCGATGATATCTACGAATGTTTCGAGGATCAGGGACTGGCGGATGAGGTCATGACAAGGGTTTCGGAAGATGTGGGGAGCTTCACGCCGCTGATTGCGCAGCGTTGCGTGCTGTCAGGGTGGAAGC
>CAZPWD010000058.1:11706-13555 GCA_964590025.1 uncultured Nitrospira sp.
GTGGGGAGCTTCACGCCGCTGATTGCGCAGCGTTGCGTGCTGTCAGGGTGGAAGCCGTAGCAGAATGCTGAAAAAGCCCTCCAGCAAAAGAAGACCGTTGTTTGGTTTGTCTGGTCTGTCTAGTTTGTCTGGTTTTTGGTTGGACGAAACTAACCAGATGAACCAAATCAACCAGATGAACCAGACAAACCGGGCTTGTGCTACACGTGCAGGCCATCGATGTTCTGCTGTGCCGAAAGGGTTTTTTCGCAGCCTGCTAGGGCTGCTGGGGTTGCGCCTGGTTGTTTAGGTGCGAAGGAATTGCCGGTCGAGCGACGTCTTGGTTAAAACCGGTATCCAAGTTCCACGATGTACATGTCCACCCCGAGACTGAACGGTCCGTCCAGGCCGGCATCGGAGAAGTGTTGGACCCGAAAGCCGGTATAGGCATGCAGGAACGGATTCACGCGAATTCCCGAGGTTGCGATGAATTGAACCGGACCCCCGAAGTCCTGTTCGCCGAACGTATGGTTGCTGAAGAATCCTGCTCCCACTCCGGTGTCGATGGTGACAAGGCCATCCCAGCCGCTCAGCGCAAGATCCGGCACGGCCGTCATCATCAGACCGCTCTCGTTTGCCCCTGTCAGTAGCCCCGCGCTTGCAATCAGTCTCGTTTCTAGACTCCACATGCTCTCACCGAGTGGCCAGGACCAGGGGAGCCTGATGACCGCTGCGACGTCGTACAGATGGAAATAGTACTTTGCCTCTTTCCCCATGAGGGGAACTTTTTCACCGAAGCCAATGCGAGGGCCGATGCTCAGGAGGGCCATGTCTCCTGCAAGGCTGGGTGTGCAGATCGCTGTGGAAAGCCAGAGAGCGAGCAGCAGATTCAGGAGGCGTGGATGTCGGTAGCAGCGCATGTACGGTCGATCGATGATTGGGATTAATGTGACACGGTTCGATGATTCCTCCAATTCTTTACGTCTATTCACACCGCATGCTTGCTGCGTGTGAGGCCCCAATGTGGCGCACAACGAGACGGACTAATCTTTGTTTTTTTGTAGGTGTGACCGCAGCAGCGCTCCGGCGAGATAACTGCCGCATCCGAGAGGCAAGTGGGGGTAATCGGCTGAGGTCGCGCTCAGGGGGGTCGCAACAGACTGAGTGTCGTTCGCTACGACAAATTGAATGTGCGGTACAAGGAACGGGGCAGGACGTGAAGGGGCGCTTCAACCGAAGCGCCCCTTCTGCAGTTGCAGCTTGTTGGCGCTTTGTTAGAAGCGACCGCGCCCACCGCGATCGCCACCGCCACCACCACCGCCGAAACGACCGCCGCCACCGCCACCGGTGCGGGGTTCTTGTGGCTTGGCTTCATTGACAGTCAGAGGACGTCCGTCCATCTGTGAGCCATTCAACGCGGTAATCGCGGCCTTGGCTTCTTCCTGTGTGGCCATCTCGACGAAGCCGAAGCCTCGTGATTGCCCGGTGAACTTGTCCGTGATCACACGCGCAGACTCGACGGTGCCGTGCGCGGCGAAGAGGGTGGTGAGCTGTGATTCAGTTGCCGCATAGGGCAACCCGCCGACATAAAGTTTTGAACCCATGGGGGTTCCTCCTTCTGAAATTGATATTGTATGAGACTCGAGAACGAGCATACGAGGGGAAGGAACGGGCCGAAGACGCGAACAGTGTAGCGGCTTGGGTCGAGCTTCCGGTCAGATTCTCGGTAACAACAATATCGGTGATGGGCCGTTCCATTTGCTGTTTCATGCGAGGCCCGCCGCATGAAACAGCACCACCCTAACAGAAGCGAACATGAAAAGCTATAGTCCCTGGTTTCCTAGATTTTATGGCGCCTGCACGACGAGGG
>CAZPWD010000059.1:0-13518 GCA_964590025.1 uncultured Nitrospira sp.
CCATGATGATGAATCATCAACCACTCATCCCCGATGCGCTCGAAGAGATTCGTGGCTAATACCTTTGCCTGCTGCGGTTCGTCAGATTGATGGGTGGTAATGTTCTCCACGCAGACGACCCAGGCCATATCGCCTGCCACCTGCACCGTCACGTCGGTGAGCTCGAACGTCATAGAAAAGGTATTATTAAAGATCAAGACCCACGAGTCGCGCACACGCGGCCAGCCAGACCGCAACGTCCAGCCGGGATGGATGCAGGTCACGTATTCCTGGTGCGCCCAAATCTTATCCATCTCGTCGATGTCGAGGTTGCCAAACGCGGCATAGAACGCGTGGTTCGCTTTGTTCACTTCTTCGATGCGTTCTTCCAGCATGCGCGGCTCCTTACTGGAAAAATGACCCATATCATACTGCAATCACGGAACGAGGGCGAGAGGTGAATGTTGCGCGGGGGAAGGGCAACCTGGCTATTCCCTTCTTTATCGGGTTGGAAAAGCAGAAAGAACTCGATCTTAGGAGGCTGCTCAAAAAGGCCGTCTAGCAATTCGTGAAACGTGAATCGTTAAACGTGAAAGGTTCCTGAGAAAGAGCACTCGGCAATCCTACGTTTCACGTTTCACGTCTTACCTTTTATGGCGCTTGAAAGCGATCAGCAGCCTCCTATTTCGTGAGCCGGGACGTTTGCCGATTTACGACCCAGACTCCGGCCAGGATCAGCGCGATGCCGAGAATTTCACTCGTGCCCACTGGTTCTTTCAACAGCACCGCAGACAAGACGACGGCGGCCACAGGAGTCAGATTGCCAAGGACGGAAGCGCGGGAGGGCCCAATTCCCTTCACGCCGAACAGCCAGGCCTGTTGCGCGATGGCCGTGGCGAACAGGACCAGATACCCCAGCGCCATCCAGTCCGCCGGCGTCACGGACCCGAGTCCGGCATCCAGCATCTTGCGATCCGTCCACAACAGGGGAATTTGGAGGATTGTGGCGACGAGCAGCGTCGTCCAATTGACGGTTAAGGCCGAGTGGCGCTCCATGAGCTGCCGGCTACCGATACTATAGAGGGCCCAGCTCACCACGCCGAGAAAGACCAGCAGGCTGCCGAGCAGCGGCCGATCGCCCGCGGCCTGGAATCCCGCCACGGAGACGAACCCCACCCCCGCGAAGGACAGGAGACCGCCCGCCCACACGGCGCGCAATGGGACATCCTGAATCAACACAGCCGAGAGCAGCGCGGTCACCACCGGACTCGATCCGATGATCACCCCACCCACGGCCCCACTCACATAGTTGAGCCCCATGAGAATGAGCAGGTGGTTGCCCAACACGCCAAGCCCGAGCAGTCCCAGCATACGCACATCCGCCTTGGTCAACTTGGCCAAGGTGCCTTCCTGCCACCACCACGTGGTCAGGAGGATCGCCAACCCGCCGATGTCCCGCAGGGCCGAGGCTTCAACCGCTGAGAATCCACTCAGGGCCAGCTTCTGGGCCACGATCGACCCGCCCCAAAGCACAGCGGCAGCGATGACCGCACCATAGGCCAGACGGCTTGTCTGAGGTGTCATAGGCAGTGCCTGCGGAGTGGCGCGCGACAAGCGCGAGGAGCGCGACTCGCGTGACGTGTGAGCCCTGTCCCTGCCAGTCGCGCTTTTCCCGCCAGTCTCGCCCGCCTCGCTTGAATCAGGCATCGGCGATTGTAGCAGAAACGTTCATGAATCATGCGGGCTAGTTTGAAAACGGATGGTTCGTTGCGTACACTGCATGACAGGATGCAGATCGGCGCGATCATAGCATGACGGTTCCTGGAGGAGACACTCTATTGTGAAAACCCTGAAGACTGTGGCAGCCTTGTCGACCAGACTCTTGGAGATCCAACGCATTAACAGCGCGGCTGCGCTCCTCTCGTGGGATCAGGAGACCCACATGCCGGCCGGCGGAGGCGAGGCCCGCGCCGAGCAGATTTCTACGCTCCAGGGCATCGCACATCAGAAATTCGTCTCGCCGGAGATTGAAGGATTGCTCGCCACCTGGGTCGATCCAGAGTCCGGTGCGATCCGTGAAACCCCCGGGGATGGTTGGGACGAGCCCACTCGATCGTTGCTCCGCGAAGTGTGGCGTGACTATAGCCGCGCGAAAAAGCTTCCCTCTGATTTTGTCATGACGCTCAGCCGGGAATGTTCGCTGGCGCAGCAAGTGTGGGCCGAAGCAAAAGACAATCACTCCTTCTCGCAATTTCTCCCGAATCTCCGTACGGTCCTGTCGCTCAAGCGAGAAGAGGCCGAGTACCTCGGCTACCGAGACTCGCCGTACAATGCCTTACTCGATGTGTACGAGCCGGACTCCACCATCGCGGCATTGCGCCCGTTGTTCGCACAAATCAAGGGGCGTCTCGTGCCGCTGCTCAAAAAAATTCAGCAGAGCTCGGTTCAGATCGACGATACGATTTTATTTCACACCTTCGATCAGGCGCGCCAGCTGGAGTTCGGCCGGATGGTCTTGATCGCCATGGGGTACGACTTCGAACGGGGGCGCCTCGACCTGTCGGCGCATCCCTTCACGACGTCATTCCATCCGACGGATGTACGCGTCACGACACGTGTGCACGAACACGATCTCCAATCCTGCCTGTTCAGTTGTATCCATGAAGGCGGCCATGGGCTGTACGACCAGGGTCTCGACCCCCGCTACTTCGGCACGCCGCTGGGCGATTCGGTCTCGCTCGGCATTCATGAGAGCCAATCGCGCATGTGGGAAAACTGCGTGGGCCGGTCGCGATCGTTCTGGCGTTTCTTTTACCCCATGCTTCAGCAAACCTTTCATCATCAATTGCGTGCCCTCGATGGGGAACAATTCTACGCGGCCATCAATCGCGTGAAGCCGTCGCTGATTCGGGTCGAGGCCGATGAACTCACCTACAATCTCCACGTCATGCTGCGGTTCGAAATCGAGCAGGATCTCATCGAAGGCCGGACGCGCCCGGAGGACTTGCCGGGGATCTGGAACCAGAAAATGGAGGAATACCTGGGCATCGTCCCCTCCAACGATGCGGAAGGCGTGCTGCAAGATGTGCACTGGTCGTTAGGCGCCTTCGGCTATTTCCCGACGTACACGCTCGGGAATCTCTACTCCGTTCAATTCTATGAACAGGCCAAACTGGAGATCCCGCATTTGGAGGATGAAATTGCAGCAGGACAACTGATGGTGCTGCGGCGTTGGCTCGGACAGAAAATTCATCGCTGGGGCCGGATGTTCACTCCAGACCATCTTGTCCAACGCGTGACGGGAAAGAGCCTCGACCCTGAACCGTTCTTAACTTATGTTGAGAAAAAATACGGCGAGCTCTACCACCTCTAGCAAGCTGCGGAAAAGCTATGTTGGCATGCGAGAACGTCGATGGTTCGCACGTGCGGCAGGAAAGACAACACTCCCGCAGGCTGCTCAAAAAGGCCGTCCAGCAAGGCCACAGCCGATGAAAGCACCGGAGGCGTAGCCTCTGGGCTACGTTGAGGATGCTTTCGAGGCGAGAACGCCGCTGGCGGACTTTTTCAGCAGCCTGCGAGGCGAGAGGCTAATATCCCATCGCCAGATTGAGCCTAGCCAGCACCGTGGCGGGTAACGTAAATTCCGCCTGCACCTCGATGCGAGACGGCACTAAGAGCGTCGTGTGAAAGACAATATCGCGGATCGGAATCTTGAACTCCGGTTGCTGCGGGGTACTCAATTCGACTGACTCGACCGACTGGGTGATCGTCCCGCTGTCCTGTGGACCATAGGCCGTCACCACCGCCTTCAGAATCTCTGCGACCTTCTCGTTCGTCTCAACCCCCTCAATGCCTTTCTCCAGTAACGGAATGACCTCTTCCTGTGCCTGATCTGAGAGCGAAAAGTTTTCCACCTGTTCTTTCCGGCGCAGCGACATCAGGTCGTTATCGAGATCCTTGCTGAAGGCCCCATAGGCAAACCGAAAGAATTCAAAGTGAAAGCCTTTAAAGCCCTTGCCGAACATCTGCAGCTCGCACAGAAAGCACAGTTGCTGCAGCTTGACATCGCTGAGCAGCCCGTGGGGCTCCGCCAGATGCAGGACATAGAGCAGGAGGGCCCGGTCGACCGTAATCTGATTGGGTTTCCGCATGCTGGTCGTACCTCCATCGTTCCACTTTTTTTGAAGGGAGCACTATAGACAGCCCCTGAGTTCTCCGTCAATTCCTTCCATCTGTGCTGCTCGCGCGCGGCCCCCCTTGACCAGTTGGGCAGTTTCGTCTTTAATGAGGCCCCATCGGAGGCCCGTCATGGCAAATAAGCATGTGAAGGAAATGGGGGCCCTGAAGGAGCACCTGGGCAAGCATCAGCTCAAGCTCACCCGCCAACGTGAAATAATTCTGAGCGCCTTCCTCCGGCAAGAGCACATTACCGCGGAGGCCATGTATCACCAGCTGGCTAAGTCCGATCCTCACCTTGGACTCGCGACAATCTACCGGACGCTCAATCTGTTCTGCGATGCCGGCCTGGCACAAGCCCGGCACTTCGGCTCTCAGACGAAATACGACAATGTATCGCACAAGGGCCACCACGATCACCTCATCTGCACCGGCTGCGAGAAGATCGTGGAATTTGAAAACGAGGAAATTGAGCGGCTCCAGGAAGAAGTGGCCACCCGGAACGGATTTACCATCGAGACCCACCGACTTGAGCTCTACGGCCTCTGTTCTCGCTGCCGTCATTGACGAACCCGCCTTTTTTTAGTATCATTTTGAGACAGCTTATCAATTTCAATTTCATAAGGACCCTCTCATGTCATTCGTATGCTCTCTTCCCACATTGCGCCGGACGATTCTCTCAGGTCTCCTTCTGCTCTTCGTCGCCGGGTTCTTCGTGCCCTCCGCCCCGGCCGCCGACCAACTCACGATCTACTCCGGTCGCGGGGAACGACTCATCAAGCCGGTGCTCGACGCCTTTACGGCAAGTACCGGCATTCAAATCGAGCTGTTGTCGTCCGGCACGACAGAATTGGTCAATCGATTAAAGGCTGAAGGTGATCGCACGCCGGCAGATCTCCTGATCACCAACGACGCCGGCAGCTTGGAACTGGCCCGAACAGCCGGCCTCCTCCGCCCATTGAATATGCGGGAAGTCGAACGAGCCATCCCGGCACAGTTTCGCGCACCGGACAATGCCTGGGTGGGTCTCTCCGGGCGATTCTGGATCGTGGTGTACAACTACACGATGGTGAAACCGGACCAAGTGAAGTCGCTCCTCGACCTCGCCGATCCAAAATGGAAAGATAAGATTGCGATTCCGAATTCCGGCAGCGAGTATCTCCAAGCAGGCGTGTCGGTCATTCGCGCCACGTACGGAGACGAGAAGACCAGGCAGTTCCTGCAAGGCCTCAAAACCAATGCGGACAGTCAGGTCTACCAGAAAAGCTCGCAGATCGTGGATGCCGTTGCCAAGGGGCAAGTCGCGCTGGGTATCGTGAATCACTACTACGTGTACCGTCATCTGGCCGCTCAACCAGGAGCGCCGATCGCGGTGGTGATGCCGGATCAGCAAGAGGGCGGCATGGGGGCGATCATGAACGTCGCCGGGGTCGGCGTCATCAAGTCGACCAAGCACCTCGACAGCGCCAAGCTGCTCGTAGAATTCTTAGTCGCTCAAGCAGGACAGAAATTATTTGCGGATCTCGACAAGGAATATCCTCTCCACCAGGATGTGAAGGCGGACCCGGCGCTCGTGGAACGGAAGAGTTTCCGCGCGGCGCTGGTCCCCCTCACCAAACTGGCCGAACTGCGCGAGCCGACTCTCACCCTGATCGAACAAGTGGGTCTCCGGTAACTCGAAGGGACCCATCGTGAGCACAATTCGCCAACAACTTGCTTCGCCGCTGCAACTCGTCGTCTTGACCAGTGCGGGAATCATCCTGCTCCCGCTCGGCTATGTCACTGCACAAGCCCTCTCGGCCGATCCGGTCGTCTGGAGCCGTTTGTGGGCGACCCGCATTCCCGAGTTGCTGTTCAACACCATCTCCCTGGCCGCCAGCGTGGCGGTCATCACGCTGGTCCTGGGCGTCTCGACCGCCTGGCTGGTCACACGCGTGGAATTTCCCGGTCGCCGGCTGTGGGAAGGCGCCTTGGTCCTTCCGTTGGCGATGCCGACCTACGTGCTGGCCTATGTCTATTCCTACCTATTGGGATTCGGCGGCCCCGTCGAGCATCTCTGGCAACTAGTGGCCGGTCCCCAGGCCAGAATCTTTTCTCCCCATAGTTATTTGGGCGCGACGCTCGTCATGGCGTTGGATACGTTTCCCTTCGTCTATCTCCTGAGCCGCAGTGCCCTCCTCAGTATGAACGTGTCGTTCGAAGAGGTGGCACGGGCCAGTGGCGTCTCCCGTCTCTCGACCCTCCGGCGCGTGACGCTGCCGCTGATGCGCCCCTCGATTGCCGCCGGGGTTGCGCTCGTCATCTTGTACGTCGTGTCGGACTTCGGTGCGGTGTCGTTGCTTCGCTACCAGACGCTCACCTATGCCGTGTTCCAGCAGATGACTGGGCGGTCCGACAATACCGCGGCGAGCATCTTGAGCCTCCTGCTGGTTGGGCTCGCGCTGATTTTCCTGATCACTGAACGGTGGTTCCGACAACGGAGCCGGTTTTACCAGACCACCGGCCACTACCGGGCTCCGCAACGGCACCAATATGGCTGGCTCGGCACCGTCGCCGTCACCGGTTATCTCGGATTGATCGTCGGCGCGGCTTTCGCACTCCCAGCCTCGCTATTGGTTCAATGGAGCCTGTCGCCCGAGGCGCAGGCAACGCTCGACAGCCGGTTCTTCGGGTTCGTCTGGAACAGCGGCATCCTGGCCGCCAGCGCCGCCACAGGCGGCGTGTTGATCGGCTTGCCGATTGCCTACCTCGCCAGCCGCCGCCCGACTATGCTGAACCTGGGCTGCCTGCAAGCCGCCTATGCCGGCTATGTGCTCCCAGGACCGGTGGCAGCACTGGCCGTCCTCGTCCTCTTTACCAAACTGGCCCCTGTTTTCTATGGCTCGGTGCTGATCCTCATCGTGGCCTACGTGATCCATTTTCTCCCGGCCGGGCTCCAGTCGCTGGAGCCGGCGCTCCAGCACATTTCGCCGAATCTGGAAGAGGTCGCGCGCACGCTCGGCCTTGGAATGCGTGACACCTGGCGACGGGTGACGCTGCCACTCGTCCGGAACGGATTTGTCGTGGCCTGGGTCTTGATATTCCTTCAGACAATGAAGGAATTACCTGCGACTCTCTTGTTGCGACCGGTGGGATTCGACACCCTGGCCATTCGCGTCTGGATGGAAGCGAGCGAGGAGTATTATCAGCTCGCCGCCCCCTCCGCGCTCCTCATTGTCTTACTGAGTCTCCCGGCACTGGCCTTGTTAGTCTCGAAAGATTGGCGCGCCGCCTAGAGAAAGGATCGTGATTCCGTGATCTCAGACCATTCCACCGCACCAACTCCCTCACGGGAAGCCACGTTCCAGGGCAACCTCTTTACACCGGCTTCCTCGGTCTTGGAACTGCGCTATGTTTCCTGCGCCTACGAAACCGGACGGCCCGCGGTCCAGGGAATTTCGTTCGCGGCACGAGAAGGGGAAATTCTCTGCCTGCTTGGCCCTTCAGGATGTGGGAAGACGACAATTCTTCGGGCGATCGCCGGATTTGAACCGGTTCGCTCCGGCCAACTTTTCTTATCGGGCCAACTCGTGTCGTCGCCGGACATGATGATCCCTACGGAGAACCGGCGCGTCGGGATGGTCTTTCAAGAGTATGCATTGTTTCCCCACCTGCGCGTACAGGACAACATCGCCTTCGGGCTCCGCCACCTCGCTCGGAGCGAACGCGCCGCGCGGGTCCAGGAAATGCTGCGCCTCACAGGACTGGAGGGATTCGAGCGGCGGTATCCTCACGAATTATCAGGCGGCCAACAACAGCGGGTCGCGTTGTCTCGCGCCCTCGTCCAGAATCCCGTCGTACTGCTGCTCGACGAGCCATTCAGCAATTTAGACCCTGACATGGCTGGGCGCATGCGCCAAGAGTTGCACGACCTGTTACGCCGGACCAAGACAACGACCGTGCTCGTGACACATGACCATGACGAAGCGTTTGCCATGGCCGATCGGATCGCCGTCCTCAACCATGGCCGTTTGGAGCAATTCGATACGCCGGAGATGATGTACCACATGCCGGCCACACCCTTCGTGGCCGACTTTGTCGGTCAGGCGGACTTCATTCCTGGAACCGTCTCCCAGGGCATGGTCCACACCGAACTGGGAGAGTTTCCCGACACGATCGAGTGCAAGGACGGCACCGCCGTGGTCGTCATGATTCGGCCTGACGACATTCACCTCGTCCCCACGGAAGGCGCCCGCTCGCGCGTCCTCTCTCGCCAATTCCATGGCTCGGAGAATCTGTACACGGTCAGTCTCCCCTCCGGTCAAATCGTCCATAGCAGTCAAGGTTCCACGAGCGTCTATCAGGCAGGCACTACGGTGGAACTCCGTGTCCTGGCTACCCATACCGTGCTCTTTCGGCGAGAGGAATCCCCTGGTTAGCAGGCTGCGAAAAAACCATTTTGGCACAGTAGAACTTCGAGGGCCTGCATGTCTGTGGCAAGGAGAGAACACCCCAGCAGGATGCTCAAAAAGGCCAGACTTCTCACCCGCCCAACCCTGGCGCGCCGAGACGCACCTTGTCCCAAGCAAGGCCACCTGTCTGCGTGCGGACACGCACAGGCAGGCAGAGAGCGGCAAGGCGAGTCGTACTATGTGTCGTACGTTGAGCCTCTGAGCGAAGCGAGAACGACGCTGGCGGATTTTTTCAGCATCCTGCTAGGTGTCGCAGCCGGTTCGATCGTTCGCACGAAAGCATTGACAGGCTTTTTCACGATCTGGCATTGATAGGCCCTCACGACGGTCCTTAGCCCGCATGATTCATGAACGTTTCTGCTGCAATCGCCGATCTGCTGCTACGACAGGCCTTCGGCCGGCAGGCTCGCCCCTCGGACCCTCACTGTACTGTATGAGTACGCATCGGGTCCTCAAGGCTCCGTGTGCCGGTCTCGCGACGCAGCTCAACGATTTCGCGACGAACCGCCATGAATGATGCGGGCTAGCCCCACCGATCCGTGAATGACTTAGAGAAAATGAGGCCTCGCCTATGAACGCGCTACAAAACGTGGTCGATTACGGAGTCATCGGACTTCTATTAGCGCTCAGCGTCTGGACAGTAGCCGTCGCGGTGGAGCGGTGGCTCTTTTACCGCCGTGTTGATCTCGCCCAGTACCCCAACAGCCTGGGATTGGAAATGGCTCTGACCAAACGCCTGGTCATCATTGGCACGGTGGCCGCGAACGCCCCGTATATTGGCTTGCTGGGCACCGTGTTTGGTATCATGCTCACATTCCATACGATGGGCACCTCCGGCACCATGGCCGTCAATGCCATCATGATCGGGCTCAGCCTCGCGCTGAAAGCCACAGCAGTCGGGCTGCTGGTGGCAATTCCCTGCGTCGTCATGAACAACGTGCTCCGACGGAAGGTGGCCGAGATCCTCGCCCTACACAAGGAATACCATGCAACGAGACATTGATCAGATCAACGTCATCCCCCTCGTGGACGTCATGCTGGTACTGTTGGTCATCGTACTGACCACCGCCACCTTTATCAGCAGCGGACAGATTCCAGTCAATTTGGCAAAAGCGAAAGAAGTCAGCGATCGCAAAGATGCGCCCATCGTGATCACCCTGACTGCCGACGGCGCGCTCTTTCTCAACGACCGTGCAGTTCCCGAAGGAGGGCTCCAGGGTGCGCTGACTGCGGAACCTCGAGAATCGGCGGTCGTCGTCAGGGCGGATAAAGTCACCTTACTCGAACGATTCGTGTCCGTGGTGGATGAAGTGCGGGGGTTGGGATTTCAACAAGTCAGTCTGGAGGTTATCCGACTGTGATCGTTGCTGAGCCAGATCGCTCCGGAGGCCATAAGGAAGCTCACGTCCGGGGCTGGCTTGTCTCCGTCCTCTTGCACGGCACAGTGGCTCTCGCAGCTATCCTGCTTGTGAAGCAGATCCAACTCGCGCCGCAAGATGAACCGTTCAAGTGGAACGTCGCCATGGTGTCGACGACACAGCCGGTCCAACCAACGGCGTCATCCCCGAACCAGGCTCCGGCCCCGTCTGTTCGGTCGACGACCACGGTTCCCTCTCCCCACGTGCAGCAGACTGCGCCGGCACAGACACTCCCGTCGCCCCAGCCGCTTGCGCAACAGACGACTCCTTCGATTTCTGAGCGGACCGTCATCCCGGTGGTGACTGAGCCTCCCGCACAGACCCCACCGCAACCAACGGCTCCCTCACAATTAGCGGCTCACACAACACAACCAGCCGAGCCAATCAGATATGAGACTGTGGCACCGATGGTCGCCGAGTCTACATCCATAATGAAACCGGCCGAAGCATCGGTGGCAGTCTCTGCTGAATCTGGTACCCAGACGACACCATCGAGCGCGCCGTCCGCAATCCTCGGACACACCGCACAATCTGACCAGGCTCCGGCACCAACGCAGATGGCAGCCATCTCCTCGGCACCAACGAACGCGCCGACTACGCGCGACTACGGGTGGCTCTCTGAAGCGATTTTGCGTCGTGTGGAAGAATTGAAACGCTACCCCGCATCCGCTCGGGTAGATCACGCCGAGGGAAAAGTCGTGGTGAAAGCCGCGATCAACGAGGACGGGAGCATCGGCGAGGTGGAAGTCTTTCAGAGTTCTGGACATCCCGGTCTTGACAAGGCCGCTGTTGAAACAATGCGGGAAGCAGCCCCGTTCCACTTACCTCGTCCATTAGGACAGCCGCGCATGACGATCAAGATTCCGATGAGCTATCGATTGGACCGCTAGCCTTCATTACTCATGACGGTTCGTCATCCCCTTCTCCACCGTTCGACTGACTGATCGTCCCGCAGCCCTCTCGCTTCACGGCTTGCGGATCCGATCCCGCAACCCTGAGGACACATGGACATGACCTTCATGATCCACGATGATGGCCTCCACGTCAGGCAAAGCTTCGACAAGCCGCATTCCCGATTCAACTCCCATAACAAATATCCCTGTGTCCAACCCATCTGCCCAGATGCCTTCACGGGCAACCACCGTGACGCTCTGGCAGCTGCGCGCGGGTTGGAGCGTGCGCGGATCGAGAATATGATGATATCGGACTCCCTCTCGCTCGAAGAAACGTTCATAATCCCCAGCGGTAGAAATAGCTTCATCCTGCAGTTCAATCCACGCCAGCACGGATCCATCTTTTCGTGGGTGTTGAATACCGACGGGAAACATCTTCCCACCCGGCAACCGTCCGAATGTTTTGATATCCCCTGACAGCGCCACAACTCCTGCAACAGCGCCTGCTCTCCGTAACGCCTCGACGGCTTGATCTGCTGCGTAACCCTTGCCGATTCCCCCCACATCGATTCGCATCCCTGCTTTCCCAAGATAGATCGTCTGCTCCCGCACGTCGATATGGACCGACATCAGATCGACCAAGGGACGGAGGGCCTCCAACTCAGATTCTGTCGGGATGCGTTGGCTTTCGGTCACACGCCAGGCGTCCACCGCCGGGCCAATGGCGATATTGAATCCGCCATCGGTCATCTCCGCAACCTGAATCGCACGTTGGACAACCGTCAGCGTTTCTGGACTCACATAGATCGGCATCACGCCCGCCGAGGTATTCACACGAGAAAGTTCGCTCGTTGCAATCCAGGTGCTCATAAGCTCTTCCAGGCGACGGATTTCGGCAAACCCGGCGGCCACCGCAGCTTGCGCGACGGACTCACTACGCGCCACCGCCGTAATCTTGACCAACGTGCCCATCTGCATCTGGGCCCTGGTTACGACGGACGATTCCTGGCTAGGGGGTCCCCCCACACAGGCAGCGAGGGTGCCACACACCAGTGTCAGGAGGCACGCCCGGAAGCGAAAGGACCCATTGAACAGGTTGGAATGCATGCGTTCCTCTCCCTCCGTTTCTCCTACGCCAAAGCGGCGACGAATTATAGGATAGGACTAGGCCTAATGCACTCCCTCCTTGATGATTTGGGCGCCATGATAAGCCTTGACTTTCGAGAATCGATTGGGATATTAATAATCGTTCTCAATTTCATTTGGACAGATAAACCTCTTGCAATGGTTGGCGCGATATCTCCTAGTAATCACTCCGCCGACTGCAGCGAAACCCGCTGCGAGTGCGGTCAACTGATCGCCAAGGTGCGCGGACAAGGGTTAGAGCTCAAGTGCAAGCGCTGCAAACGCATTGTTGTCATCCCCTTCTCTTCAATCAAAGGATGGGGCACCGTTGCATCATGATTCGTCTCACGAAAGGAGGCATTCGAAGCATCGCCGCGCAGTTCCTTTGTCCGTACTATTTATTTCTTCAAGAAGGCCAGAGACCATTGAGTCCCGAGTCAGACCACAACCTTACTCAATTTGGAGGATGCCGATGAAGATCCGGTCAATCCTCGGGGCTCTCGTGATTACAGCTTTGCCGTTTACTTCGGTCTGGGCTGAGAACATGACCCCGGAGGACATTAAGAAGTTAGTGGATGAAGCCGTAACTAAGCGGCTGCAGGAACATGAGCGCCGCGAGGGCGTTACGGAAAAACGAGAAGGCACTGCCTCCCCGCAGAGCGAACCAGGCATTGGCTCCCTGCCGGAAGTCGGAAAAGAACGACGAACCGAATCGCAGCCGGCCTTGTCCTTTGGGTCGAGCGGGTCTGGTCGGCTGGTCTATGCCAAGCCGTTCGTGTCCTCACCAAAAGCCATCGTCGGTGGATACTTTGACATCCAATACCGCTCACACAGAAAAGGTGCCTTAGAAGGCTATGGCAACGGGACGACCAATGGCTTTGACCAGCAACGGTTTGTACCCTTCATTTATGCGGACATTACTGAGCATGTGAAGTTTGCTTCAGAACTTGAGATTGAGCACGGGATCAGAGCGTCCGATAGCAATGAAATCAGCTTGGAATTTGCTCATATGGACTATCTCGTGAATGAACCCGTCAACATTCGGGCGGGGATTCTGCTCATCCCCATCGGCAAGTTTAACCTACTCCACGACTCACCACTGAACGACTTGACGGACCGTCCGCTTGTCAGCCAGTTCGTGATTCCATCAACCATGTCCGAGACAGGCGCGGGCTTCTATGGCACCTTCTATCCTGGCCGTACAAGCAAACTGGACTATGAGTTGTATGTGACGACCGGTCCTTGCGGGTATAACAAGGACGGCTCCCCGCGCGTCAGTGAGGGAAGCGGCACGAAAAATTCCCGCCAGCGGAAATGCGCATCCGATGACGGACTTGACATTAATAACGGCAAAGCGGTCTCAGGCCGTGTAGCCTTTAGCCCGTTACTCGGCGTAGAAGTCGCCGGATCGAGCTATTTCGGCAATCAATCTCCAACAAGCTATAACCCCCTGAGTATCACTGCGGTTGACTGGAC
>CAZPWD010000060.1:0-13306 GCA_964590025.1 uncultured Nitrospira sp.
CCGGGCCGACCGCGTCCAGGCTTGTCGCAGCGGCGAATCCGCGATTGCAGCAGAAGTGCTCATGAATAATGCGGGCTAGGCCGCTTCGATCCGGAGTTTCTGATCGTCCTTGCGGACGAGCGACTTACTGCGATCCATCACTTCCTTCACGCCGGATTGGACCGTCCGACTCCATCGAGTCGCTTGCAGTTGAGCCTTTTTCGCATAACGACCGACATTACGCCGGGTTTCTGCCCCCGTTTGCGGCGCGAAGAGTAATCCAATCCCCGCTCCGATCACCGCCCCACCTGCTACCAACGCTGCGACCTTCGCGGCCTGACGTCCCTGGTCTGACATGGCGAACCTCCTTGACACGGTTGAATGAAGAATGTGATTGCCGGCATCCTGCCTGCTCATGTTCTATCCCTTCAGCAGTAAGCGTGCCAGACGAGAAACCGCGAAAATCTCCCGTGATTCGTCGCAGCCCTGTTCCCACGATCATAACCGATCATTATTTAGTTGTGTATTCCTCACAGGTCACGACACAAGCGTGACAGAAAACCTACATACGAAAGTGGTAAGCCTCTCAAACTGGCTCTGAGAAAGGGGCAGAATTGATTTGCCGTGGAGCGTTCGCGTGCTTGCAATGGTCGAGACCCTCACCTATTATTCTCCAACACGCCACATGAGGCACTCATGAGATGGTTGCAAGCGATCCCCTACCCCAACATTAGCCCGGTCTTCCTTGAGCTGGGGCCTCTGCAGTTTCGCTGGTACGGTCTGATGTATCTGATCGGACTGGCGGGCGCCTATTTCCTAATCATGCGTCGAGTGGAGTCGAGGGGCCTCTCCATGACTAGGGACCAAGTGTACAATATGGTCGTGTGGGCTGCATTCGGGGTGTTTATCGGAGGACGGCTCGGCTATACGCTCTTCTATAATTTTTCCTACTATGTGCAGCATCCGGCCAATATCGTGGCGATCTGGGAAGGGGGCATGTCCTTCCACGGCGGCCTGCTCGGCGTCATCGTTGCCTTATTTTGGTTCAGCCAACGGCAGGGTATTCCCGCCTACCAGGTCGCAGACTTGGCAGCTGCCGCTACGCCGATCGGGCTAGGATTCGGGCGACTCGGCAATTTCATCAATGGGGAATTGTATGGCCGAGCCACCGATGTTGACTGGTGTATGGTGTTTCCGAATGGAGGGCCTGCCTGCCGCCATCCCTCACAACTGTATGAGGCAGGTCTTGAGGGTGTTTTCTTGTTCACCCTGTTATGGGTCCTCGCGAAAACCATACCGCCACCCGGCACCATCTTCTGGAGTTTTATTACAGGCTATGGACTATGTCGGATAGTCGTAGAATTCGTTCGCGAACCGGATGCCCAGCTTGGTTTTATCCTCGGATCTTTCTCCATGGGCCAACTCCTCTCCATCCCCATGGTCGTGCTGGGAGTCTTCATGCTTGCCATCGGCTATCAGCGGCGGGCCTTGATGCAGGCTAAATCCTGACACAAGCGAGACGGGCGAGACTAGCGGGAAAAGCGCGATTACAGAGAGTAGCGTGAATCGTTATACGTGAAACGTGAATCGACGATTAACGGTTATCATCTTTAACGAGGCTGCACGTCACGCGAGTCGCGCTCGTCACGCTTGTCGCGCCACTCCTGGTTAGTACGGCATCTCCTCGTCATCCAGCCCGACATGGTGTCCGAGTTCATGGACCACCGTGTCACGGACCTCGTGAATGACTTCGGCCTTCGTCCGGCAGAGACGCAGGATGGGGCCTCGATAGATGGAAATACGGGCAGGCAGTTCACCGGCAGGCTGGAAAAAAGATGTCTGATCAATCGGGACGCCTTGATACAGACCCAGCAGATCGTCTTCTGATTCCAATTCAAGGTCCTGCAGAACATCGGCCGAAGGCTCCTCTTCGACCACGATGGAGACCTCATCGGCAAGTTTCGCGAAACGGGCCGGCAGTCCGGCGAGTGCCTCTTGGATCCAGGCGTCGAATTCTTCCGGCGAGACAGTCATTGGACGTTCATCTGGTCTATCTGGTTTCTCTGGTTCATCTGGTTAGTTTCGTTCAACCAAACAAACGAGACAGACCAAATAAACCAAATAACGGTCTTCTTACGCTGGCGGGCTTTTTCAGCATCCTACTAGATATCAACGGCGACACCTGGCCTTAAAAAGACGAACTGAAACGAGAGAGACGGCAATCCTAAAGAACTCGCGACGGCTCGCGAATAATTCACCGCCTGGGGCCGGTAGCGATCCGCTCTGGTTTGTATATCCTCAGCCACCACATCATCCGTCTTATAGTCGGCAATCCAGATCCGGTCGTCAAGCCGGTAAATCAGGTCAATCACCCCTTCCATGATCTGACCCTTCCCCAAAGGCATGACGAACGGAACTTCGCGCCCAAGCACCGTCGCGCGTTGCAGTGTTTTATACGGCTCGGAGGAAAGGAAACTTTCAAAGAGCGCCATGAGATCCTCTGTGACGTTGTCCATCAATTGAGGATTGTCCTGTGCCACATAGCGGCGACAGGCCTGCTTGATGACGGTGCAGATCTCAGCGCGAGGCCTGGTGAAGTCCCACTGTTCGAGTACCGCATGGGCGCAGACTCCCACCAGCCGGGACAGATCGGCGTCACGCCCTGTTATAGCAAGCGGGGAAACGGCATCGGGTCTGCCTCCTGCGAGGCTCGAAGGGGTCAATCGTCGCGGCGTCGTACGATGCTCCTCCCACTTAACCTGCCGTGCGTGGCGGCGAATGAGAATGGGGCCAAGGGCCGGTTGAGGGGCCATTGTGGACAGGGGGTTCTGTCTGTGCCGTCTCGATGCCACTGTGGCCGGCGTGATGACACGAGTGAGGCGGCTTGTTCCGATACAGATCTGGTCAGCCGCCGAAGGCCCCCCCGTGTCTTCAATTACCTCTCCGAGCAGAGAGAGGACGGTGTCATGTCCCGGTTTAGTGGTCTGCCCGCCGGATAGGACCAGCAGATCGCGCGCCCTTGTCATGCCGACATACAGGAGTCGCCGCTGTTCCGCCTCTTCCCGCGCCGCCACCTTCATGTCCACGAGCACGGCGCCGAGATTCGAGCGGCCTCCCATCTGCAGGCTATAACACCGGCTCGACCAATCATGATGGATGGATGGTCCCTTGCGAGGAATCTTGGACCCCTGGTGCAGGCCAGGAAGAACGACCACAGGGAATTCCAATCCTTTGGCCTTGTGGATGGTCAACACACGGACGGCATCGAGTGATTCTTCAGCCAGGGCGCTTTCCGTTTCATCCGGCTGTTCCGACACCCTGGTCATCATTAGGTTAGCGAATCCGGTCAATGTGAGATGGGGGCGATCGGCGAGTGTTTCGGCCATATCCCGGGTCTTCCGCAAATTGGCTACGGCTTGCTCACCATGGAGCGATGCCGCTGCCAGCTCCAGTATGGGTAATCGTTCGAAGATCAGATCGATGGCGTCAGGCACAGGTCGCAAGGGAGCGAGCTGATGCAGCTCGGCCAAACGCTCATAGAGCCGCCTCACTATTCCTGCCTGTGGATGGTTCCAGGTAGACAACCGATCCCGTTGCTGGTAGTCCAATCCTTCTCTCTGCTGGAGGGCCAGCAGATCCTGGTCCGTCATGCCGCCGAGGGGTGAGCGCAAGATTCCGACCAACGCAATCGTATCGTACGGGTTGTCGATGACCCGGAGGAGGTTGACCACATCGATGATTTCCTGCCGCCGATAAAAATGCTTTTCCCCGTCCGTGATATAGGCGATGTCGTAGCGGCGAAGGGCATCGAGATAGACCTGTGCCTGGGTCAACTTTCTGAAGATCAGGGCAATGTGGCCCGGTTGGAGTGGACCTTCGCGTCGATCGCGATCAGTAATCGTCGTGCCGGCGAGAAGCTCCTCCTTCAGCCAGCGCGCCAGGGCTTCCGCCTCCGCCCGAGTCGCAGCCTGCACATCGAACTCCTCGTCGTCCTCTCCCGGCGTGACGAGGCGAAGCTGCGCCCCAGAGACTGAGACTTCCGGTTTGCGTTGAGGCCTGGCTGCCAGCCTCTCATTGGCCGGCTGAATATGTTCTGCCGGTTGGAAGAGCCGGTCGAAGACATTGTTGACGACGTCAAGCACGGCGCCGTCGCTGCGAAAGTTCGTCACCAGGGAATAGACGCCTCCTCCACCCGCTCGAATTTTCTCCACCACTCGTTCGAAGGCTTCAATATCGGCTCGGCGAAAGGCATAGATCGATTGCTTGGGATCCCCCACGATAAACAATTTGCCCGGCTCCAAGTCCACGTCAAGCCACGCGGTCTGATGGCTGCCCGCCCGTTCACCGAGGTAGAGGATAATTTCGTACTGCACCGGATCAGTGTCCTGAAACTCATCCACCAGGATCGCCCGATAGGCCTGTTTGATCCGGGCGCGAACGGCCGGATGGTCCCGCAAGAGGGTCTTGGCCCGCGCCAACAAGCCATCGAATGCGATCCACCCAGAGGTGAGAAACCCATGCTGTACGCGATGGAGGAAGGGTCGTACGAGCGTCACCACCTCTTGAAAGTATGACTGGTCGACAGTGAGGAGATGTTGCGCGAGCCTGATGATGGAGGCCGCTTCCTGGAACGCAAGCTCATCCCATCCGGCAGGCGCCTTTCCCAGGTCCTTTTCCAGAACGGCCCGTTCATCCTGAGATAAGTGAGTGAGCCCCGGTGGCCCATATTTCAACAAGAGCGCCAGCGACTGCACTGCAGCGGCGAGCATCTGTTCCGCCTTACGCCGTTTCGGTCGATCCTGTGCGGCAAGGAGAGTCGCGGCATGGCCTTGCGTGGCCGCAACCCAGTCACGCAAGGCGCCCTCCAGGGCGAGGGATCGGCACTGGCGTTCCAGCTCATCGAGGTCCACAAAATCCCCGGCGAGGGCAGCGGTAAACTGCTGAAGATCAGCGAGGGTGGTCCCGGCCAGGACTCGTCGCCAGCGGTCATGTTGAGGTCCGGCTGATCCGAGCTCATCGTCCAACCAACGGTCCCAAGATGAGTGAAACAATTCCTTGAAGCGTGAGCCGTCATCCTCTTGAAATAATGGATCAAGTTCAGACTCCAATGGATGAAGCCGCAAGAGGTGCGCGGCAAAACTATGCAAGGTGCCGATCTGGGCTTTTTCCAGCTGCTCAAGCGCCATCCTGGCCCGTTCGCCTACTTGTTCAGCTGAGAGATGGTAACGGGCCCGGAAGATGGCGATCATGTCATCAGCCTGCTCGGTCAAACGAAGGAGTTGCGCGCGGAGCCGCTGCTTCATTTCAGTTGCGGCTTTGTTGGTGAAAGTCAGCGCCACAATCTCCGTGATGGCCAAGGGGTTTGGCTCTCTCAGGAGGAGGTTGAGGATGCGATTGACGAGGATCGTGGTCTTGCCGGTCCCGGCTCCCGCAATTACCACGACATTACGGTCCCAGGTCGTCTCCGCCAGGAGCCGACCCTGGGAGTCCGCGAGTGTCAGTACATCACTCATCATTTACTTTCTGCCTTCTCAACCGGCGTAAGGCTCGGGCCTGGGGCGATCGGTAAGAGCGCCACCAGGCCATGGCGTCGTGGCGTCGACAGGCGCCCGAATACTCGCAGGAGTCGCAGTAGCCATTGGGAAGAATAAAAAACTCTCTGCGCGCGATGCCTTGGGTCAATGTGGAGAGCGTCTGTCGGATCATGTCACCCGTGTGGCCGGTCCAGAGACCCGCGTCAAACGTTGAGCGAGAGACAGGCTGCTTCCACTGCGGAGCCAGGAAAAGCAGTTGGACCTCGGTTGGTGCAGGCAGCGACGGCAGCGTCATGCGGGCATAGAGCGGTGGTTGCAGCCGAAATCCTCGCACGGCCGACAGAGCAAGGTTTCGATCCACGGCGGTGATCTCATTCCCCTGCTTAAATTTATAGTCCACGATACGGAGCGCAGGAGGCTCAACGCGATAATCGACACGGTCCAAGGTTCCGCGAAGCGTCAGGGGAACCGATGACGCATCAGAATCCAGCGGAACGATTCCCTGGGCGGCAACTTCAAATGCAACAGGGCGAAATCCGGTTGCCTGATACTCCGCCTGGTCGGAAGAGACGGCAGCTGTGACCAACTCTGTCACCTGCTCGCGAGCCAGCGTCCAGAGCAGGGCGTGCCCCGTCCCCTGGCTTGCAGCATGGGCGGCAAACGTGTCGGTCACTGCCTGATGCACTGTGGATTGCACCGTGGCCTCGGTCAGCGAGTCATCCGGCCACTGGAGCAGTACCAACCGTTCGTAGCTTACACGAAGCGATTCATGAACAAGGGTTCCGAGCATTAAGGGAGGCAGGTGGTCGTGATGGAGCCGTCGCAGAGGCTTCAATCGAAGAACTTTTTCTGCGAAATACTGGAAGGGACAGGTCGCATATCGTTCCAATGCTGTCGGCGAGAAGCTCCGTTCCGTGGCAGTCGGTAAGGCAGGAGCCTGTGCGCCGACCATGCCGTCGAACGGACCAAGCTCGGGGGATTCTCGCTCGATAGTTTTCAGGGTGGAGAGGCCCTGTTCAAAGAGGGGCCGGTCGCGTCCCATCGCATCCAGTAGGGGTAACGCATCGTGGCCCTGCAACAGGCAACCCAAGGCCAACTCCTCGACCGGCAACAGGTCTTGAATCGACGGCTGTTCGCTGATCCGCAGGGTCAGCCGTCGAGGGACCGTCTCTTCCGGCTTCGCGACGAATCGTGGGTCGCGCAGCGCCATGGCGATGAAGCCGGACGGCGCCATGACTCGTCCTGTTTCGTCGGCGCGCTGGTAGGACAGATACAGCCGATTGGTGGCCGAGCGGCTGAGGAGTTCAAACAATAATAATTCCTCTTCATGCCCGGCTAATTTCTCATCGATCTTGTAGCCCAGGGTCGATTCCAGTACGACACGTTGACGGTCACGAAGAAATGGGTCTTCACGCACGTACCGTGGAAAGAGTTTGTCGTTCATGCCAAGCACAAAGAGCGCCCGAACTGTCCGGCCGCGTGCCGTCATGGCATCCAGCACCTGAACACCCTGGTGCCGGTCCTCTTCGATGGGAATGCTGGTCTCGTCCAATACCCGCCGGAACAATTCGACCCATTCCTCCCATGAGAGGTCCCCTCCAAGCGGGTCCAACTGCTGCAGACGGGCCAACGAGGATCGGATAAGCGAGCCAACCTTGGTGAGATCGGCAGGCTCTGGGAGTTCCGTAGAAGGAGCGGCGACCAGGTCAGGCACGTGAACATGGGATTTCATCAGCGTGAGAAATGCGTCGGTCAGTGTCCCGATCGATCCTTGCGCAGGAAGAGCCTGGCAATCGCGAATCAGTTGCGAAACGAGCTCCCACAAGTATGTCAGCTGAGAGATTTCGCACGTCCCGACCATTGTCTGATCATCTTCGTCAGTCTCCGCTTCTGCATCGCGAAGAATCGACGAACTGGCCGGCTCTGCCAGACGCCTCCATTCCGCTTCCCCTTGAGTAATACCCAAGGTGTAGACGAGGGAGCGCCAGATATCAGGGCGGAGATTCGCTCTGGTGGAGCCGGCACCCTGTGCGCGATAAAAGGGCGACGTGACCACATCCAGCATGGCCGCACGATCGAAGTCATTGAGTGGGAGCGAGGCCAGGCGCAAGAGGGTTTTGACCAGGGGTTCGCGCGACAGCGGTCGCCCGGCCGTTGACGTAAACGGCACCAGATGATGATCGAACACCGATTGCAGTCGGGCCTGGTAGGGCTCCAGTGTACGAGCCACCACTCCAATCTCGTCGTAACGATAGCCGTTCACCTCGACCAAGGTCAGGATTTCACGGCAGACCCTCGCTAATTCCTCTTCGACCCCGATCACGTTTGTGACGGAGAGTTCGACCAGCTTCGTTGTTCCGGTTCGGTCCCCTTCCCCACTCCGATCCTCATGGGTGTCTGCCAGCGGGAGAAGATGCCGCTCGAAAAATTGGCGGGCAAAGAAAAAGGCCGGGCGGTCCTGCATAGGAAAGAATAACGTGGTCGGGGCAATGCGGATCACCGATTCGAAGAACGAGAGTTGGACCTGCGAGAGGTCGTAGAAACCATAGTAGAACAGGCGTTGCAGCCCATTGAGAAACGAAGAATCTGAGAGGTCCCGGCCGAGTGAAGCAGCCAGGTCATCCGGAGAACCGACCCCGAGCGACCGGCTGCCTTCCATGATGGCCGCATGCAGAGTGAATATGGATTGGAGCCAGGTTCGGTCTTCCTCCGCGAACACCCCTTCCGTGAGGGCCTTCAATGCCGTCGCCGGCGCGACCACCGCGTCTTTCAAATCGCGCACCGTCGCCCAGAGGCCTTTCCAGGTTCCTGGTGAGGGCGGCAACCGCGTGAGCGGTTCGAGCCCTGGAATCTTGCGCCGAACCGCCTGCCGCACCAATTGCTCGAAGAAGAAATCGTCGACCAGTTGCAGGGGCGGTTCCGGACTGGCCTCGGAGACCGATGCGAGATCATCACGCAGACGGAGGGCCAGCTGGTGGAACGTCAGAAAATGTATGTTGAGGAACGCGCGAGGCTCGTGACGGGTGAGTAACTGTTTCAGGTGCTCGACCAGGGAGGCCGAGGGGACAATGACGGCGAGCGGAGCAAAGGGATCGCCGGTCTTACAGGACTGAATGTCCTCGACCAGGGCACGATCAAGAACTGGATGAAAAGGCCCTGTGACGATCCGAAGCATCTAGGGCTGAATGTTAAATGTTTAATGTTGAATTTGGAATGTCGGAGTAGCGCAAATTCATCATTAAACATTCATCATTGAACATTATTTCTGGCTAGCCGGTTTCCGGCCCCAAGAGCTCGCCGTTGCAATCCACACAGCACCAGTCGCCGTCAATAAACCCCATCGGGTCGCCGCACATGGGGCACTCCGGCGGAGGTCCCTTGTCGATGACAGGAAGCTCTGGCAGTTCAAAATCGTCGTCGATCATGGGGCGTTCGTTCCCTACTCGCGTGGTTTCATTTTGAGCAACAAGGCTTTCTCGGCACTCTCCCGGCTCGGCACGCCGACGAAGGTCAGCCGCCCATCGATAATGGTGGCCGGCACCGCCCTGACCGAATGCCGATCGGCGAGGCTCCGTCCATCCTCTGTGGTGATATCCACCTCGCGATAGCTGAAGCTATACTTCACCCGCAACTGTTTCCACAGACTCTTCGCCGATGGGCAGGCCCCGCAGCTCGGCGAAACTAATAGCAAAATGTTCGGCACCGACCCCCTCCAACTGCTGCGCGATCTTAACACCTGGTCGAATGGGTCGGCAAGCGAAGGGACGGCGCTGGTCTTGCAAACTGACCGCCACCATGCTAGCGTGCCAAGGCTGTAACGCTAGGTGCTCGTCTCCTTCCCGTACAATCTCGTGCGTGGAGGAACAGTATCAAATTCATATCGACGTCACGGACGTCGCTCGACTTGAGAATAAGGGGGCCAGCCCCCCTCGCCTGCGCTAATAGGTGATCTGCAAGTCTTGAGGGGAGGTGAAGGCATGGGGGTGGTTTCGATCAAGGAATTGTTAGAAGCGGGTGTCCATTTCGGACACCAGACGAATCGGTGGAACCCGAAGATGAAGAAGTTCCTCTTTGGAGAACGCAACGGCATCTACATCATTGATCTTCAACAAACACTGACTCGGATGGAGCAAGCCTATGCTTTCGTCCGCGACACCGTTGCCGCCGGCCAATCGGTCCTGTTTGTCGGAACCAAGCGGCAGGCCGCTGAGATCCTTCAAGAAGAAGCCTTGCGCGCCAACATGTTCTTCGTCAACCAGCGCTGGCTCGGCGGGATGCTGACGAACTTTCAGACCATCCGGAAGAGCATCGATAAAATGAAAAAGCTGGGGGCCAAGCTGGCAGATCCCAGCCAATACGGGTTGAAGAAAAAAGAAATCATGAAGATGCAGAAGGAGATCGTCAAGCTCCAGAAGTATCTTAGCGGCATCAAGGACATGCGCGGCGTTCCAGGAGCCGTCTTCGTACTCGACACACGCATCGAGCACATTGCCGTGCAGGAAGCGAACCGCTTGGAGATCCCCGTGATCGCGATCCTGGACTCGAACTGCGATCCGGACCACGTCACCTACCCTATCCCTGGAAACGACGACGCCATTCGCTCCATCAAGCTCATCACCTCTCGCATTGCCGACGCCTGCATTGAAGGTGCCCATTTGCGGACACAGCGCGAAGAAGCGGAATTCAAACCAGTTCCTGCAGTGGGAGACAAGACTGCGGCCATCAGCTTCGCAAATGCACCGGCTTCATAGCGCCAGGCATCGCATGCATCAACGGCTACACTCACTCTTTACCGAGAAGGACCGTCACGTATGGCTGGATCAAGTCAGCTTGTCAAAGAACTGAGAGAAAAAACCGGCGCCGGCATCCTCGACTGCCGGAAAGCGCTCACCGAGAATAGCGACGATATTGAGAAAGCCATCGATTACCTGCGCCAAAAGGGCTTGGCCGCCGCACTCAAAAAATCAGGCCGCGAGACCAACCAAGGCCTCGTACACGCCTATATCCACATGGGCGGAAAGATCGGTGTGCTCATCGAAGTCAACTGTGAAACCGACTTCGTTGCCCGGAATGAAGAGTTTAAGTCGTTCGTCAACGACCTGGCACTCCAGGTCGCTGCCGGGAAACCCTCTTACGTCAAACGGGAGGAGATTCCCGCCTCGCTCATCGAGAAAGAACGATCGATTTATGAGGGACAGGCCAAAGAAATGGGCAAGCCCACGGCCGCATGGCCGAAGATCGTCGAAGGTAAGTTGGAAAAGTTCTTCCAGGAGAGCTGTCTGATCGAACAGTCTTTCGTCAAGGACCCAGCCGTCACAATTAAGGATCTCCTCGCACTGAAGATTGCCAAAATTGGCGAGAACATGAACATCCGCCGCTTCACCCGGTACCAATTAGGCGAAACATGAACGCTGCCATCTATCGGCGCATCCTCCTCAAAGTGAGCGGAGAGATGTTGGCCGGTGAGCAGGGTTACGGCATCCAACCCTCCATCCTTGAAAGCCTCGCCTCAGAAATCGCCTCCGTCGTGGCTCTCGACATCGAAGTCGCCGTGGTCATCGGCGGCGGCAATATCTTCCGCGGTATTGCCGCCAGCGCGTCCGGCATGGAACGCGCCTCCGCCGACTACATGGGGATGCTCGCGACCGTGCTCAATGCCTTGGCCCTGCAAAACGTGCTCGAGCGCACCGGCATTATGACGCGGGTCCAGTCCGCGATCGAAATGCGCCAGCTGGCAGAGGGGTATATCCGCCGACGAGCCATTCGCCATCTTGAGAAAAAACGCGTGGTCATCTTTGCCGGCGGCACAGGGAATCCCTACTTCTCTACCGATACCGCGGCGGCACTCAGGGCGATGGAGATCGGGGCCCAAGTCATCATGAAAGGGACCAAGGTCGACGGCATCTACGACGCCGATCCCGCGAAGAACTCCTCTGCCAAGAAATATCAGACGATCTCCTTTCTCTCGATTTTGAATCAAAATTTGAAAGTGATGGATGCCACGGCCATCAGCCTCTGCATGGATAACAACCTTCCGCTCATCGTGTTCAACCTGAAGGAACAAGGCAACTTCAAACGCGTCGCCATGGGCGAAGCGATTGGAACCATTGTCACGCCCGATCGCCGCTAACTTTCTAGGGAGGCTCTCATGTCCAACCCTTCCGCCATACGCCAAAGAGTCACGGAGAAGATGGAGTCCTCACTGGAGCATCTCAAGCGCGATTTGGCCGGCCTACGGACAGGGCGCGCGTCGGTCGCCCTCTTTGACAGCGTTCGGGTCGACTACTATGGCACGATGACCCCGCTGAAGCAGGTGGCCAATATTTCGACTCCGGAGGCCCGCCTCATCACGATCCAGCCGTGGGAGTCAACCCTCATCAAGGAAATCGAAAAAGCCCTGGCGGGGTCGGGCCTCGGCATTACACCGTCCAACGACGGAAAAATCATTCGCGTTCCCCTTCCGCCGCTCACCGAAGAACGGCGCAAAGAACTCAGCAAGATCTGCAAAAAACACGGCGAAGACACGAAAGTCGTGGTACGCGGGTTTCGTCGAGATGCCAACGAAGAGTTGAAGAAACTTCAAAAGGATGCCAAGTTAACTGAAGACGAGCTGCGAAAGTCCGAAGCCGACACCCAGAAACTGACCGACCAATACATGCATAAAATCGATGACGTGGTGAAGAAAAAAGAACTAGAAATTATGGAAGTGTGACCTCAATTTCGACCTTGTTACCCACCTACGCCACCGTCAACCTCGCGGCACTTGCCCATAATCTCTCTCGCATCAAGCATTACCTGTCTCCCGGCTGTGAACTCATGGCGGTCGTCAAGGCCAATGCGTACGGGCATGGAGCTGTGGAGACTGCTCAGGCGCTTGCTCGCCAGGGCATCGGGCGGTTTGCCGTGGCCTCGCTCGACGAAGGTATCGCACTCCGCCAAGCCGGTCTCTCAGCGTCTATCGTAGTCCTGGGAGCGCTCTTTGAGGAGCAGGTGTCCGACCTGGTCGCTCACCAGCTGACCCCGGTCGTCAGCGATGGGCGTATCCTTCCCACCTTGGCCAAGGTCGCTCACTCACATCCGGCCCCCTATCCGATTCACCTCAAGGTCGAAACCGGGATGGGGCGGCTGGGATTTTCTCCGGAAGAGCTGCTCTCCCTCCTCGACAACCCTATCTTGCGAAGTCCCCTCCAGGTCGAGGGCATGATGACTCACCTTGCCGACGCAGACGGAGCAGACAGTGCCTTCACGGAACGACAGCTTGGCGTATTTCGTGCCATGCTGGAACAAATCCGACAACGTGGTCTCACCCTCTCGTTGGTGCATGCGGCAAACAGTACCGCCATCGTTAGATTTCCCGAATCGCACTTTTCACTCGTACGTCCCGGCATCATGCTCTACGGCTACCACACCTTGCCCGCCACAATCCCCGCTCCTGATCTCAGACCCGTCCTCTCACTTCGAACCACGGTCGTCCAACTGCGGACAATTCCACGAGGGGGAACAGTCAGCTACAATAGGACATTTGTCGCGAAACGACCGACGCGTATCGCGGTGCTGCCGATCGGCTATGCCGATGGCTATAGTCGGCGGCTCTCCCATCGCGGATCGGTCTTGATTCAAGGACGCCGCGCCCCGATCGTTGGTCTGGTGTGCATGGATATGATCATGGTGGATATCACTGACCTTGCACCAGTACAAGTGGGTGAGATCGCCACGCTGATTGGGCAACAGGGAGGGGAATCAATCTGGGCTGATGAAGTGGCCGACTGGATCGGCACGATCCCTTATGAAGT
>CAZPWD010000061.1:0-13095 GCA_964590025.1 uncultured Nitrospira sp.
CATATCCGATGCGTCTTGCTTCTGTTATAGTGCGCCCATGATTACTCGTGTGATTGTGCTGGTGATTGATGGACTCGGCGTTGGGGCCATGCCCGATGCGGCGGAATACGGCGATGCCGGTTCCAACACCTTGTCCCATCTGGCCAATGCTGTTGGGGGACTCAACCTCCCCACGCTGGAAGCGCTCGGGCTTGGCCACATCACGGAGATCAAAGGTGTGCAGGTGATGGGGCAGCCGGAAGGGTGTTTCGGTCGCCTTGGATTTCTCTCCAAGGGTGTGGATTCCATGGTCGGCTATTGGGAAATGGCCGGCCATCTGACGGACGTTGCCGGGCCGCTGTATCCCAACGGATTTCCTCCTGACATGGTCGCGGTCCTCGAACAGGCATTTGGCTGCAAGGTCATCGGCAATCGCTGCGCCTCAGGAACGGTCATGCTGCGCGAGTATGAGGCCGAACATCTGTCGTCGGGCGCGCTGATTGTCTGGACGGATGGACGGCGAACCTGCCATGTGGCGGCGCATGATAGTGCCATGCGTCCGGACAAGTTCTTTCAGCGCTGCCGGGCCGCGAGAAAATTACTCAAGGACCCCTGGGGAATTTGGCGTGTTTCAGCCCATCCTCTCTTGGGTAATGCCCGTGCGGTACAGTTCAGCCCACAATCCCGTGCGTTCGTGCTTGAACCCCCCGGCCCGACCATGTTCGATGTGCTCAATCGTGCGAGCCAGATCCTGGTTGGGGTGGGGAAAGTCGGCGATCTCTTCAGCGGTCGCGGCCTCACTCGTTCTGTTCCCGTTGGGCACTGGACGGCGTTACTTGCTGAGGTCACGGGGATGTTGAAAAAGGTTCCTCGTGGATTGATTTTTGCCGGGCTTGATGTCCTGGAATCGGATGCTGCACAGTCGGCCACGGCCCTCCATGATTTTGATCGACAGCTTCCCCAGTTGCTGGAACAACTTCACCCAGGCGACCTGCTCGTTCTGACAGGCGATCATGGACGGGATATCACGAAGGCGGAACAGGTTCCGACGCGGGAATATGTTCCTCTCTTGGCCACTGGGCCGAAATTGGCACATGGAGTCCATCTCGGCATCAGAGCTTCTGCTGCTGATCTGGGACATACCATTGTGGAAGCCCTGCAGGGGGGTCAACTTCCTGTGGGTGAGAGTTTTCTCGATGCGCTCCGCGCGGGGTAGTGGGTGGGACGTAGGACGTGAAACGTGAATCGTGAAACGTAAGAGGTGAAGGGAGCACGCGGGTCATCGGGATGTCCTACGAACGCACACTGAAGGAGCTGCATTTAGAGTTACCCCTTCCGCCGCAACCGTTGGCGACCTACGTTCCAGCGGTCCAGGCCGGAGATCTCTTATTTTTGTCCGGCGTCCTTCCAATGCGAGACGGGCAGTTGGCGTTCTCCGGTAAGCTTGGACGTGATCTCACGGTCGAGCAGGGGATGGAGGCGGCCAGGCTCGCTCTCCTGAATGCACTGGCGATTGCCAAGCAGGAACTCGGGACGTTGGACCGAATTACGCGCGTCGTGAAGGTCGTCGGGTATGTGGCGTCGGCGGAAGGTTTTGTGCAGCAGCCCCAAGTCCTCAACGGGGCCTCGGACCTCCTGGTAAAGATCTTTGGAGAGTCTGGTCGTCATGCACGTGTGGCTGTGGGGGCTGCTGAGTTGCCTCGCGGGGCTCCCGTCGAAATTGAAGTGATTCTTTCCGTTGAGGTGGTCTCAAGGCTGAAGACTGAAGGCTGAAGTGTTCGGAACTTCGAATCCCGACCTTCAGCCTTCAGACCGCGCCTGTCGCGCACGTCTCGCTTACCTGACAGGGGTTCTATTCATGAATGCGTTCGCAATCGGCGCAAGTACGATGACGTTGTGGGCCAGTCTGAGCGCTGGCGTGTTTGCGGCCACTCCTTCCGCGCTCGAGCTACATCCGTCAACGGCGGTTCCGGGCGCCACCGTATCGATTGGCGGGAAAGGGTTCCCCGCATTTCGATCCGTGCAAGTCAATCGCGTGACTATCGGTGGGTTCCCTGCGTTGATTCAGCGATGGGAGTCCGACCTGATCGAGGTGAAGGTTCCCTTCCAAGCTCAATCCGGTCCCGTGGAAATCATGGCCGGGAAGAAGAAGATGGCTGCCGGGAAATTAATAATAATGCAGCCGATGATTACCGCGGTGACGCCGGCAGAGATCGAACCAGGCCAGACCGTGCAGATTGCCGGCGTGCATTTCGGTGTCACGGCTGGTCCTCGCGATCCCAATACAATGTTCGGAGTCAATGATGTGATGATCGGGGGCGTGGTCGTCAGGCCGCGTCGCTGGAAAGACGACATCATCGAAGTCCAGGTTCCCACGAATGCTACGTCGGGCGATGTGGTGGTTCGATTGGCCTCGTCCGATCCCTTGCCGGATGGGTCTTGTTGCGCGCCAGTCCAGTACAAAGTGAGCAACGCCGTTCCTCTGAAGTTGATTCCGAGTATTCGCGTCGATCCCGTGAGCGGGCCGGTCGGGACCAAGGTGGTCCTTTTCGGCCAGGGTTTTGGCGCCGCGAAGGGAGCTGGTGACAAGGTGACGTTCGGCGGGCACCTCGCCGTCCTCGCCCAGTGGTCCGATGACGCCATCGTCGTGCACCTCCCGATGGATGCGGAGACTGGCCCCATCGTTCTGACTATGCAGGGGCGTGAACGAACGGTCGGGACCTTTACGGTTCACTTACCAAAAGTGATCGCCATGACGCCTCCGGCTGCCCCAATCGGTACTCTGCTCAGAATCAGCGGGGAGCATTTTGGATTCTATTCGGAAAGTGGAGCGACCCCTTACGCCTTTACCGATTTCAATACGGGAGAGAATCGAGTCGATATCGGTGGGGTCCGCGCCGTCATCTATCGCTGGCAAGACGATCGCATTGATGTGTGGGTACCCTTCAGTGCGAAGAGCGGGCCGGTCGTGATATATCGAGGGGCGACGAAGCCCAACTCCGACAGTTCTTGCTGCGCGACGAAGGAGGTTCTAAAGACTGAGGCGGGGGTCTTTACGCTCGTGACGCCGAAGGTCGACTCCTACAGCCCGCAATCAGGCGGACTCGATGAGCTGATTACTATTAAAGGGTCGGGGTTCGGCTCTTTCTTGAAAACAGCCGAGCATGCCGATTTGGGCCTCAACCAGGGGGCTTACAAGCGACGAGACGATATCGAGTTGGGCGAGAACGTTTCGCGCACGGAAGTGCTGTTCAGCAACGTCGCGGCGCAGGTGATGTCCTGGACGGATACAGAGATCGTCGTGCGAGTGCCTCATCGGAATCTCTACGGTGTGGGGAAGCGCAATGAGTTCGTCAACGAACTCGCCACTGGCCCGCTGATCGTGCGGCGCGGCTCCTGGGATGTGCAGTCTGACAATACTTGTTGTACTCCGAAGAAGTGGCTGACGTTGGAAGTGGGCACCTTCACCATTGTAGCCAAGGGCATGCCTGATCCGGGCTACTTTAATCAGAACCGCCCTGACGCCGACACCAACCAGTGAGAGACGGATTGTCCGGATCATGTTGGGTTTCCTCTTTCTCACGTGGTGGATGTTGTGTGGGCATGGTGGTGGCGACGTTGTTGTGCGTGTCTCCCTCGTGGACTGCTGACTCTCCTCTTACGATCACTCCTCAAGTGAGCCATACGGACGCCATGCTGATGGCGCTCTATTTTCATACGCCTCAGCTGGGCTGGGCAGTGGGGTCTGGCGGCACCATTCTGAAGACGGTCGATGGCGGGAAGAAGTGGAAGAAGGTCGTCAGTGGCACCACGGCCAGCCTCTCAGGCGTCTTCTTTCTCGACGAGAAGCAGGGATGGGCCGTCGGAGCCAATGGGACGATTCGCCGGAGCCAAGACGGGGGAAATACCTGGCATGCGCAACTCGTCGATACCCAGGTGGCGCTCTACGGCCTCTCCTTTGTGTCGCCCAGCGAGGGGTGGGTGGTCGGTGGCAACGGAACCATTCTATATACGAAGGACGGCGGGACCCATTGGGTTGATCAAGCCAGCAAGACGAGCGCAGCCCTCTATAGTATTCAATTTCTCACCGCACAGCATGGGACGGCGGTTGGGGCGGTGGGGACCGTCTTGATGACGGACGATGGTGGGATCACCTGGACCCAGCAAGAGACGCAGGGAGCTGTCACGCTGTTCGACGTGTATTTTTCTGATACGTCGACCGGGTGGGCCGTCGGGAACGCCGGCGCCATCTTCCAAACGACCAATGGTGGCCATCAATGGATCGATCGCACGTTACCCTGCACCCGCACCTGTACGAAGCTGACTGACCTCTTGCGAGTGCGCTTTACCGACCCTCAGAGCGGATGGATTGCGGGGGAACGGGGCATGGTCTACCGGACCACCGATAGTGGTTTTACCTGGACAGAGCAGGGTGCTATCGCGAAGGTCTCGCTGTTCGGCCTCTCGTTCCCTGATGGAACACAGGGCTGGGCCAGCGGAGAAAAAGGCACGATCGTTCGGCTGACCATAGGCCGCTGAATGCAGCCGTGAAACGTGAATCGTTATTCGCGCGAGACTCGCGAGACTTGCGAGAAAAGCGGGACGGGGCGAAAGTTTCATCTTCGCTAGTCGCGCCTGTCGCGCACGTCTTGCTTGTCTCGCTCAATCTCATCGAGTCTTGATTGGAGAATGCTGAGCGCTGCGATCGCTGCGGTCTCGGCCCGCAAGATTCGTGGTCCAAGGGTGAGCGGGAGGAAACCCTGCTCCTGTGCAAGGTGCTGCTCGTCCGGTGTCCATCCCCCCTCCGGTCCTACCAACAAGACAATCGGGTGCTGACGGTCCGGTGGCAACGGCATGGTGGCGAGTGAAGGGCCGCTGGAACGTTCCGCGAGCATGCCCTTCAGAGGCGCCGAGGCATATCGTCGGCAGATCTCTGCGAGGTCTACTGGGTCTGCGATAGTGGGAATGGTCCATCGTTCCGACTGTTGTGCCGCGTCCCGCGCAATGCGCTCCCATCTGGATCGTTGATGTTCCAGACGTTCCGGGTTGGGCTTGATGACGCTGTGTGTGCTGTGAATGGGCACAATGATCGCGACTCCAAGTTCTGTGGCCTTCTGAATGACCCAGTCCATCTTGTCGCCTTTGATCAACGCCTGTCCGAGCACGATCGGTGAAGTTCGGCGCGCCGGCTCGGTGTGGTGATCGATGATGCGGCTGTCGATGGCCTGTGAGGTGACGTGGGTCACTTCCACGCGATAGCGGGTTCCGCATCCGTCGTTCAGGGTGAGGGAGTCTCCCGGGTGCAAGCGGAGACTATCGCGAAGATGATGGAGGAGGTCACCGGTTATGCGGACCGTGGGGGGAGTGATGGCGCCAGGGTCGACGAAGAATGTGGACATAGTGCGGGGGGCTTCATTCGAAGAAGGTCTTCATCTTGTCGAAGAAGCCGTCGCTGTCCTCTTCCATCGACATGCCGCTCTCTTTGCCGAATTCTTTGAGCAATTCTTTCTGACGAGCGGTCAGTTTGGTTGGAATCTGAATCTTGATGACAAACAATTGGTCGCCGGTACTGTGGTTCTTGAGGCTGGGAATGCCCAGGCCTTTGATGCGCAGGGTCTTATCTTGTTGCGTGCCGGCAGGAATCTTGATGACCGTGGTGCCTTTCAGCGTGGGGACCTCAATCTTTCCTCCGAGTACAGCTGTGGCAAAATGAATCGGGACGTCACAGAGGATATCGTGTCCTTGGCGTTGGAAGATCGGGTGCGGCTTGACGGTAATCGCCACATATAGATCGCCTGGCGGGCCTGCGTTGACTCCGTGCTCCCCTTCGTTCGAGAGGCGCAGGCGCATGCCTGACTCGATGCCGGCCGGGATATGTACGGCGATGGTCCGCTCTCGATAAGTGCGTTGACGGCCCTGGCAGGCAGGACAGGGTTCTGTGACGATTCGTCCCGCTCCCTCGCATTGGCCGCAGGGACGGGTGATGCTGAAGAACCCTTGCTGGAACCGCATCTGTCCGGCCCCTTTGCAGCTGGGGCACGTCTTGACCGATGCCGCGCTCTTGGCGCCGCTCCCTTTGCAGTCGCTGCATACTTCCCATCTCGGGATTTTGAGTTTGGCCTCTTTCCCGTAGACGGCTTCTTCGAAGGTCAGCTCCAGATTGTATTGGAGGTCGTTGCCGCGCTCCGCCCGATTGCCGCCTCGCTGGCCCCCGAAAAAGTCCTCGAAAATGTCGTTGAAGGCGTCGCCAAACCCGCTTCCGCCGAATCCGAAGCCATTCGGACCGCCACCTTGCTGAGCTCCGGCGGGGCCGAACATATCGTAGCGCTTGCGTTTGTCCTGGTCGCTCAGCGTCTCATAGGCTTCGTTGACTTCCTTGAATTTTTCTTCCGACGTTTTTTTCTGAGCCTCTCCCGTTTGGAGATCGGGATGGTGCTGACGGGCCATCTTCCGATAGGCCTTCTTGATGTCGTCGTCGGACGCGGTTCGTTCGACGCCTAAGGTCTCGTAGTAGTCGCGCTTGGACACGGACGCTGTCTCTCCGGGTGATAGAGCAGCGAGACCGAACCCCGTGCATTGACGAAGCTCGGTCTCGTTGACGGTATTCTAACTTATTTTTTGTCTTTGTCTACTTCTTCGAATTCCGCATCGACGACCTTTTCATCCGTCTTAGTCTCGCCGGCTCCAGTTCCGCCACCGCCGTCAGCGCCGCTGCCTGTTGCAGTCGATGCCGACGCCTTCTTATACATTTCCTCAGCCAGCTTGTGGGACGCGGTCGTCAATGTTTGGGTGGCGGATTCGATCGCCACGTGGTCCGTTCCCTCCATCGCTTTCTTCAGCGATGCCACGGCTTCCTCTATCTTGGTCTTGTCTTCTGCGGCGATCTTGTCCCCGTGCTCACTCAGGTTCTTTTCCGTTTGGTAGATCAGGGTGTCGGCCTGGTTTTTGGCTTCGGCGGTCTTCCGCCGCTTCTTATCCTCATCCGTATGGGCCTGAGCATCCTTCACCAGCTTCTCGACTTCCTCCTTGCTCAATCCGCTGGAAGCCGTGATCTTGATGGACTGTTCCTTTTGGGTCGCCAAGTCTTTGGCCGAGACATGGACGATGCCATTGGCGTCGATGTCGAACGTTACTTCAACTTGCGGCATCCCGCGGGGTGCGGGAGGAATGCCGACCAAGTCGAACTGGCCGAGGAGCTTGTTGTCGTTTGCCATCTCGCGTTCGCCTTGAAAGACTCGAATGGTTACCGCTGTTTGATTGTCGGCAGCCGTCGAGAAGACCTGGCTCTTTTTCGTCGGGACGGTCGTGTTCCGCTCGATCAACTTCGTAAAGACACCGCCGAGGGTTTCGATGCCCAGCGAGAGTGGTGTCACGTCGAGGAGCAGCACGTCCTTCACGTCGCCTCTTAACACGCCGCCTTGAATGGCGGCGCCGATGGCGACCACTTCGTCGGGATTCACACCTCGGTGCGGTTCTTTGCCGAAAAAGTCTTTCACGGCCTGAATCACTTTCGGCATGCGGGTCATGCCGCCGACGAGGATGACTTCGTTGATGTCGCGGGCCGTCACGCCGGCATCGGACAGGGCCTTCTTGCAGGGATCAATCGTTCGCTGAATGAGGTCGTCGACCATCTGTTCAAGCTTCGCGCGGGTCAGTTTCGTAACCAGGTGTTTCGGTCCGCTGGCGTCTGCGGTGACGAAGGGCAGATTGATTTCGGTGTCCTGTGAAGACGAGAGTTCGATCTTGGCTCGTTCCGCCGCCTCTTTCAGGCGTTGGAGGGCCATCCGATCCTTCCGAAGATCGATGCCTTGATCTTTCTTGAATTCATCGACTAACCAGTCCATGACGCGCTGGTCGAAGTCGTCGCCGCCGAGATAGGTGTCGCCGTTGGTCGACTTGACCTCGAAGACGCCGTCGCCGATCTCAAGGACAGACACGTCGAACGTACCGCCACCCAGGTCATAGACGACGATCCGTTCGTCCTTCTTCTTGTCCAGGCCGTAGGCGAGGGACGCGGCTGTCGGTTCGTTAATGATCCGGAGGACGTTCAAGCCTGCGATCTGGCCCGCATCCTTGGTGGCTTGGCGCTGGCTATCGTCGAAGTAGGCCGGGACGGTGATGACCGCCTCGGTGACTTTCTCGCCGAGATAGTCCTCCGCCGTCTGCCGCATCTTCTGCAGAATCATGGCGGAGATTTCCGGCGGGCTGTAGCGTTTGCCGCGCAATTCGACATGCGCATCGCCGTTGTCTCCCTCGGACATCTTATAGGGCAGTCGCTTGGCGGCGTCTGTCACTTGCTGGCTACGGAACTTGCGGCCCATCAGTCGTTTCACGGAGAATATCGTGTTCTCCGGGTTCGTAATCGCTTGCCGCTTTGCAATCTGCCCGACGAGGCGCTCGCCCTTCTCTGTGATGGCGACAACGGACGGTGTCGTGCGGGCTCCTTCTGCGTTGGCGATCACAATCGGGTCGCCGCCGCTCATGATGGCGACGCAGGAGTTCGTGGTTCCGAGGTCGATGCCGATCACTTTGCCCATGTGCCTGCTCCTTCCTTCCTACTCGGTCTGTGTTATCACGATGGTGTTACGATGAACCGATCGTCTCGTCTGTTCCCGGTGCGCCGTCGGTCTGCCCCCTCGATACGCTCACCATGGCTGCCCGCAAGATACGGTCATGCAGGCGGTATCCTCGCTGAAACTCGTCCACTACATGCAGCTCCGGAACCTTCTGGGACGCGACGGAGCTGACGGCTTGATGCGTGGCGGGATCGAACAGCTGGCCGACCGTCTCGACGGGTATGACATGAAATCTCGTTAAGGCTTCCGTCAATTGCTTGAGGGTGAGATCCACGCCCTGGATGAGGACGTCGCTGCTCCCCCCCTCGCGTGAGGCCTTAATAGCCCGTTCCAGATTATCGACGACCGGCAAGAGTTCCTTGAGCAATTGCTCATTGCCGAATCGGATCTGATCGCGCTGGTCCCGCTGAGCCAAGCGCTTATAGTTGTCAAACTCAGCGGCGAGTCGCAGATACTTGTCGTTGAGTTCCTTGAGTTTTTCGGTCTTTTCCGCGAGAGTCTGCTGAAGCTCCTCGACCAGGCCTGTTTCCTCCGTGGCGGGGCAATCGCCGGGCGATGGAGTATCCAAGTTCTCGATTGTATTCGCGTTCTGGTGTTCCTCGGGCATGAAAGACTCCTTTGTCCGACAAAAGATAGCCACAGGGCCCATAAAGTCAACCGGACCAGATAAATTAATTACTTGTGCAGGGACCACGGTGTGGCGCGCGACAAGCGCGAGGAGCGAGACTTACGAGAAAAGCGGGTCGGGTGAGGCGGTCTGAAGGCTGAAGTGCCGCAGCTCCGTGGCGACCCTCGTTTCACGTTTCACGCCTAACGTTTCACGGTTCCTTGAGCGCGCCGGTGGAGAAGCTCTAGACCTTCTAACGTCAGGAGCGGTTCAATTTTTTGAATGGATGTGGTTTCGGCTGCCAGGATGGAACTGAGTCCTCCGGTGCCGATGACATAGACGGAACGTCCGAGTTCCTGTTCCATTCGCCGGACGACGGTATCGACCAGTCCTGCATACCCGAATAACAGGCCGGCTTGAATACTGCCGGCGGTGTCGATGCCGATCACGGTCTTAGGACGGATCAATTCCACCTTGGCCAGTTTGGCGGCGCGTGCGAACAGGGCTTCCGCCGAGATCCCGAGGCCGGGGGCGATGACGCCTCCGAGGTAATGGCCCTCTGCCGTGATGGCGCAAAAGGTCGTGGCGGTGCCGAAATCGACGACGATGAGATCGCGGCGATATTTATGATAAGCGGCTGCGGCATTCACCAGCCGGTCGCTGCCGATTTCTTTTGGGTTGGCGTAACGGAGTGTGAGCCCCGTGTCCGTATCCGAGGTGACGATCACTGGATGCTGATGAAAATATTGTTCGAGCATGTCTTCGAAGGTCCCGGTCAGCGCAGGCACGACGCTGGAGATGATGGCGCCGGAGAGACGTTGAGAGGGAATCCCTGCGGCCGTGAGGAGATTGGCAAAGAGGATGCCGTACTCGTCCGAGGTTTTTTTCACGTCCGTGGCTAATCGCCAATGGGCCGCCAGGGTGCGCCCGTCATAGACGCCCCAGACAATGTTGGTGTTGCCGATATCAACGACGACGAGCATGGGACCTATTGTACGTTTCGCGCGGGTGGTTTGGCCAGCGGGCGATCTGGTTCATCTGGTTTATCTGGTTTGTTTCATTTGTCTGGTTAGGCTAGTTCAACCAAACAAACCAAATAGACCAAACAAACCCAAAAACGCTCTGCTTATGTTCTCACGTGAATAATGTCGGCGACCCGCAAGTGGATGACCTCCGGTGTTCCCGAGCCAGGTTGAATTGTCTGCGGCCGCACGTGCAAGGATCCATCCTGGCCGATTCCCTCGGCAAGCCCCACGACCACGTCTCCATTGGCCAACGTCGCTTGTACCGTGTGGCCGATGGTCGAGCATCGTTGGTAATAGGCCAGCCCGATCCGATTCGTTCCGTGAATGACCAATTCATCGAGGCACTGTTCGAGTTCGAGGAGCAGCTGCGCGAGTAGTCTGTTGCGGTCGACGACGATCTTCCGTTCCTGCCATATCGACGTGGCGGAGTCGCGAAGGTCAGCGGGCCAGTCATCGTGGTCAAGGTTGACGTTGATGCCGATTCCGATGATCTGGAAAGGGTCTGATCGCATTCCTGTACCGCTTTCACAGAGGATTCCGCCAACCTTTCGTTCCGAGATCAGGAGATCGTTGGGCCATTTCACGGAGACCTGGATGGACGAGACCTGTTCGATCGCTTCGGCTGCGGCCAGCGCAGAGATCAGCGGCAACCAGGAGAGCCATTCCGTGAGGTGTTCCGGTGGGCGTGTTGATCTGAGGATGATGGAACAGTAGAGATTGGCACCGGGCGGGGAAAACCAGGTTCTGGAGAGACGCCCGCGTCCGGCGGTCTGGCTATCGGCGGCGACGACGGTGCCATGTTCCACTTCTGCCTGTGCGAGCTGAACGGCCTCCCGGTTGGTTGAAGGGAGGCAGTCGAACAGCTCGATACGACGCCCCAACCACGTGGTCGAAAGGGTGCTGTGGATCGTGTTTCGGGTGAGTGGTGGCGAGGGTTGCACTGGTTACCTAGCAGGATGCTGAAAAAGTCGCTTGCCTAGGAAGGCCGTTATTCGTGAAACGTGAGACGTGAAACGTGTCACGAAGATCACCGTATCTCGTCCGGGCCATAAGCTATAAGCCATAGGCCATACCTCCCTTGAACTACGTTTCACGTTTTACGTTTCACCTTTCACGAACGACCGTGCCGGCGTGGTTCGAGTACCAGGCTGAGCGTCGCAGCTGGGGCTGAATGGGTGAGGGCTCCGATGGAGATGCGATCTGGGCCGGCCGCCGCCATCGCTCGCACGTTCTTTAGCGTGATTCCTCCGGACACTTCCACGAGTGCTCGTCCCTTGATCAGCCGGATGGCTTGACGGACAGTCGCCGGGTTCATGTTATCCAGCAGAATGATGTCGGCTCGTCCTGCGACGGCCTGCCGCACATCCGCCAACGATTCCACTTCCACGATAATCTTCATGCTGTGAGGGGCGTTGGCTTTTGCCTTGCGGCATGCAGTTCGGACGGGCATTGTCGTTCGGTTTAGGAGGGCCAGATGATTGTCTTTGATGAGGACGGCGTCGCTCAGCGACTGGCGGTGATTCGTGCCCCCGCCGAGGCGGACCGCCCATTTCTGAAGCGCACGGAAGCCCGGGATCGTCTTTCTCGTGTCGAGGATGGTCACGGGGTATCCGCGAACTGCGTCGCAGAACCGACGCGTCAAGGTGGCGATACCGGAGAGGTGTTGGAGAAAGTTCAGGGCGACTCGTTCGGCCTTCATGATGGATCGCCCATCGCCTTCGATCTGGAGGAGACAGTCTCCATCCTTTGCGCGTTCTCCATCCTGGCTGTGGATGGAGAAGACGAGGGACGCATCCACGGTTCGAAAGGTTCGCACGGCTGCGGCAAGACCGGCGACCACCAGCGATTGTTGGGCGACGATGCGCGCGAGCGCTGGTGTGGGAGAGGGAAAGAGTGCGGCTGTCGTGACGTCGCCAAGGGGGAGGTCTTCTTGGAGTGCACGTCGAATGGCGCGCTGTATGTCGGCAACCGGGGGCCTGATCATCGGTTACGTTCCCAGCATGGCGCGCAACTGTTGCTCACTGCTGGTGAGCATGGCTTGATCTCGGCGCAGGCTTGCACGGCGATCCTGGTGATCGGTAATGACCTCAGGCGGAGCCTTGGCGGTAAACTCCTGATTCTGCAGTTTCCTCTCCAGCCGCTCGATCTCCTTGGTCTGCTCGGATTGCTGCTTGATGATGCGATCCAGCGCTTTGTTGAGATCGACGTCGCCCGCCACCGCAATGCCGACGGATAAGCCCTCCGTGACCAACCGGAGGAGGTTACTGGTGGGCCAGTGAGTCGTTGGGGCTAGATCGACAGTGCCACGGCCGAGATGGGCGAGGTAGCTTCGGAGTTGGTCCAGGTGGCCCTGTCGCTGGGGCTCGTCGTGCGCGACGTAGAACGTGATCTGTTGCCCCGGCGGATAGTTCAAGAGCATGCGGGATGTGCGCACCAGGCCGATGGTCTGTTCGAGCAGCGCAAAGCGTTGGTCCATTTCAGGCGCGGTCCATGTAACTTCTGGTATTGGATAGCGCTGAACCACGATGCTCGCGCCCTGGTGCGGGATTGTTTGCCAGATCTCTTCGGTGAGAAACGGCATGAACGGATGCAGGAGGCGCATCGTGGTCTCTAGCGTCTCGACGAGGGTCTGTCTGGTCCCTGGTCCTTCCGGGTTCGTTGAGTTTTGAAGTGTGGGCTTGATCAGTTCGAGGTACCAGTCACAGTACTCGTGCCAGATGAATTGGTATAGCGCATTCGCCGCGCGATCGAACCGATAGGCCTCCAGTTCTGATGTGACCACATGGATCGTCTGGTTGAGGCGACTCAAAATCCAGCGGTCGGGGAAGGTGCGTTCGGATGGCGCGGTGGCGGTTCGTGGCCCATCGAGATTCATGAGGCTGAAACGAGCCGCGTTCCAGATCTTGTT
>CAZPWD010000062.1:0-4347 GCA_964590025.1 uncultured Nitrospira sp.
AATCCTGTTCCCTATGCCGACTTTGTCACCACGACCACACACAAAACCCTGCGCGGACCCCGAGGTGGCGTCGTGATGTGCAAGGCTGAGTATGCCAAACCGGTCGACAAACTTATCTTCCCCGGAATACAAGGCGGACCCTTAATGCATGTAATCGCGGCGAAGGCCGTCGCCTTCAAGGAAGCCCTCTCGCCAGCTTTTACGCGTTACCAACAGCAGGTCATCGCCAATGCGAAGGTGCTGGCCCAAGGGCTCCTCGACCGTGGGTACAAGATTGTGTCGGGCGGCACAGATACGCACCTGATGCTGATGAATCTGACCAACAAGGGCATTACAGGCAAAGAAGCGGACGCGGCCTTGGGCGCTGCCGGCATTATCGTGAACAAGAATGCCGTGCCTTACGACGAGAAGCCGCCAGCCGTCGCCAGTGGCATTCGACTGGGAACTCCCATTGTCTCGACCCGTGGGATGCGGGAAGCCGAGATGAAAGAGATTGTGGGCTTGGTCGACCGGGTGCTGCAGCATCGGCAAGACTCCGCGATGCTCGAGGAAGTCCGCACTCAGGCCAAAGCGCTCTGCAGCCGTTTTCCGATCTTTTATTCCTACTAAACCGCGTCAGACAGGGCAGGATCACCGCCTGTGAAATGTCCGTTCTGCGATGAACTCGAAGATAAGGTCGTAGACTCGCGCATGGCGAAGGAAGGTGAGGTTATTCGCCGCCGCCGCGAGTGTCTCGGCTGCAAGCGTCGCTACACCACCTACGAACGCGTCGATGAAATCCTTCCCGTGGTGGTGAAAAAGGACGGCCGCCGGGAGTCGTTCGATCGTTCCAAAATTCTCGCCGGTCTCAAGAAGGCCTGCGAAAAACGGCCCATCAGTACCGCCACCATCGAAGCAGTGACGGATCGCATCGAGAAACGCGTTCAGGAAATGGGTGAGACCGAAATCGAGAGCCGGATCGTGGGTGAAGAGTTGATGAAAGAGCTTCATCAACTGGATCAGGTCGCATATGTTCGCTTTGCGTCTGTCTACCGCGAGTTCAAAGACATTGACCAGTTCATGGACGAGCTGAGAACGTTGGCCCAGCAACGCCGCGAGCGGTGAGGGCCGCAGGGTCCCTCCTCTCTCCTCATCGTCATCTCCATGTCCTTCCGCCGTTCGTCGGTCTACAACATGGTGCAATTTTTCAGCGAGTAGGCGTCAAGATGCCGACAACCCAAGCCAAGTCTCCCGGACAACCACGCAAGGCCGGAGCGCCCAGCGGTACACATGTGGCCATCATCGGCGCCGGCCGCGGCGGCACGGCACTGATGGAGATCTTTGCGACAGACCCGCTGGTGCAAATCGTGGGCGTGGCCGAAATCCTGGCAAACGCCCCTGGCACCGCACTGGCGAAACGGCTCGGCATCCCCGTGACCCGCGATTACCGTCGGCTCCTGGACCTCGAGCGCGTGGATCTCATCATCGACGTGTCTGGCGATGCCAAAGTCTGGGAGTTGCTCCAAGACTTCCACCGGATGGGCGTCACGATCATCGGCGGGGCCAGCGCCAAATTTATGTGGGACCTCATTGATGCCCGCATCCGCGCCACGGCAGAGATCGAGAAAACCTTGAACAAGTACCAATCGCTCTATCGACTGTATGTCAAGGAAACGGGTGTGGCGGTGACGGAGGAACGGACACGCATTGCCTGCGAAATGCACGACGGCCTCGTGCAGAGCTTGGCCGGGGTGAATCTCAAACTGGATTTGAGCCAGCAACTGATTCGAAAAGATCCGAAAGCCAGCCTGGCCACCTTGCGCGAAAGCAAAGCCCAACTGAAGCTGGCCATCCAGGAGGCGCGGCAAGTCATCTTCAATCTCCGCCCGCTCCACTATGACAAGATGGCGCTGCTCCCAGCCCTTACCAACTATCTCACCTCGTATGAGACCCAATACCATATCAAGACGCAGTTCCGCGTATCCGGCGATGAACAGATCTTGTTTCCGCGCACCAAGATCTTCCTGTTTCGCATTGTGCAAGAAGCCCTCAGCAACGTGGAGAGACACGCGAAAGCAACTCGGGTAACCGTGGGGCTGGACATCGACCCCGAACGCCTCCGGGTCACCATCGGGGACAACGGCGTGGGATTCGACATGGACACCGTGCTGCGTGATCCCGACAAGTGGGATCACTTCGGGATTCGCGGAATCCTGGAGCGGGCTCGACTTGTGGGCGGTGAAGGCAAAATCGAGTCTAAGAAAGGGCGGGGCACAACGATCGTCGTTGACATCCCCCTGGTCAAAAAGGAGACGATACCCCATGGAGAAGATTAAGGTGCTCATCGCGGACGACCATCGCGTCGTACGCGAAGGACTGGCCGCAATCCTCAAGACGAAAGACGACATTCTTATCGTAGGCGAGGCCCAGGATGGCATGGAAGCGGTCGAGAAGGTGAAGACGTTGGTCCCTGACGTCGTGCTGATGGACGTGAGCATGCCCCGGATGGGCGGGGTCGAAGCGACCAGACAGATCAAGCGTGAGTTCCCTCATATCGGCGTCGTGGCCCTGACCATGTATGACGAGCAACAATACATCTTCGATTTGGTGCGCGCCGGCGCCACCGGATATCTCTTAAAGGATTCCGAGTCCTCTCAGATTGTCGCCGCGATTCGTGCGATCTACAAGGGCGAGTCACTGATCCATCCATCCGTAGCGAGCAAGATCTTGGCGGAGTTCTCCTTGATGTCCCAGAAGAAGGGGAAAAAGCCTGGGTGGGTCGAGCACGATCTGACGGAACGAGAGATCACGGTTTTACGCTTGGTTGCAGACGGCAAGACGAACAAGGAAATTGCCAATAACTTGGACCTGAGCGAAAAAACCGTCAAGAACCACGTGCGGAATATCTTTCATAAACTCCAAGTCTATGATCGCACTCAGGCCGCAATCCTGGCCATTCGGAAAGGACTCATTGAGTTGGATCCCCGGCCATAGTTGTTGTGGAAACCGACCGATCATCACATATTCCTTTTCAGCCACCAACAGATCGTGAGCCATTTCCGTCAACCCTTGCTGCCAGTCGCGTGATCGACTCCATGTTCAGTTGCGTTGGTTCGTCATGACATGATGGGGGTGGAAATTACGATTCGATAATCCTTTGAAAAGTCACAGGTGTCATGTTTTTGCAACATGTCTTCACGGCGCTGCATTTAAACATATTTCTTTTATTATCAATTCCTTATGATCACTTTTCGCAAAAACACCGGCTGGCACACGAGTTGCTGATACCCCCCTGTGTAATTTTGGGGTGACTTTGTGAGGGCTCAACAAACCTTAGCGAATGCAGTGAGTTGTGCAGGAGTTGGGCTCCACTCCGGACAGCCCGTCACCCTGACGCTCAGGCCTGCTCCACCAAACACAGGCGTCGTCTTTGTAAACCGGAATGGCAAAAATGGAGCCTCCCTCCCGGCCTCCGTCGAGCATTTGGTGCCTACGGAACTCTGCACTGCGATCAGCGGTAAAGGGTTTCAGGTAAAGACGATCGAGCACATCCTAGCCGCATTGGCGGGACTCGACATCGATAACGTATACGTGGAGGTTGATGCCGGTGAGGCTCCCGTCATGGACGGGAGCGCGGCACACTTCGTTCACTTGATCCACTCAGCCGGAATTGTTCCCCAGAGCCGGCGGCAACCCTATCTGAAAATCACACGGCCTCTCGAGGTGGTGGATGGAGCTCGTCGAGTTCGTATCGAACCGTCTTCGACCACCAAGATCACCTATTCCATCCATTACAATCATCCTTTGATCCAGACTCAGACCTACGCCTATGAGCACTCAGCCCATGCGTTTGAGCGCGAGATCGCGGATGCCAGGACATTCGGGTTCTTGCAGGAAGTGGAAGCCCTTTGGGCTCGCGGGCTTGGCCAGGGCGGCAACCTGGACAATACGATCGTCCTCTCTCAAGACGGCATTCTCAATGAATCAGGCCTCCGCTTCGCCAATGAGTTCGTACGACATAAGATCCTGGACCTGATCGGAGACTTTTCGTTGCTCGGCGTACCCTTTATCGGGCACTTGATCGCCGAGCGCTCGGGGCATGCGATACACACACGCCTCGTTCAACAGATTCTTACCCACCCCGATAGCTGGGTGTTGCTCAACGCCGACGAAACGGTCGCCGCGTCTGAGCCTCGTTCTGCCAAGGCCGCATCGCGATCCGCATCGCTTGTGGCCCTCCAAGCCTCCTAACAGGCTGCCGAAAACCATTTCAGCACAGCAGAACTTCGATGGCCTGCACGTCTGGGACACGAAGAGAACAGCCCCGCAGGATGCTCAAAAAGTCCGCCCTTCTCACCCGCCCAACCC
>CAZPWD010000062.1:4363-13037 GCA_964590025.1 uncultured Nitrospira sp.
TCGGCGCTCCGGGGCCGGGCGGGTGAGAAGAGCGACTTTTTCAGCATCCTGCTAACGCTCATCCTCTTGAATGGAAGTCTGCGCGTGGTCTTGCCAAAACAGGCAAGATGATTTGTGACGTGCGGGGAACTGAGATGTGATTTAACGTCGGGAGCAAGTGGCCTCGCTCCCGACGCTAGAACCAAGGCGGGGACTACTTCTTCTTCTTCTTTGCTGCTTTCTTCGTCGCCAAGACTCTCACCCCCCTTCGTATATTTTGAGGTCTACCTAGCCCAGACGCACTACACTACGTGTATCAGGGATTCTTCCAATGCTTCGAACGTATTCGGACCCACTTTCTTGAACCGCTTGTCCCGCTTCAAGGACGTGGCCACAGATGTCAGCGGCGTTTTCCCCTTGATCTGGAGCCCCCCCTCGACCAATCGTTGCACAAGCTCTTTTGCGTGCATCGAGCGATTCGCCTCGCGGAGCATTTCGTACGCGGCTTCCGACACGCTTTTCCCTGAATACTTGCTCCGCCCCATGAGGATTTCCCTCGACTGGTCGGTGACATCCGTATTCGGTCGCTGACGAGCACCTTTTTCGTCGGAATAGAATTGACTGGAGAGACTGGCGAGCTTGGCCTTGTCGGCTTCAACGCGATACAGCGTTTCTGCCAACTCCAAATATTTCTTAATTGTGGCGATTTCGTCGTCCAAACGACGACGTTTCTTTTCGAGCTCTTGCAGCCGGTTCTTGTAGGCGCTGATTCGCTGTTCAAGACCAACCAAAATATCAGTGAGTTCTTCCACGACCTTGCCCCCAGGTGAAGCATGCTTGCTTTATAGCATTGCTTGCATAACAAGTCAATAGAAAAAGTTGCGATTGTGGCTTGCATAGCATGATCGCTTTAAAACTGGTCCCTGCTTGCTCGCAATGTCATCTGCTCGGTCAATAAGAGTGTCAAGAAACCAATCGGTTCTTGGCCGCAAAGAGTGGGATTGCTTCCCGTTCGAAAGATCTCTTCGCTCCACATAGTAAAACACAGCCTCGTGCTATGATACCGCCTCATGTCCCTACCATATGGCCAGGATATCCCCCTCGACACACTCATCTCAGTCGCCACTGACGCGGCCCGCCAGGCCGGAGCCGTTCTAAGGGATTGCTCGCGCACCGGTTTTCTCATTGAACATAAGCAGATCATCAACCTTGTCACCGACGCCGACCACCGGGCGGAGCAACGCATCATCGACATCATCCATGACGCCTTCCCAACCCATCCTGTCCTTGCCGAGGAACGTGGGCTGACCGAGCAACCTCCATCCCGCTACAAATGGGTGATCGATCCACTTGATGGCACAACCAACTTTGCCCACGGGTTCCCCGCCTACTGTGTGTCCATCGGGGTGGAATGCGACGGACGTATGATTATCGGAGTGGTCTACGACCCGACTCGGGACGAACTCTTCACCGCGCACATCGGTCACGGGGCTCACCTCAATGGAGTGCCCATTTCCGTGTCCACAACGGATCATCTCGATCGCGCGCTCCTCGTGACCGGATTTGCGTACGACATTCGTGAGACCCCGAACAATAACTTGAACCACTTCGCACGATTCGCATTGAAGGTGCAGGGATTGCGCCGAACTGGGACAGCTGCACTGGATCTTTGCTATGTCGCGGCCGGCCGGTTCGATGGATTTTGGGAAGTGAAACTGAACCCTTGGGACATGGCGGCGGGAGTCATCATCCTCCGCGAAGCCGGCGGCAAGGTGACGGGCTTCGCGGGTAACACTCACTCGATCTACGGGCAAGAACTGGTGGCAAGTAACGGGCCTATCCATCAGGCCATGCTTGACGTACTCCAAGAAGACGCAACTCCCTAGCCAGCACTATTCATGACGGTTCGTCGTGAAATCGCGCAGTCGCCAAGCGAGACAGGCGCGCGGAGCCGCGAGGGAGGGATGCATACTTGCAACAGTATGTTGACCGAGCGAGCGACGAGCCCGCCTGCCTGGACGCAGCGCCCGCGGCGTCCAGGCTTGTCGCAGCGGCGAATCCGCGATTGCAGCAGAAGCATTCATGAATAATGCAGGCTAATAAGGCATCAGTCCCGCTGCGCTCGCATCGGATCAGTCAGATGAACGAACAGTCCAGACAAGCCACAGGGGCCTTCTGGAAGATATACAGACGGAATACCGATGGGGTATGATTTCTTTCTTACAAGAGGGAAGGAGATTGGCTGTATGGCACGTTCAACGCTTCCATCGGGAGATTCAAACGGAAATCCACCCGAAGATGCAGGGGCCGAATCACATACCAAGGATGTGGAGCTGCTTCGGGTGCTCGTGAGCCGAAAGGGAACACAAGTCGATGCCCAATGGGCGATTCATCCTCAACTGAAACAGGATCTTCTGCCGCAGGAATGGCAAGAGGTGACCGACCTCATGGCCAAGGTGACCGGCATCGTCGGGACGCGGTTTTCGCAGGTGCTCACACAAGCTGATCCCGAACCGCCCAGCAACGCATGATCGCAAAACAATGTTGAATGATGAGTTGTGAATGGTGAATGAAGGGGTGCACGCTCATTCAACATTCAAACTTTAACATTCACAATTTGGAGTTGCCAATGGAGACCTATTATCATCCGCACGATCTGGGCAAGTTCGCCGAGATGGGTAAGGGCAACAAGGACCTTTGGGAGAAATTCATGGCCTACTACAGCGCCGTCTTCGCTGAAGGGGCTCTGACGGAACGAGAAAAGGCCCTCATTGCCCTCGCCGTCGCCCACGCAGTCCAGTGTCCCTACTGCATCGATGCCTATACGCAGGCCTCCCTTGAAAAAGGGTCGAACATCGAAGAAATGACGGAAGCCGTCCATGTCGCCTGCGCCATCCGAGGCGGCGCCTCGCTCGTGCACGGCGTCCAGATGCGCAACGTCGCCGACAAACTGTCGATGTGATGAGACCGATGACTTGTTCAGCTAGAGGTAGGGGTTTTCGGGAACAGCGAGAGTAAAGTATTTTCCGCGCTCTTCGTAGAGAATCCGTGCAGCCGTCAGTACACCGAGCACCTGATCAATCTCTCCGTCGATATTCGCGCTCCTGTCAGGTCGGCTTGCCAGCAGCGTGCGGATTTGGTCTGCACTCTTGGCCGCTTCGTTACAGACTTCGATGATTCCAGCCGCAGGCCACTCGTAGCGCCGCCGTATTGGTGCCTTCGGATTCCGACCATCGTATACGGTGACATAGTCCATCGCCTTCGAGTAATAGAGAAACGGCCGATCGCTCGAACCGACCCGTCTCTGCCACTCCTGCACTAGGTCGACCAATTCTTGGTAGACGTGCGGGTCCACGTTCCAATTGTCCAGCTCATACTCGAAATCGTAGGCGATCTTCTTCAAGTCCACCTGCCGAGCATCGTAGACATACTCGTACGCCGCCCCCGGACCGGTGATGCGGACGCCATATTCGTGTGGTTTGGTGTAGTAGGGACTGAAGCGCTCCAGCCAGAACTTTCCGGTCGACTCCGGTGGCTGCAGATGGAACAACGACGGAATCATGTCGATCTGCCGACGGTAGTCCTCGTTCGTTTCTCCGGGAAACCCGAGCAAGATATTCCAGGACACCGCGACATGATAGTAGTAGCTCCACTTGAGACAGATAATATTCTGCATCGGCGTCACGCCCTTATCCATCGCCTGCAGCTGATTGAGGCTCAGACTCTCCAATCCCGGCTGCATGCACTTCACGCCCCCGGCGGCGAGCGTTTGAATCTGGCTCTTATGCAGGTTGCTCTTGGTTTCGATGAACACGTCGAGATCACAATGGTCTGCCGCAAACCGACCGAAGAGGTTTTCCACATATTTCATGTCGATGATGTTGTCCACCAAACGAAATCGCACCGTATCGTATCGGTTGGAGAGATAGGCCATCTCCCGGGCCACTTGCCCAGTCGATTTGGCCCGAAACTTCATGCTTTGTGCGTTCAATCCACAAAACGTACAGTGATGTTTTTCCCCCCACCAACAGCCCCGCGAACCTTCGTAGAGCAGGATCCGATCGAGCCCCTGCGCCGCCTCCCCCAGCTCAGCCAGAAGATGATAGTAATCGTCATAATCGGGTGGACCGGTCTTCGCAAAGTCCGAGAAGAGTGAGTTGTTCGGAGTGAACGCGATCGCCGCTCCCTCTCGATAGGTCACGCCGCTGGGAACAATCCCGGCCTTTCCCTCGAGGAGGTATCGAACCAATTCCGGGAACACTTCTTCCCCTTCCCCCCCCACCACATGATCGATGAAGGGAAAGGCCCGGAAGTATTCCAGCCCCATCTCGCCGTCGTAGTTCGCTCCACCGAAGACGATCGTCACGTTGGGATAGAGATCCTTGATGAGTTTCGCCATCGTCAGGCTGGCGACGTTTTGATCGAACGTGGAGGTGAACCCGACAATCCTATACTGCCCCCAGTCGATTGCGGTTAGAGCCCAGGTCAAAAACTGTGGCGCCGTCCTCGTCGCCATGTCTTCGAAGAACGAGGCCGGATGCCCGCTCTCCTTGGCGACTTGCTCAAACACCGGCTTAAACAGGCGGGGATACTCGGCGCGCTTCGGATTGTCGCGGAACAAGAGATATGAAAAAATCCACTCGCCAAACAGCGCTCGTTTCTCGCAGATCACTTCGTAGAGGGGCACGCCGATCTTGTGGGCGAAACGCACGTTTAGATGATGGCAGTCGACGGGGATCCCCCTCGACTTGAGCAGCGCGGAGAGTGTGCCCAGTTGGATCGAGGGATACTTCGAGTAGCTGAACGGCATATTGACGAGCGCCACTGCCGGTCTGTCATGTTGCATGGGAAACCTATGAGAAACGGTGACCGTAGAACGCTGAGCGATGAACGAGAACGATCCCTCCGTTCGTCGTTCTGCATTCAGCGTTCACAGCTTGAATGGTTCAAACGCGCGATCGGCTTTGGCGGCCATGTAAAAGTCGCTCTCCGTCAGGCCATTGATCTTGTGCGTCCAGATCTCGACCTTACACTTGCCCCAGGCAAGATAGAGATCGGGATGGTGGCCTTCCGCTTCTGCCACGGCACCCAGCTTGTTCACATAGGCCAAGGCCTGGGCAAAATCCTTGAACGTATACAAGCGCTCAAGATGGCCGGACTGGTTCAGCGACCACCCGCGCCCTAGCTCTTTCAACAAAGCCTGTGCACGATCCGCCGGGACTGGCGGTACACCGCCGCGGCAGGGGATACATTTGTTGTCAGCAAGGCTCATGGCGCCACCTCCTGGTATGAAAAGTCAACACTGCATACCGATCTTGTCTAGGGCAGGTATTCTAAATGGGCTTCGAGAGGAAGGGCAAGGTGGGGAAATCAGGCGATTGAGTGGTTACTGAGCTTCATCAACTGCGCCGCCCGAGCGGGCCACGTCCTCCATCTTGATCTTCTCGGGGTTGAATTTGGCCGTTGCGGTCGCCATCCGGTCGAAGGCCTCATCAAATGAAAGGGGAGCGGCATCCTTTGGCCGGAACCGAATCGGATTCACCCGGGCGACCACAAAGCTCTTGAGGTAGGGACTCGTCAAACCTTTCGCTTTAAGCGCCTCAACCTGCTCGACGATCTGATCGTCCAGCGCCAGCACCGTCTTCGCTCGTTCGCGCCGCATGGTCATCGCCACATGAAGCGGCTTCTTCAAGAATGCATCCACTCGCTTCAATACCGGATGGTAGGCTCCGCCGCTGAATCTGGGTCGTTCTTCATAGCACAGGCCCAGCGTAATGAAGGCCGGCTCCTCGAACTCTAAGGCATAGGTCTCTTCCGTCGCATCATCGAGCCGCGCCAGTTCCTTGTACATACGGATGACTTCGAGGGATTTCTCGCGCAGATTGTGCGCCTTCTCGGTGTTCATCGCGAGAATCTGATAGGCCGCGGCCGCTTCCGGCACCACAATCGCGACGATGCTCTTCGCCCCCAGCGTCTTCATCGCCGAGAGCCGGTGGTTGCCATTGGGAGTCCAGTATTTCGCGACCTGCTCACCCTTTGGCGCACGCACCGCAATGATCGGATCGAGAAACCGCCCGATCTTCCCGATCACGAGTTCTAACTTGCGAACGTGCGTGTCGGAGAGATTGCGCTGAAAAGGGGTCGGCTCAACGAGTTCGATCGGCAAGGCCGCCAGCACCACCCAGCGTCCGCCATAGGGCTCCCGATAGATCGCGAGGACCTTCCCGCCATCACCCTCGACCGCTCGATGTAGTTCGGCGACCTCCGCCGGAGGAGCCGCGGCTTGGAGTTCCATCGCGGCCAAACCGGTCGACGCATGGGCAGGTTGGCGGCGACGTCGCACAATGCCGGCGGCACGAGGGACTTTGGGTTGCTTCCCAGGCATCGCTCAGTATGGTAGGGAAGGAGGGGAAGAAAAGAAAGCCCCTAATCCTTATTCAACCACAAATGCCATGAGCCATCAATCAATCAGTGACCCAAGCCTGAAATCAGCCACGCAGAAGACCGGCTGGTTCACGGCCTCCTGCGTGCTCGTGAGCAACATCATCGGGGGTGGTATTTTCACGACGACCGGGTTAATGGCCCGTGACCTTGGCGATCCGATGCTCATTCTCCTGTTGTGGTTCGTGGGAGCGCTCTTTGCTCTCGGTGGTGCCATGGTCTACGGAGAGCTGGGGGCAGCCTTACCTCATGCGGGAGGGGATTACGTCTACCTGCGAGAGGCCTACGGACCACTGGTGGCCTTTCTCAGCGGATGGACCTCCTTCACGATCGGCTTCGGCGCGGCAGTCGCAGCTTCCGCCATCAGTTTTTCGTCCTATGCGCTGCGAGTCGTCCCGATCGAGGACGAGCGGGGATGGCTGGCGAAGGGTCTCTCGCTCTCTCTGTTGTGGATCGCAACTCTCGTGCATTGTCGAGGTGTCGGGACAGGTGGCCGCATGCAATTGCTATTGACGACTACAAAAGTCGTCGCCATCGGGGGACTCATTCTCGGCGGGCTATGGGCGGTGGCAGGCCACTGGGATGCGCTCCTCACCAGGCCCACCGTACAGCAGCCGACGCTTGGGGCATCCGCTATCGCGCTTGTGATTGTGACCTACTGCTATCTCGGCTGGAACGTCGCGGGTTACATCGCCGGCGACATCGTTGACCCCGAGAGGACTTTGCCCAAGATCATGATCCGGGGCACAGCCTTCGTCGCCGTGATCTATCTGCTGTTGAACGTCGTCTATCTATCAGCGCTGTCGATCACGGAGCTGGCCCAGGAGCCGATCGTACCGGTCGCGGAGAAGGCAGCCGCAGCGTTGTGGGGACCACAGAGCGGGCGACTGGTCGCCGCCATTCTCTCTCTCTCCATCGCAGGAGCGGTGAGCGCCATGACGTGGGCAGGACCGCGCGTGTATTGGGCCATGGCGCGCGACGGCATGATCAGCCCCTGGCTTGCCTGGCTCCACCCCCGCACCGCGGTGCCGGCCCGCGCCATCGTCTTCCAAAGCCTCTGGGCGTCGCTGCTCATTCTGAGCGGAACCTTCGAACAACTCCTCGTCTACAGCGGCCTCGTTCTCTCGCTGTTTATGGCCTTGACCCTCTCCACGATCTTTCGTCTTCGTCGTACAAGCGTCGTGGACACCCACCAATACCGCGTTCCACTCTATCCCTTCTTACCCGCGGCCCTCGTCATCGGAGCCTTCACATTGGTTATCTACAGTCTCGTCCAACGACCTGCAGAATCGTTGTACGGCGCGGCGACCGTCCTGAGCGGCCTCCCGCTCTACTACTTCTGGCGCAGACGTCACGACCTCCACCAACACAAGCCTTGAGTAGGCTCGTCAAAATGTTCTCCAACTAGCAGGATGCTGAAAAACTATTGTGGACCTGAAGAATCCGTGATTGAAGAAATCATGGAAGGTTCCAGCCGAACCCGCAGGCTTTTTCAACAGCCTGCTAGAACGGCACGGGCGACCCTGCACTAAGGTGGGAGGTCGCCCATGTGTGGCGCTTAGGACGCCAGATCGGCTGTGTAATTGTCTCGGCCCAGTAAAAACTGAGACCCGCGCGCGCAAGGCATAGAACTACTGATCGGGGGAGAACAATATCATCCCAGGCGCTTGTGTTCCTCGCGCCAGCGTCGAGTTCTCCATCACGTGATCAGGCTAATATCCGGTTGGTCTGTGGTGCCGTTACGGCACAGCCAGTGGAGAACCAGCTAGCACGACCGATCAGAAGCCCGCCCTCGAATCGGCGGGCCTGTGTGGCCAGGTGGAGTCAGGTCATCCATCGCTACCCTCCTCTCTTGGAAAGTGGGCGGGGGAACCCGTTGACAGTCGCGCGCCCTGTCCAGTCCCCCTGATCGAGTGAATGAATGGGCCGTACGTTTCTCTTACGCTCATTAGAAAAACGTGTCAATGGAGAAAATCAATTTCCCCGCATTGACTCATTGAGCATAAAACATACCACTGGGAGCGCCGAATACCAGCGAGGCGGTTGCGGAAGAAAGAAGCCGTAATGGCCGCAGCGCAAGAGTTCGACCCCAAGCGGGAGCAGATCGTCTCCATATCACAAAGCTCGATGGTCTTTCATCCTTCCTCCTCTCTCCTCGTGAGCTTGCCCGCCCAACATTATCAATATTCTGGCCCGAGCAAAGAATACCGCGATCCGCCTCGCCCCTGAGTGCCTGGCGGCTTGCGCTTTTTGG
>CAZPWD010000063.1:0-2673 GCA_964590025.1 uncultured Nitrospira sp.
GTTGAGCCTCTGAGCGAAGCGAGAACGCCGCTGGCGGACTTTTTCAGCATCCTGCTAGAGCAGTCCGGGGACGTTCATCCCGCCAGTAACCGATTTCATCTCATCCGCCATCATCTCACGAGCCTTCCTGAGGGCATCGTTCGACGCAGCCATGACCAAATCTTGCACCATCTCCACGTCGCCACCTTTCACCACTTCGGGATCGATGACGATGCCGACAAGCTGCATAGCCCCATTGGCCGTGACCGTCACACTGCCACCGCCGGCCGTCCCGGTTACGGTCTTCGACGCGGCCTGTTCCTGTACCTTCGCCATTTGCGCCTGCATCGCCTGCGCTTGCTTCAGAATATTTCCCATATTGCCGAACGGGTTCTTCATTCCTCGACCTCCTTCTGTCTCGACAACGGTCTGACCTCTGCGAGCTCTGCGCCGAACATCTCCAGCGCCTGCTTGACGACCGGATGTGCCCGCGCTTGCTCGAAGAGAACCAGCCGTTGTTCTTTTTCCTTCGCCGCCTTGAGCTGCGCCATCGTCGGTCCCGGAGAATCCAACTCTGTCAATTCGACAATCCGCAGCCGAACCGTCTGACTGCTCAATCGTGCACATATCGATGTGAGCACCGCCATATTATCAGGGTTCTCGATCATCCCTCGGGCCGCCGTCTCCTGCTTAGCAAATCCAATTGTCACAACATGGCCATCCACGCCCACAAACCGCCCTCTTTCCAGGAAGGCGGCAATCCTGGAAGAGGCATTGGCCACTTCCTCTTGGACCTGTTCCCAATTGAGCGTCACCACAAGGCGTCCGTCATCAGTTGGGGGCGATGCCACAGGCATCGCGGCCTTCACCTCACCGGCTGCGCCAGGAGGCCGGACGGTTGCAGAGTTGGCCGAGAGGCCTTGCGGGGGCACCGTATTCCCGACAACAGAAGACCTCGACGGCATCGGAGCGGTTGCTATAGTAGCTGTCGATTGAGGAGGCCGCGGTGGCAAGGAGGGCGTTGGATCTGCAGAACGCGCCTGGGAAACCGGCTGGCCCGTGTGCACTGGAGCAGGCTGCGGTGGGCGTGTCGTCTGGGTTGGCTGCACCGCTTGGGGTGCCTTCCCATCCGCTCGACGCTGCAACCGCGTCGCACGCACGGCCGCTGTTTCGAGTACGAACCGAGGGTGGGCACTGAGCCTGAGCGAGTCCTCCGCTTGTGTGAAGATCGCAAACAATTCCTGAAGTAGCTCGGGCGAGAACGAGCGCGCATCAGCTGCCATCTGTGCGAGGTCTTCCGCTGAGGCCTCGATCAACCCCTGCCACTCTTGGGGTGAAGTCACCACCGACACCACCAGCATGTTGCGCAGATACTCGACAACCTCCGCACAATAGGCCCGCAGATCATGCCCTTGGTCCAACAGCTGGGCCAGCACGCGCAGCGCCGCGGCGCTCTCCTGAGCCGTGATCGCCTGAATCATGGCACGAACGAGTTCTTGTGGAACCGCTCCCAGCAGGGCCTCCAGATCCGTATGCACGATCGTCTTGCCGCCGAACGCCACCGCCTGGTCAAGCAGGCTCAGCCCATCGCGCATACTGCCTTCGCTGGCCCTGGCGAGCGCCATCAGGCTCCGTTCCTCGATTACGATCTTGTCCTGATCGACCACATGGCGCAGCCGCTCGACGATCTCGGTTCGCGCAATCCGGCGGAAGTTGTAATGCTGGCAGCGAGAGAGAATCGTCGCCGGAATCTTGTGAATCTCCGTGGTGGCGAAGATAAACACCACATGCGGCGGCGGCTCCTCCAGCGTCTTCAACAGCGCGTTGAAGGCCGAGTTCGACAACATGTGGACTTCGTCGATGATGTAGACCCGGTACTTCCCACGAAAGGCAGCGAACTTGACGTTCTCTCGGATCTCGCGCACATCGTCCACGCTCGTATTGGACGCCCCGTCAATCTCCATGACATCGACGGAGGTCCCCTGCGCAATTTCGAGGCAGTTGGAACAGGTGCCGCAGGGCGTGCCGGTCGGCCCGCGCTCGCAATTGAGCGCCTTGGCAAGAATTCTTGCCACCGTGGTTTTCCCCACGCCGCGGGTCCCGGAAAAGAGATAGGCTTGGGCAATTCGCTTCGTGGTGATGGAATTGACCAGCGTCTGAACAACGTGTGGCTGTCCGATCACGTCATCAAACGTACCCGGCCGGTATTTTCTGGCAGAGACTTGGTAATCCATATGACGTTAGGCGTAAGGGGTGAGGCGTGAAGGGGTGAGATGAATGACTCCGGGAATCCGTATCACCTTACGTTTCACGTTTCACGCCTCACGGATAAAGATTAAGCGGGGCCAGGTGATCCTGCGGCACACAGAACTGACCGCTTACCGTTGCTTCCTTCCGGACCTGGCGGGGTTCACAGGGTTCTGCTGCACAGGGCCCAGCCCCTATTTATCGTTAGGCGTTAGGGGTGAGGAGTCAGGGGCAGCTCGTCAAGAAGAAGCTACCCTACCCCTTTACGCTTCACGCCTCACGTTTCACGTCTTCATATGGCGGAGAGGGTGGGATTCGAACCCACGGTCCCATTGCTGGAACGCATGCTTTCCAAGCATGTCGATTCGACCACTCTCGCACCTCTCCTCACCGATTTTCGCGAGGCGGCATCTTAACATGCGGTCTGATGACCGGCAAGGTGACCGC
>CAZPWD010000063.1:2773-13020 GCA_964590025.1 uncultured Nitrospira sp.
GACATGGCGATCGGTGTCATTATCGGCGGAGCGTTCGGGAAAATCGTCTCCTCGCTGGTCAGCGACGTGCTGATGCCGCCGATCGGTCTGCTCTTGGGAGGCGTCGACTTCACCGGGCTGTTTCTCACCCTCTCGGGCACCAGTCAGCCATCGCTCGTAGCCGCCAAAGCCGCGGGAGCCCCGACGCTCAACTACGGGGTGTTTCTACAAACCGTGTTCGACTTTATCATCATTGCGTTCGTGATCTTCATGTTGGTCAAGCAGGTCAACCGGTTTAAGAAAGAAGCGCCTCCAGCGCCTCCGGCACCGCCACCAGGGCCGACCAACGAAGAGAAATTATTGATGGAGATCAGAGACGCACTGAAGGGGCGGCATTGAGCATCAATGCGCAGCACGTCACAGATGGCAGCCACTTTCCTCGTGATTCCCCGTCACAGCGGACTAGCTGAACTGATCCCATGTGTCACACTGTTTGATCGACCAGAACACCGCTTCTTTGAGTTTCTTCAACGGCACGTTCTCCGGATCGCGCATGGCTTGCAGTTTCTTGTCGAGATCGTAGAGCGGCTGGATCGATCGTTTATCCGGAATCTTGCCCAGCGACCAGGCCACTTCCGTGAGCACGGACCAGTCGGTATTCGGATCCTGCAGCTTGGCGAGCAACGGCAGCACGACGGACGCATCGCCGTGCGTCCCGCCCAATTGTCCTAAGCCCTTGGCCGCTGCCGCCTGCAATTCAAGCTGCGGAGACGTGTTCATGATGTCGACAAGCAGCGGAATGCCCTCCTTGCCGAGATTGCCCATCGCCCCAATCGCTTGCTTCGCCAGGTCACGATCCTTGAGCACCTCTTTCAGCTTCGGCAAGGCCTCGTCGGCTTGCATCTCGCCTAAGAGAGAGATAATTTTGAACCTTCTGGCCTGCGGCGTATCGGATCGATCGAGCAACTTTAGAAGACGTTCCGGCTGACCCCATTCAGCGGCCAGCAACAAGGGGAATTCGTATGTCTCGAGTACATCTCTCAATTTGCCCATGGCATAGGTTCCCGGATCTCCCGCGCTGGCCGATTGCGCGGCTTGTCCCGCATCTTGAAACTCGGTTCGGACCTCTTTCTGCCATTTGACCTTTATGTCACCGAGGAGATAGGTCATCTGACAGGCGGGGCCTTTCCACAGCCGAGACGGGGCATCGGGCAAATCTGCATCGCCTCCTGCTGCAGTCGTGCCTTCCCATGTTTTTCGCTGTTCGCATTTTACTTTGAATACCGCGTCATGGGGTTTACCGGCCTCTTGCACCACCGTGTATCCCAATTCACCGATCCGGCGGGCTACAAGCTCGGCAATCGGCGCAGCATCAACGGCTCCCTTGTCTGTGAGTGCAATCGCCTCGATGCGCACGGTTTGAATCTTGTCCAGCAACGCTTTCTGCTCCGGTGTGAAATAGTCTCGGTAGGCCCAAGAGGGAGGAGAGGGAAGTGCCACAAGACTGAAAGCCAAAGTTGAGAGCAGTAGCGCAACGCGCATCGTGCACCTCTTACCGGTATGCTGACGATGAATTACCTATGCTACCTGATTATACCCGTCAATGAAAGCTGGGGCTACCTTAGCCCGCATCATTCACGAAGGCTTCTACTGCAACCGCCGATGTTTGGGCGCGGGGCCAGAGGCTAGGGGTGACCAGAAGGAATGTCTTCCCTCTCGCCTCGTGCCCTTCGCCTGGCTTCCAAGCGATCTCGCGACGGCATTCATGAGTAATCCGGGTTAGAAATGGATGCTAACCCTCCCATGGGCACGCAAGTGAACACACTTCCACCCCGCAGGAGTATGGGTTGACAGTGGGATACATCCAACGGTACAAAATACCCACAGGAACGTGTATTTTTGTTTGTTTGCTCATCATCCTGGAGTCGGCTCCTGCAGACCCCACCATGCGAGAGTGGCGGAACTGGCAGACGCGCGAGACTTAGGATCTCGTGGGTAACCGTGGGGGTTCAAGTCCCCCCTCTCGCACCAGACCACGACCGGGCAGCCGGCTACGGCTCGGCAGCCCGCGCAAGGCTTCTTACAAGGAAAAGGGTACGCCCCAGCTATGAAAATGGAAGTGACTGAACTAGGGCCGATGAAACGCGCCCTCAAGATTGAGGTGCCGGCCGATGAGGTCACGCAACGGATTGCCCGCGCCTACGTCGAGCTGAACCGCCAGGTCAACATCCCAGGATTTCGCCCTGGCAAGGTACCCTTGGCCTTGCTGGAAAAACGCTATGCCAAAACCGTGGAAGAGGACGTGATCCGAAGCCTCGTGCCGGACTTCTACGACAAGGCCGTTCGCCAAGCGGGGATTGTGCCGGTCCTCGTCGAAATTCCCCCGCTGGACCGGGTCAAGATTAAGAAGAACGAACCCTTTATATTTACCGCGACCGTCGAGATCAAGCCGAACATCGAGTTGCGGGACTATAAAGCGCCGAGTCCGATCTCGCTCAAGCCCGACAAACGCACCGTCACCGACGAACAGCTCGACCGAGGCCTTGCGGTCTTGCGCGAACAACAGGCACGCCTGGAAGCTACACCGGCAGGCCATACCATCGTGGACGGGGACTATATCGTGCTGGATGTGCAAGGCGCTCTCGATGGCGCACCGCTGGAAGGAACGAAGAAGGAAGGTCAACTCCACAAGGTCGGATCACACGCGTCCGTCTTGGGCTTGGAAATTGATTCGCATGTCGGGGGGAAGAAAGAGAGCGACGTGCTCGAAGTTTCCCAGCCGTACCCAGCCAGCCATCCCGACCCTCGCGTTGCCGGCAAGACAGTCGTGTTCACGCTGACGATCAAATCCGTCAAGGAAAAGAAGCTGCCGGCCCTGGACGATGAATTTGCCAAAGACTGTGGCCCCTACACCTCGCTCCAGGAAATCAAAGACAAGCTGAGGGGCGGGATGGAACAGGCGCTGAAGCGAGAAATCGAAGACACCCATAAGGATACGATCATCAAACGGCTCGTGGAGACCCACCACTTCGACCTCCCGGAAACCCTGGTGGAGCGTGAGCTGGAAGCCATCATCCGCCAGCACGTGCAGCAGCAACAGCGGAAGACTGGCGCCCAGGAATCGCCCGGCACGGAGGATCTCACAAACCTTCGCCAGGAGCATCGGAACGAAGCAGCACGCCGCGTGAAGGTCAGTCTCGTGTTAGAGGCGATCGCCGAGAAAGAAGGGCTGGCGGTCACGCAGGACGATTTCAACGCCGAAATCATGCGGCTGGCGTCGGAACTCAAAGTGCCGCCGGCCGATCTCGTCAAGATGGTCAAAGCTGGAGGACAAGAGTCCATCGATGAGTTACGCACCAGGATTTTGGTGGATAAAGCCTTGGATTTCGTTTACCGCAATGCGGTGATTCAGGGATAGTGCCGAGTGGTGCAGGGTCGGCCTTGCACCTCGGCTTCAACAGGCTGTAAGCGGAAAGGAACGACGTGCATGCTAGTTCCCATTGTTATCGAAACGACTAACCGAGGCGAACGCGCCTACGACATTTATTCTCGGCTCCTGAAAGACCGGATCATCTTCCTCGGTGCGCCAATCGACGACATCTTTGCCAACCTGGTTATTGCCCAGCTCTTGTTCCTCGAAGCAGAGGACCCTGAAAAGGACATCAATCTCTACATCAACACCCCGGGGGGAAGCGTCACGGCAGGATTGGGCATTTATGACACCATGCAGTACGTGAAACCCCCGATCAACACCATCTGCCTCGGCCAGGCCGCCAGCATGGGGGCTTTTTTGCTTGCCGCCGGAACCAAAAGCAAGCGATTCGCCCTGCCGAATGCGAGGGTCATGATTCACCAGCCCATGGGCGGGTTTCAGGGGCAAGCCACAGAAATCGATATTCATGCCAGAGAGATCTTGAAAATCCGCGAACGACTCAATGAGATCATGGCCAAACATACCGGCCAGCCGCTGGAGAGGATATCCCAGGACACCGAACGGGACTACTTCATGTCGGCAGAAGAAGCCAAACGGTACGGTCTCATCGACGAAGTTATCACGCGGCCACCGAAGCTTCTCAAGGCCATCAGTGGCGACGCAGGGAAAGACTCGGCCAAGGACAAGTAACAGGGGAGGACGCATGGCGAAACCGGATAAGATGGATCGACATCTCCGCTGTTCATTCTGTGGAAAGAGCCGCGACGAAGTCCGCAAATTGATTGCCGGACCCACCGTCTACATCTGCGACGAATGCGTCAACCTCTGTAACGACATCATTGCCGAGGATTGGGAAGAAGCCAAAGAAGAGATTTCGTCGAAACTCAAAAAGCCGGTGGAAATCAAACACCACTTGGATCAATACGTCGTGGAACAGGAGCGGGCCAAAAAAATTCTCGCGGTGGCCGTTCATAACCACTACAAGCGAATCTCGGCCAAGGATAAAGACGTTGACGACGTGCAACTCCAGAAGGGCAACATCCTCATGCTGGGGCCCACAGGCACAGGGAAAACGCTATTGGCCCAGACCCTCGCGAAGTATTTGGACGTCCCCTTCACGCTGGCCGATGCGACCACGCTCACAGAGGCAGGGTACGTCGGCGAAGACGTGGAAAACATCATCCTCAAGCTCCTGCAAGCAGCGGACTACGATGTGGACCGGGCCGAGCGGGGCATCGTCTACATCGATGAAATCGACAAGATCAGCCGCAAGAGCGACAGCCCGTCCATCACCCGCGACGTCTCGGGCGAAGGGGTGCAACAGGCGCTGCTCAAGCTCATCGAGGGGACCATCGCCAACGTGCCGCCTCAAGGCGGGCGCAAGCATCCGCACCAAGAGTTTATTCAGGTCAATACGAGCAATATCCTGTTCGTCTGCGGCGGAGCGTTCGTCGGGCTCGAACAAATTATCGAGCAACGCCTGAATCGGAAGGCGATGGGATTCGGAGCCGAAGTTCGCGGACGGAGCGAGGTGCGACTTGGCGAACTGTTCGCGAAAGTTCAGCCGGAAGACTTCCTCAAATACGGCTTGATTCCGGAGTTCGTCGGTCGGCTGCCGGTCGTAGCCACCTTGGATGAGCTGGATGAACACGCCCTCATTCGAATCTTGACCGAGCCGAGAAACGCGCTCACGAAGCAGTATGAGAAATTGCTTTCCTTTGAGAAGGTGAAGCTCAAATTCACGGAAGGCGCGCTCGGGGCGATTGCACGAAAAGCGTTTCTCCAAAAAACCGGCGCTCGAGGATTGCGTGCCATCCTCGAAGACGTGATGCTGGACGTGATGTATGATGCCCCTTCTCAGAAGCAGATTAAGGAAGTCCTCATCACCGAGGATGCCATCCTCGGCAAGCACGCTCCCATCCGAATCTTCGAACAAGACAAGGATGTGAAGACCGCCTAACCCGTTATAACTGTAGATATTTTTCGCCCGCCCCACAGGACGTCTACTCAGAATCCTCCAGGCCAGGATCATCCTGGCCTGGTTATTCCCTGACAACGTCCCTTTTGAATACTCTCTGCTCCTTCTTCCTACCTAACCTGTGGCGACGCTCATGACTCTACGCTTTTCCTCGACAAGATGAAATGCTGCGCTATACTTGCGTTACAGATTGAACGTGGAGGACGTGTGAAATATCCCGTGTCTTCAAGCCTTCGACACAAAGGGAAAGCCCTCGACCTTGACGCAGCCCGTGAAGTGATCACCCTTCTGGGAATCAACGGCGAACCCATGGGCAATCTGTCCTGGGACTTCGTCATTGACCAGATTCTGGCCTATCGTAAACCCCAGGCAAGCCGAGAAACCAGGAATGAGCCGCGCGTGACACTTACCTTCCGTGTCAAATACACAACCCCGGAGGGTCAGCAGTTTGAAAGTCGCGCGGGCGGCATCGGCGGAGGCGGGCTCTTTATCGAAAGTCTGAGCACTCTACCGGTCGGTACCAAACTTGCGCTTGAATTTTCGCTACCAGAGCAGCCGTCAGAATGGTTGCCGGCGAAGGGTCTGGTCGCGTGGGTATGCCCTAAAGCAGACCAATATACGTTTAGCCCTGGCATGGGGGTGCGCTTTACGGAGATTAACCCCGATATCCGTAACCGCGTGCTCGAACTGGTGAAATCGCTCCAGCCCGTCGGGCAGCCGGCCTAGCGACTATGCATCTGCCACCGAATCGTCCCGCGTTCAATACAAGGACCTGACCATGAAATATACTGTGATCACGACGGCAGTGCATGAGAACAAAATCCTTGAGATGAATGCCGACCGGGAAGTGGTCACGCTTCATAGTGCCACGGGAGTACTGCTCGGCGCCCTGCCGTGGGGAGTGGTCATTGAACAGATTCTTGCCGGCGACGACGACGTGCGATTCGCCCATGCGCGCTCACATCCGAGAGCCCCACTCGCCGTGAAAGTTCGCTACACGACCCCGGAAGGCAAACAGTTCGACAGCTTAACCGGCGGCATCGGTGCAGGCGGGTTGTTCATCGAAAGCAGCACCCCGCTGGCTCCTGGGACCGAGCTTTCCGTCGAGTTTGCACTGCCCGATCGTCCTTGGGAAAAATACAAGGCCCAAGCGAAGGTCGCCTGGATCCGCAACAAGCCTGAACGGCATCTGCTCTTCCCCGGGATGGGTATCCAATTTACCAACATCGATGAAAAGGCCCGCAAAGAGCTTGTCGAACTCGTCGATGCGTTGAATCGTTCCCGCCTCGCGACCTAATTTCCTCGGTTCGCCCAGCGACGCACCCCACTGTCTGGATCCTTCGCGATCGTCGTGTTGAGCGCTGCCCTTGTATCAGAATCGCTGAGCATTCCGAGACGATAGGCCGCTTCTGCTCGCACCCCGGGCGAGAGATCATGGGCCAAACGTTCTCTGAGCCAAGGGGAGACCGCCGACCCTCCCCATTCACCCACCACCGCCACAATGCCCTGTCGAACCTCCGCATCGGAGTCATGTCCTGCTGCGACGAGCGCAGGAACCGATTGGCTTGAGTCGATTTGTAGCAATGCCCGCACCGCCGCTCTCCTAATCGTTGCATCCGAAGATCGTAGTAACCCTACGACAGGCTGCAGTAATCGAGAACCTGGTTCGATCTCGCCGATCGCCACAACCGCCGCCTGCCGGACCGATTCGACAGGGTCCTCCAGCGCCTGCGTCAACAAGGCAACCACTCCGTCGGTGGCTGTGAGTTTCAAGCGTCCCACGGCCAGCACCGAGGCTTCACGGACAATTGCTGCCGGATCGTGCTTGAGGGGGAGAATGGAGTCCGCGGCTCGGGGGTCGCCGATCTTGCCCAGAGATTCTGCAGCCGTCCGCCGCATCTCTGGCACCTCATCGCGGAGCAACTCCAGCAATAGCGAGACCGTGTGCTCCCTCGATGAAGGCGGAGAATCCTGGACACAACCGGCGAGACAGAGGACTGACAGGACGACTGAATACGCAATGGTGCGAGAGGAGGTGCGACAGAGCAGGGTGCACGCATCGGGCAGGCTGATGAAGACCGCACCCCAGTTCACGCTTGTTTAGGAGGCTCTTCGTGCAAGGCAGGCGGTTCTTTGGCCGCTTCGATGGATTGCTGGAATTCCTTCTGGGCAGAATCCATTTCGGCTTGGATTGTCCGCATCTCGGGATCGACCGAATTACGGACATCGGCAACGGCCTGCTTGAACGTCCGCAACACATCCCCAAGTCCTTCTCCCAAACTCTGCATATCCCCTGGGGAAATGCCGGCCGGCTGCGCGGCCTTCGCCTTCATCGCCGCCTGCTGCGCCTGCACGCGGGCCACGGCATCCTTGTTGACAATGGCCGACGGGCGTTTAACTACTGGTTTGGCCTGGGCGCCAGCGGGAAGAGGCGGGTACTGCGCCCGCATCATCGGCGTGGGAGCAGCCGCGCGTTCTTCCATCGTGGGAGGCTGCTGGCCCTGCCCCGTCGATTGGGCCGAGACCGACTGAGCTGCCGTTGATGTCATTGGCCGAACCTGCTGTGGCGGAGCCGCTATGTTGTACATCAGGGCGGCAGTGGTCCCGGGAGTCAATTCCGGCCCAGGCGCATAGGGTGCCGTGGGCTTCGGAGCGGCGAGAGTCTGTCCCGGCGTAATCGTCGGTGCCGGTGCAGCCTGGAACGTTGATTGGACCTGCGTGGGTGCCGGTTGATTCGCTTCGGGCGGTGCCGCATCCGGCGGGGGAATATCGTTGACTTCTTTCTTGAACCCTCTGAGCGCTTTGCCGACTCCTTCACCGATTTGTGGGAGCTTTCCCGCCCCGAAAATGATGAGGACAATGACGAGGATAATGATGAGTTCCGAGATCCCCATGGTACCAAACATGGCGTGAATCCTTTTCCCTATGACAAATCGCCGTCGGCCTTGCCTTGTTGAGAACCGAATCAACTTTATAGGCCAGTAGGAGGCACTGTCAAGGAAGGGAGAGAGGGCTAGAAGAGCGGGACGATCTCGCTCTGCAACGGCAACCCGAATACCAAGGCCTCACGGTCAGCGAGGTACACGTCCAGTTCGCTCCTGATCCCAAACTCGCCGGGCAAGTAGATCCCTGGCTCAATAGAAAAGCAGGTCCTCGGCATCAGACGGCGGGAGTCCTGCGTCTCCAAGCCATCGATGTTGGCTCCGTTGCCATGAACTTCTTCACCGATCGAATGGCCCGTGCGATGGACGAATTGATCGCCATAGCCGCCTCGTTGGATGACCTGCCGGCAGGCATCGTCGACTTCCCAGCCAAATGGGCGACGGTCGGAAGCTATTTCTGTCTGGACGAAGGTCAGGGCCGCGTCCCGCCCCTGCCGGACCAAGTCGAAAATCTCGCGGTGTTTCACCGGGACGGTCTGACCGACATAGCCGGTCCAGGTGATATCGGCATAGACCGAACCGGCCTCCGCTCGTTTAGCCCAGAGATCGATCAAGAGCAACGCATCGCGGGTGACCTCGGCTGACCCCGTCTTTGTCGGACCATAATGGGGATCAGCGCTGTGGGCATTGACGGCGGCGATCGGTGCACTCGACGTGACCATTCCGGCCTCGCGTATACGAGCCAAAATAAACTGCTGCACTCCATATTCAGTGAGGCCGTGGCCTTGTACCACTGCGTCATGCACAGAACTAAATGTCTGATCAACGATGCGCCGCAGCGCCGCGGCGGCAAACTGATGCGATTCGAGTTGACGGTCCGTCCAGCGCGCTTCAAACGTCTGAATCAAATCCGCTGAACTGACCACATCGACGTCGTAACTTCTGATCAACTCGATCGTACCGGCATCCACGCGCGACACATAGGGAACCGCGTTCAGCGGAGAATATTGCATGGCGACACGGAGGCCCCCGGCGAGCAGGCGCGCAAGGATCTGCCGTTGCTGCTCCCACGACACATAGCAGTCAGCTTGTCCCGGTAATGTATCCAGCACGTGCGGCTCGATGCGATGCAGCAGCTTGACAGGAACCCCCTGCGCCGGAATCCAGTAGTACCATCGCCTCGTCACATGGACGGTAGGATCGAGCTGGAGTATGCGATAGGCGAGAGGGTCGCTCCCGCGGAAATCATAGAAGAGCCAGCCGTCGATTTCGGCATCACGCAGTGCCTGCTGAATCTCGCTGATACGCTGATATATGGCTGTGGTCATGGTAGAGGGCATCTTATCGTCGCGCTCCCAAGCCGTCAATGAGACGGCCGTTGAGGTCGGTGGTCATGCTACAATGCGCACCATGGCAGTTGAGCGTGCACCAGAGCCTTCTCAGTTCCGCGTGGCCCTGTTTGTCGGACCGCAGCCAGTGGAGGGGAAACCCTTCACTTCCTCCTGTGTATTTAACGTCAAGAAACGGAGTTGGAAGGGCGGAATCCAGGTCGCCGTCGTTATCACCCAGAGTCAGATTGATACGCTCATCACCGACGTTGATTTCTCCCGGTGGTTGGCCCTGGCCCTAGCCGATCGCGCAGATGAAGATCGTCTATCTCATCAGAAGCGAGCCCATGAGCTGTTTATCCAAGCAGTCTGTTGGTGCAAGCTGGACCTGGCGTTGCAATCCGGTATCACTCAAGAGAACCAGTGTCTCGCAGACGACACATGGATCCCTGAAGTTAGAGACACCGTAATCAAACGGACGAACTTCATCACGTCGTACATTGCATCTGAACTGGACCTCGTACTGAGAGACGTTACCGCTCCCTAGCCCGCATTATTCATGAAGCTTCTGCTGCAAGCGCGGATACGCGGCTGTGACGGGCAGTCTCGCCGTTCAGTTCTTCGACATACTGTTGGGGACAGGCACC
>CAZPWD010000064.1:0-12946 GCA_964590025.1 uncultured Nitrospira sp.
GCTTCTATCCCCTTTATCCCAACTATCCCCCTACCCCGCTACCCCGACTATCCCGACTATCCCGCTACCCCGACCCGGTCAGGATTGAATTGCAAATCAGTCAGCTTCTGCATTCCGAAGCGCGCGATATAGAGGAACACGTATTCGCGAATGAACAGGCGCAAGTCCCAGGCAGGATTATGGTTTCGCTCGAACTCCTCGAACACCCGCTCGGCTTCTTCAATGCTCATCCCATTCTTCACCGTGTAGTAATAGTCAAGCGCCAGATCCCATTCGGGGTTCTTATAGACCGTCAGACCCCACTTCTCCGGATTCTTCGCCACGGGGTTATGCCGGCTGAGATCGAACGTGCCGAAGCCGAGCGAATGCACATGGTCTTTGTTCGCTTCTAGAAATTGCACCGACGACCAGGCTTCTTCTTTCGTTTCACCGGGAAATCCAAAGAAGCCCATGCAGTGGTTCCAGATGCCGACGTCAGCCGACATTTGCAGATGCTGCGTGATGATCTCCGTCGTCGTCGCCTTGTCCATCAGCTTGAGCACCCGCTCGTTCCCCGACTCGTAGCCGAAGTGGAGATAGCGGCAACCCGAGTCGCGCGCGTCTTGCCAGACTTGCGAGTCGAGCAAGCTCTTTTCGAATCGCATGTGCGTCGTCCAGATGATGTCCATCTTCGAATCGATCAGCCCGCGCGACAGCTTTCGAAAGAGCGCCGGCGGGTACGATTCGTCTGTGAAGTGAAAATGCTTGGCGCCGTACTTATTCTTCAAATACCCGATCTCGTCGATGATTTCCTGGATCTTCTTCGTCCTGTAGCCTGCTGTATAGCCTTCGCCATGGTCGCAGAACTCGCAGCGGCCCCAGTAGCAACCCCGCGTCGCCAGATAGGGCAAGACCTTCGTCGGCACGAAATACTTCTCCAGCGGCAACCCGTCGAAGTCCGGCGGCGGCAGCGATGCCATGTCCTCCGAGTAGCTCGTGGGCGACACATGCACGCCAGTTTCGTCCTTGTAGATCGTATTGGGCACATCAGCGAGATTCTGCTTCGCCCCCACCGCAGACACCAGCTGCACAAAGGCCGTCTCCCCTTCATAGGCTACGGCACTGTCGAAATATTGGAAAAGCGGCGACTGAGGCAGCACATCGCGCAGGCGCGTGACCGTGTTGCCGCCGATCGTCACGTGGATGCGCGGGAAATACTGCTTGATGAGGGCACAGAAGGTCATAGAGGAGAACATCTGCTGCTGCAAGACGATCGAGATGCCGATTACGTCCGGCTGCTCTTTCTCGATCACCGGCTTCACCAGATGCTCGAACACGTCGCGATACACATTTACCTGCACATCTTGAATGGCATCCATCACCTCGGACGAGGAAAAGACTTTGTACGACAGATCGGTCTCCATCGGCGGCATGCAGACACGGGCCGGGGCATAGACCATCGAGATCACGGATGTGACCTCACGGAATACATTGATTGCCCACTCTAACTGGTTAATATCGTAGAATATTTCTCCTCGTATGATCGCCTTGGCCTTCTCCGCCTTCTGAATCAGCTCATCCATCCGCGGGCGGGTCAGGTCGCAGAGTGCCAGCTGCAGATCCATCTCGTCGGCACTCAGATCGCGCTTTTTCGACAGCTTGCGGAGCCGGTCAAGCTGTTGCGGCACCCGGCGCAGGACCTTCTTCAAGAAGTCCTCGCTGAAGTACCAGTCGTACATTTCGAGGTTGATGTCTTTTTGGATGACTGTATGGCCGGCCTGACGGAGGACGGCGGTGAGGGAGGGAAGGCTGAGATAGGGTTCGGAGGGATACCAGTCCGGCGGGAAGATGAGCATGACCTTCATCTTCCGGCCACTGGTGGCTTCCGAGGTCTGGCGATTGAGCAGGATGAGTTCTTTTGATGCCCGCTCGCCCTTCGAATACTCAATCCGCATACCGGCCTTATCCTTTGCGCTACCGCGGATGACAAGAAACAGTCAGAAAGCCAAGGGGTTAGGATTGGGAATCGACATTGTACGGGGGTGGAAGAACGGGGGTCAAGGGCAGGAAAAGGATGCCCTCGGTTTCGCTCGCCATACCTCCCGGAGCGATCCTTCAGGGCTTTGCCGGGCGGAAGTCCTTCTGGAATTCCCGCAGCCACGGTCTCAAGACCGTGGTGCTTTGGTCAGTTCCAGCTTTCCTCCCCGGCCAAGCCTCGTCGGATACCTCGCTCCTCCGGTAATGCTCGCTCAATCCGAGGACATCCTTGATGAAATATTATGATCGACAACGGCGGATTCAACAAGGCCCTGATGCCCGCTCAAGCAGTCGGTCGATCCCCCTACAATAATTACGGAGGGGGAGGGAGAAGGGGAAGGGAGATCGGTCGATGCACGCACGATGGAAACCACCTGGTCGCCCCATGAGCACATCGCGAACAGACACGACGGAAGTTTCTTATTGACAGGGCTGGGCGCAATCCGCAATCGTGCTGGCGTGCTTATTCTCCCCAGTGCGGAGACACCGGTAGACTGGAGTGTGTTGGGCGAGGATGATGGAAATCAAAATAATTCGGGATACCGTGACCCGGCACGAGCTGAACGAAATGGCGAAGCAGCAGTTCGGAGATATGGTCAAGGCTGTCGTCGATGTGGAACAGGGTATTATGGCGATCGGCGGAGAACTCCATTCGGACGAGGAGGCGATTCTCCTAGATCAGGGGTCTGTGCAAAAAAACTTATGGGGAATCAACCTCTACCCGGAGCGTCCGGTTCCGGAATGGATCGAGTTCGATTCCATGATTAATGTGCGCCCGTCCGGAGGGAATCGTTCCCGGTACGTCGAAAGCGCGAAGATCCGTGACGCAGTCACCACAATTATCAATCGATTGGTCGAGGGGTAAGCGGCATGTCACACGTCCATGCGAATCTCGCCGCCGGCCGATGGCAGACCTTGCCGCTCGTGGAACAGCTGGCTAATGTCGGGAGCGATGTGGCGCGCGCGCATCGTTGGCATGGGAAAGATCCACTTCTTTCTGAAAAGGCGTTTATCCGCGCATTAGAGCTGCTCGACCTGACTATAGGGGATGACCGCTGGAAAGGTCGCAGGAAAGAACTCACACGTGTGCGCGAGCTGCTCTGTGATGCGATGTTCGGGGGCTCCGCGTACGGTAGCGATCTGGCCAGCCTGGATCGCTACTTCTTCCACTTCGCCGTCGCGGCACGGGCCGGACGCTGACCTGCCAGGTCGCAGCAACACCCGTAGAATTTCACCGTTTATATTGGGATGCAAGGACAGGAGGGAGCGGCCCGACAGCCCTTTTTGCTCGCGGAACGCGCACGATAAAGCGGTGCTCGTTCGACGCGCGCAGTCAAGGACCATCTGGCCACCCCCTTCAATAATGCGGAGGAGGAGATGGAAGAGGGCCCCTCAACGGAGGAGACACCAGGCCCTGATACCCGCTCAAGCAGCCGGTTGGCCCCTCTACAATATTGAGTAAGGGAAGAAAGAAAATAATGTATGTATTTCCGGAGCTATTCTTCAAATTTCCCCTCTACAGTATTGCTTTCTCAATCCGCTCGGCGTAGGAATTGACGTGAATCATCAGGTAGGCAAAATGATTCCTGACGCCGTTTTCTTTGTTTTTGCGTTCCTTGGTGAACCTTGAGGAAACCGTATCGCTTGATGTGCTTTGTCGATACTAGGAGCAATCACCGATCTAACTTTCAATGAGAAGCCGCCCCTAATAATGCAGGTGGCCCGACTCAAGTTCTTCGTTGATGAGCTTCGAAAGGACTCCACTTTCGCGACACATATCCATGCTTGGACCGTATATGTGCAAATCCAGGACCGTTGGACGACCGAAGACCATCAACCACTACAAAACGTCGAACTTTCCCAACGCTTCAACAATCTCTTGGCTACTGGACGACATTGGCGTCCTGCCCATAGCTGTAAGGCCTACTTTCCAATCCAGCAGCTTTCTCTGGTCTTAGAAGCTGACTTTCAGTCTCCTCCCCGCGCTAAGACACAGTCAAAGACTACAATCGCATTAAGACGCGCCTTGAAACATTCCTTAGACGCTTTCAACGCGAATCACGACCCCTTAACAGGAGCCCCAAATCGAGTTGCGTTTGACAAGATACTCGCGGATGCGATCGAAACCTCTATAAAAAAGGGCGGGGCCGACGCGCTTGCGACCACAGAAGTTACGGCACCATCTACTCTAGCTCTGCTAGCCCTAGACATTGACCATTTTAAGCAGCTCAATGACACCTTTGGTCACTTGTACGGCGATGCTGCTCTTTGTGTATTCGCTCGTCGCATAGAACGCTGCCTAACCGGACTTGAAGGGAAGTTTGGGGAACGTTTGCAAACGAGCTTCGCAAGGTTGGGGGGTGAGGAGTTCGGCATCCTTGTAAGTGGAGGTCTGACCACTAGCGATCTGAGGCAAGTTGCTGAAGAAGTCCGACGTGCAATTGCTGACGCGCAGCTTCCAACTGACGAGGAATGGACAGAGCTTGAGCAGGCTGCTGCTGTTACGTCATTGTCACTGCCGCATATTTCTGAAAGAAGTGTCACAGTAAGCGTAGGGGTAGCTGTCTTGACCCCCACATCCACTACTCTCCAACCTGCTGCTGCATCTTCGCAACTTCATAGTAATGCTGACGCGGCCTTGTTCAGGGCAAAAGCGGGAGGAAGAAACACAGTACGCCAATATAGCGATATTCTGGATCGTCACGGACGAGTTCTACAGCATCATTCCGCGACAGGACTAGTGGCCATAGATATCGGCCGTACTGTCGGTGTTGCAGTCGGTCAAGAGTTCACCGTCTTTCACCCAGATTTTGCCGGGGATAAACCTTTCCTCTACGATGACGGGCGGACGCAAAAACGACTCGGACAATATCCGCGCTATCCTTGCGCTCGCATCCTAGTCATTGATGCGCAGCAGGAAATTTCTTTTTGTCGAGTAATTAGCACTGCGTTACTTACCCCGATACCTGCAGGTTCTACCCTCGAACTAGTTCCAGTTGGCTCGATCGCACATCTTCTTGCACCAGATCTTAAGCTCGAGGTTCTCGACGCCCCTATTTTGATACCCCCTGAGCGACTACCAAAAATCATTCGTGACATGACAGGTGCTGATCAGCCGCTGCAGACTGCCGTGGTTGCATTGCTCGACGTTGATACATTAGCCAAGGAACGTGGGACCGCGTTTGTGAATAGTGCACTGGCCAACCTCTACAGGGCCCTAAGGGAGGCTTTCCCGATTCATAAAGCGATCGCGCAAGTCCATCCAACTCAATTTGCGATCGTACTTTCAGATCCAAATCCTTCCAAGCTATCAATACATCTTGGTGACGTGCTACGAGCGGCCTCGGATAAGTCCGCTGGCCTTGCAGCTTTTCGGGCAGGTGCCTATTGGCCTGGCTGCTATACCGAACCGTTCAAAGGAGATAATAGTATTCTTAGAGCTGAAGACAGCCTGGAGTACGCAAGGTTCGCTGTCGCTCCGCAGGACCCTGATCCCGAGCCAGTCTGTGTCTTTACCCCATTTGTCGCTTTTAGGGTAATCGCGGCTTGGAGAAAAAGACAACGCCATCGCGATGCCATCGCCGACTATCTCCGCCTTAGGGAACTCGGCATTGAATATGCCGGAATCGAAAATCTTGTAGCGCTTTCGGCCCTCTCAATTGGAGATACTGAGAAGAGTTTGGCCATAGAGGCCATCGGACGATCTGTTAACCTAAATCCAGACACTCCACTGTTTAAGGCCAATCAAGCATATATTGAGTGCTCTTTTGGTAACCGCATACGCGCGTGGCAATTATTCTCAGAGTTGCCATCCAGCTACACTCTTACTAGTGTGTACCTCTCTCGTCGAGCTCTCGCTTTGTCCGCTGCTTACACAGCCAACCCTGAGTCTTATTCAGCAACCATGGTTAGAGATACCATCCAAGAAGTTTTGGCCCTGGATCCCAGCATGGTCAGCCGCGCTCATCGCGCCGAGCTGCAGGCGTTCTTAGATACCTTGACGGCCCCAAAGGCACCGTCCTCTTGAGGCATCAAGAATGAGGGGTCAGGTCTTGCAATTAAACATTTCGCGGCGCGTGGCGGGGATCTGGTCCATCTGGTTTCTTCGGTGTGTCCCGTTTGTTTGGTTCGACGAACGAGAGAGACAAGACAGACCCGCACATCAGATAGACTGCCTCTGAAGCCCCCCTCCCTTCACACAAACCCTCCAGCATCTATAGAGTGATGGATACGTGTCCGACTTTGGAAGAGAATAAACGGGGACATTCTGAATTTCGCGAAGTGACCAACCCGAAACCATTTCGCGGCGCGTGGCGGGGATCTGATTCATCTGGTTTCCTTGGTCTGTCTCCGGTGTGTGGTTCGACGAACGAGCAAGACCAGATAGCCCCGCGCACCAGATAGACTGCCTCTGAATCGCCCTCCTCTCACACAAGGCTCCCAAATCCTCTACAGAGTGTTGGTGTCCATGAAATCGGGGGTAGCTCAGCCTGTCCCCTTTTCATTCCCCCAGCCTCAGCCGTGCTAGTAAACGCTATTCGATTCTGTGGCGCAACCTGGCTGTCCTATCGACATGGACTTTAGACGCTTTTTTGTTCTAACCTCAGGCAAACGAGGTGTCTTCGTAGACCCGCCGACTCTCTAACCAAGGAGGCGCTCATGCTCTCAAGTACCAAAGTCGTCAGTGTCCTGTCGTGTGGGGTGTTGCTGTGCCTCGGACTGTCCCAAGCGGCGCATGCCGCCGATGAGGTGGGAGCGAGCCGCCTCGAACAGGCCAAGGTGATCAAGGGGGATCTGGTAAGCATCGATTACGGGGACTATATCATCAAGGAGAAGGATGGCAAGGAAGTCCGTGTGCATATAGATAAAAAGACCCAGGTAATGGGACAAATCAAGAAGGGTGATCGTGTTGAGGCAAAGGTGGACGCCAAGGATAGCGCGCTGTTGATTCGACCACTCCCCTGAGCAGGAAAGAAACAAGAAAAGGGGTCGGGAGTTTTTTCTTGAGAGCATCGCGAGGATTTCTGAAATCGTTCCGCATTTCAGATTGTTCACGCCGCGCTGCTGGAGTCCTCGTCCATTACGTCAGGTTAGGCGACTTCCCGTCACGGCAAAGGCGGGAAAAATAAAAGGGGACAGGCTACTTTTCTAGGAGAAGACGAAGGAGCCAGGAACCATTTCGCGGCGCGTGGCGGGGATTTGGTTCATCTGGTTTGTTTGGTCTGTCCCGTTTGTTTGGTTCGACGTACGAGAGAGACAAGACAAACCCGCGCACCAGATAGACTGCCTCTGCATCGCTCTCCCCTCTCGCAACGCTTCCACAGTACGGTAGTCCTCGTTCGCTGCGCGACAAAGGAATCGCCCGGGCCGACCCTGAGAAAGTAGACGGAGCGAGCCCCGTGTTATCTACGTTTAGAAGCGGACTCTCCTCTTCCAATGCTGAAACAGTTTTTTGCTTGACAGAAGGGCAAGAGGGACTAACCTCGATTATATCCGTCAGATATTCGGTTATTTGTATTGCACGTCTTAGCGCTGGCTACCCTATGAAGGTTCTCGGACTCCTCCGCACGGAGCATTGGCGAGTCGGTGCCAAACTCCTCGCTTTCACCGTGCCGCCGCTCGTGGCGGTCATTCTCCTGGCCACCTGGGCCGTCTATGAAAGAAGTGCCACCAGCCTCGAGCAGAAGATGACCGCACGAGCCGAATCGATCCAGGCCCAGATCATGGCCGACCGGGAATACTACGCGTCCGTCGTCGTCCCCCGCATCCTCGAGCTCGGCGGGACGCTCGCAGCCCAATACCACGACGTCCGGGGGGTTCTGCCGCTCCCGGCCACCTTTGTGCGCGAGGCGTCGGAAATCGTCGCGACGCAACATGGGGGTTATACCGCGCAACTGATCAGCCCGTGGGCGATCAACAAAAACCAAAGGTTGAAAGACGAGTTTCATCGCGATGCCTTTGCGGCCCTCGCGATGAACCCCGGCAAACATTTTTCCCGGATCAACACGATGGAGGGCCAGGCCGTGATGAGGGTCCTGATGGCCGATCGCGCCTCGGCCCAGTCCTGCGTGGGCTGTCACAATGCTCATCCGGAAAGCCCGAGGCATGATTTCAAGTTGCACGATCTGATGGGCGGACTGGAGGTCATTATCCCCGTCGATCAGTACCTTCAGGAAAGTCGGGTGGATCTCCTCCTGACCGTCGGCGGCGGTCTCGGGTTGTCCCTGCTGCTGGTCGGGATCGTTGTGACGGGAACCAGAAGAATCGTTGCACGTCCCTTAAGTCAACTCGCCTCGCGGATGCGCAGTTCCGTGGACCCCGAGGCAGGTCCTCTCTCTTCTTCCGCGGCGTCCAGACTGCACTGCGATGAGGTGAGTGCCCTCACAGCGACCTACGACCAGATGCAAGCCGTCATCGTCAGGCAACGGCAGGGGCTCCAAGAAGCCAACACGCGATTAGCGGAACAGGTCACTGATCTCAAGGCCGCCAATTATGAACTCGATGCCTTCTCCTATTCGGTGTCGCACGACCTGCGCGGGCCGCTCCGGTCGATGGACGGATTTTCAAAAATTCTGACCGAGGAATATGCCGACGGCATGCCGGAGGAGGCGCGACACTATCTAGACCGTGTGCGGGAGAACGCCCAAAAGATGGATCACCTGGTGAGCGCGCTGCTAGCGCTGTCCCGCTTGGGTCGGCAAGCCATGGCCGTGCAGACGGTGGAACCGCGTCAGCTCGTGGCGGAGGTTCTGGAGGAACTCAATGGAGAGGAAAATGGACGGCGGGTCGAAATCACGGTCGGTGAGCTCCCCTCTTGTGTGGCCGACGGAGTGCTCCTGAAGCAGGTCTACATGAACCTGATCTCGAATGCACTCAAGTTCACGCGCACGCGGGACGTGGCGAAGATCACCGTCGGCTGCCGGTCCGAGAACGGTCTGAACACATACTTCGTGCAGGACAACGGCGTCGGCTTCGACATGCAGTACGTCGGGAAATTGTTCGGAGCCTTTCAGCGGCTTCATCGAGCAGAGGAATTTGCTGGAACCGGCGTCGGTTTGGCCACCGTAAAACGGATCATCCTCCGCCACGGCGGAGACGTGTTGGCCGAATCGGAGGTCGGCAAGGGCACGACCATGTACTTCACACTTACGAGGAGGAGGGCAGCATGATGGACCAAATTGTCGATGTCCTGCTGGTTGAGGACAACCCTGATGATGTCGCGCTCGCACTGCACGCCTTTAAGCAAAGCAACTTCAGGAACCGGGTTCATGTCATTCGCGATGGGGCGGAGGCGCTCGAGTATATCTTCTGCACCGGCGCGTATGTCGGACGCAAGATTGAGCAGGTGCCCAGATTCATCCTCCTCGATCTCAAATTACCCAAAGTTGACGGCCTGGAAGTCTTGAGGCGGATTAAGTCGGACCCGCGTACGAAAAACACGCCGGTCGTCATGATGACGTCTTCCCGCGAGGAAAGCGACTTGGTCACCAGTTACCAACTTGGAGTCAACAGTTACATTGTCAAGCCCGTGGATTTCCAGCAGTTCGTCGAGTCGGCTCGCACCTTGGGATTGTACTGGCTGCTGCTGAATGAGGCACCGGCCTCCACCACCGAGAAACGGAAAACGGCAGCATGAGCGACTTTCTGCTTCTACACCCGCATGCACTCTTGCCTGAACCGCGGACGCAACGATGACCACCCCTCTCCACCTGCTCATCCTTGAGGACCGCACGGAGGATGCGGAATTAATGCTCCACGAACTCCGGCTAGCAGGTTTTGATCCGCAGTGGGAACGAGTGGACACGGAAGCGGATTTCCTTGCGCATTTGGACCAGGACTTGGACATCATCTTGGCTGATTATTCCCTGCCCCAATTCGATGCGCAGCGGGCCCTCGAACATCTGAAACAACGCGGAGTGGATGTGCCCTTTATCATTGTGTCGGGCTGTATCGGCGAAGAATGTGCCGTCGAGTGTATGAAGTCCGGCGCGACCGACTATCTGCTCAAAGATAGGCTGACGCGACTGGGACAGGCCGTAAGAAAAGCTGTGGACGAAAAATGCCTCCGTGACGACCGGCAGCGCGCGGAGGCACAGCTGGCCCACAACGCGTTCCACGATACCTTGACCGGCTTACCCAACCGCGCCTTGTTCCTGGACCGTGCACAACGTTGTCTCCACCAAATGGAGCGGAGGGGAGGGTACTTGTTTGCCGTCCTTGCCGTCGATCTGGACGGCTTTCAGGCCATCAACGCGAGTTTTGGGCAGGTTGCCGGAGATGCGGTGTTGATCGAAATTGGCGAGCGATTGGTTCAGAAGGTGCGATCCGGCGACACGGTCGCGCGCCTTGGCGGAGATGAATTTGCCCTGCTGCTCGACGATGTCAAGGACATGCGGAATGCGCTGCGCGTCGCGGAGCGGCTCCAGGCGGAACTCGCCAAACCGTTTCTCGTGGATGGACGAGAGGTGCTCACCAGCGCAAGCGTCGGCATCGCCGCAAGCACGAGCACCTATAAGCGCTCCGCCGATGCGCTCCGCGATGCCGACACCGCCATGGCTCGCGCCAAGAAACTCGGCCCAGGCCAGGTCGCCGTCTTTGACATACGGATGCATACCCAAGCGGTGACTCGGTTAAAGCTAGAAACGGACCTCCGCCGGGCTGCGGATCGCCATGAATTCCTGTTGTATTACCAACCTGTCGTATCGCTGCAATCGGGACACATCGCAGGTTTTGAAGCACTGCTGCGGTGGCAGCATCCCCAACGCGGTCTGATCGCGCCGGGTGAATGCCTCCCGGTCGCGGAAGAGATCGGACTGCTCATCCCCATCGGGCAGTGGGTGCTTCAGAATGCCGCGAAGCAGTTGCGCGCCTGGCAAGTGGAATTTCCGGTCGCACCGCCCCTCAGCATGAGTGTAAACCTGTCTTGTAAACAGTTCCTTCAATCTGGGGAGCTCCTCACGATCGTCGACGAGACGTTAAAAGCGACGGGCTTGGACCCCTGCAGTCTCGCGCTCGAGGTGACAGAGACGGTGATGATGGAAAATGCGGAAGCGGCCTTGGCCACGTTGGCTCAACTGAAGGACCGGCGGCTTCGCATCTCCATCGACGACTTCGGCACGGGCTATTCTTCGTTGAGTTATCTCCAACGTCTTCCGATCGATAATTTAAAAATTGATCAGTCCTTTGTGGCTCAGATGAAGTCGGCTGGGGAAAGCTTGGAGATCGTGCGCAGTATCATCACGCTGGCTCACAGTTTGGGCAAGCAGGTGATCGCGGAAGGAGTCGAAACCGGAGAGCAACTCGCCCTGCTTCGGTCACTCGGATGCGAATATGGGCAGGGGTACTTCTTTTCCAAGCCGCTAGAAACCGACGCAGTGGAGAAATTGCTCGCCGACGCTCGCACGTGGTGAGAAAGAGTACCGCGCTGCGCGACAGCCGCTCCCGCGCACTTGAAAAATGAATGAGGGTCGAGCTGAGGCGGCCACGAAATAGCGCACACCTGGATTACGGCTCATCTGCCAACTTCTCACACTCCTCTGGACAGCACTAGCCGAACGCTTGATGTAAAAAAAAAGAGACTAGTGCCGAGAACCATCTCGCGGCGCGTGGCGGGGATCTGGTCTACCTGATCTCCTTGGTCTGTCTCGTTTGTTTGGTTCGATGAACGAGAGAGACAAGACAGACCTGCGCACCAGATAGACTGCCTCTGAATCGCCCCCTCCTCCCCTCACACAGCGATAGACCTGGCCGACGTGGAAAAGTAGAATATCCCACTCTCTTCATATATTATTCGCCGGCGCCAAGGTGGTGGGTCGGCCTGTCGTCCTGACAGAAATCCTGCGCTTCGCGGCTGCCAAGGCAAAGGAAAGGGAGTACTCCGATGAATCCAAACAAAGCACTTTGGGAAAAAGGCGACTTTACCCGCATTGCGGAGAGTATGAGGGAGAGCGGAGAGGCACTCGTCAAGGGACTCGGAATCACAAAAGGGCTCAAAGTTTTGGATCTCGGATGCGGCGATGGAACGACGGCATTACCAGAGGCCAGACTCGGAGCAGACGTGTTGGGCGTTGATATCGCGAGGAACCTTGTTGAGGCTGGGAACAAGCGTGCACAGGAGCAGGGCCTCACGAACTGCAAGTTGCAGGAAGGCGATGCGTCTAATTTGCACGAGTTGAAAGGATCATATGTTCGACCTTGTCGTGAGCATCTTTGGAGCCATGTTCGCGCCAAAACCGTTTGATGTGGCCAAAGAAATGGTACGCGTGACCCGGCCCGGAGGTCGGATCATTATGGGGAACTGGATTCCCAATGATCCGACATTGGTCGCACAAACCTTGAAAATCAGCTCCTCGTACTCGCCACCACCGCCGGAAGGCTTCGTTAGTCCTATGACGTGGGGGATCGAGAGCAACGTGATAGAGCGATTTGCAGGCGCGGGGATTCCGAAAGAGAATATCTCTTTCGTCAAAGACACGTTTAGCTTCAACTATCCCAGCACACCCTCTGAGCTGCTTGGTACATTCAGAAAATACTATGGGCCAACCATCAATGCGTTCGAAGCTGCAGAAAAGAATGGTCGAGCCGGTGATTTACAGAATGAGCTGGAAGTTCTGTTCAACAGCCAAAACAAAAGCCCAAGCAAGGATACCACTTCCATTCCTGCGACCTTCTTGCGCGTAACTGTTTGCGCGTAGTTGCCCAGGAACCCCGAGTAGAAAACGAGGGTTAGTTCTTGACCTTGCACCTCGGACGAAACCGATAGACGGGAATGAATAACCCGAACCATTTCGCGGCGCGTGGCGGGGGTCTGGTCCATCTGGTCTCGTCGGGGTGTCTCGTTTATTTGGTTCAATGAACGAAAGAGACAAGACAGATCCGCGCACCAGATAGCCCTCCTCTGAATAGCCCTCCCCTCACAAGATTCCCACAT
>CAZPWD010000065.1:0-12856 GCA_964590025.1 uncultured Nitrospira sp.
GTGGGTATCGTACCATAATTAGCCAGAGAGGAAGCGCAGCCACCGGCCCGATTGAAGCAGGCCTAGCCTCACTCCGCATCCTAGCAGGCTGCGGAAAAACTCTGTGGGCACGCGAGAACTTCAATGGTTAGCAAATGTGGAGCAAACAGTAAAAGTCTCCCGCAGGATGCTCAAAATGGCCAGACTTCTCACCCGCCCAACCCCGGCGCGCCGAGACGCGCCGTTCCGCGGGCAAGGCCGCAGCAAGTGAAAGCCCGAGGAGGTACAGACCGCACTTCGTGTGGGCCGTTCGCCCGTGCAATGGGTCTTGGCGAACGGAAAAACCCCTTCAGTTCTTCTGAGCCCCGATAATTTTTTCGAGACGTTGAAGGTCTGAACGATGCGAGAACGCTGCATGGGAAAAGGCGCGTCTCGGCGCGCCGGGGTTGGGCGGGTGAGAAGAACGACTTTTTCAGCATCTCGCCAGGGATTTTCGATTGACGGAGCCAAGGTGGCTCCCTACTATACGGACACGATTGAGGACGACTATGAGTGCTCCGCTCCATCGAGGATTACGCCATGTGGCGCTGCGCGTCACGAACCTTGCGCGTTCTCGCACATTCTATGAGCAGTTGCTGGGGATGAAGGTGGTGTGGGAGCCCGACCCCGACAATGTGTATTTCAGTTCCGGATCGGATAATTTCGCCTTACACCAGATTCCGGCGTCCGAGCTCGCCGCGTATCAGCCCTTGACGGGGCAATCGTTAGATCACATCGGCGTAATCCTTGAGAGCCCTGAGGCAGTCGACCGGATGTATCGGGAGGTCAAACCGCGTCTGCCGCAGCTAGGCGGGCGGGTCGTGAAACCGCCGAAACAGCATCGCGACGGCAGCTATTCCTTTTACTTTTCCGATCCCGACGGGATTGTCATTCAAGCGTTGTACGAACCCACGATCAGTAAACTAGAATTCGCACGTAAGGGGTAAGGCGTGAGGGGTGAGGCGATGTTTGAGAATAACGAGACCAAAGGCGGAGAGGCGATCCCCTTACGCCTCACTCCTCACGCCTTACGAGTATGAAGATCTGGGACAGTCTGCCGAAAAAACAGTATCTCAGCCTCGCGCCCTGGGCCTGGGTCCAATTGGAGAGCGCGGACCCTCCTGGGCCCTTTCCCTTTATTGCAGGGGTGGCGCCCGAAGTCGTCGCGAGTCTCCATGAGGCCCATGGGCTTCTCTCCAGCGCGATCGATACAGCCATCAGCGATGTCTTTTCCAAGAGGGCCCCGCTCGACGATCCCGATCGCCGGCGGCGATTGGAAGATGCCTATGCGGAGGTGATCAGCGCCCGTCCCTATCTGCAGCAGCACATTCGTTGCGGGCGGAAGCAGGACGGTACGTTTCAATGGGAGTTTCCGACCGATCCCACTAAATCCGCCACGGTCACCAACGGTGGGCTTCGGATCTTCCATTCCGTGAAGCGGCAGGCGATTCCGATCGGGTTCGACCAGCGACAGTTGGGGCCGCTGGTGGGAAAGGTACTGGGGTTCCTGGACGGCACGCATCAGACCGACGAATTCAAAACGGTGGTGGCGACCTCGGGGCGAGATGGAGAACGATTGCTCACGCGATTGATCGAATCCCTTCATCAGCATGAGTGCTTGATCAGCTCGCGCACCTCCTCTGTCAGATCCTGCTGGTTCGAGACGCTACAGGATAAAGACACGGTCCATCTCGGCCATGCCGCGCTGCTGTATCGGCAACAGGACCAGATGCTGTTGTTCGATCCCTGGCTGCTTCCTTGGTTTGCGGAATCCTCCGTCCCGTCGCTCTGGGGATCGTTGCTGCCCAAACCGGCTGCCGTCTTTTTGACACATGATCACGACGATCATGTGGATCCGCGCACGCTCTTGCACCTGCCCAAAGACACGTCGATCATCGTGCCGAGCCGAAGGAATCGGCGCACACTCTCCTACGATTATCTATCGCTCTTGCGAGAACTGGGTTTTAGCCGCGTGATCGAATTGGCGCATGGAGAAAGTTGGGCGTTCGAAGGAGGAGCCGTGTACTCCGTGCCGTTCTACGGCGAAGATCCCTGCGATCTGGAGATGCCGCGCAACTGCTACCTCATCGCCGATCGTGGCTATAACGTGCTCGTGCATGCGGACAGCGGGCCGACGAATAGCGGCAAGTCCGCCCTCAAAGACGGAGTGATCCAGTCACTCGCGCAAAAGCATGGGCCGATCCCGCTGGTGTTTGCCTCGCAACAACAACTGCTCGAAGTCCGTGGTTATGCGGCCCACGCGCCCTTGTCTCATCCTGGCAAATGGCTCGACGTGGGAGAAAACGGCTATCTCACGAATGCGTATCTTGCCGATGTGTGTGCGGCGGCGCAGGCCAAGCTTTTCGTGTCGTATGCCACCGGCGGCGCAGATTGGTATCCGGACCATCTCTCGTTCATGTTCAGCCAACGGAATCCCGCCCGCACAGCGCTGCTGACGGCCCATTGGGAACGGCCGGAAACTCTCAAAGAACTTCTCGTCAAGCATGGATGCGGGTATCATTACGGTCATGCGTTGGATTTGTTTCGTCGCACGACCGACGGGCTGGTGGAACCGCTGACGACCGGGGAAGCCCTGACGCCCCTGTCGCTCTACCGGCTTGACCACGGCGATCCTCCGTTTATGAAAGCCAGTAGCCGCACCACACCATCTCGATACATCGACAAGGACCGACTATGACCACGCGCAAAACGCAGCACTCCCCGATCCTCGTCACCGGTGTCGCCGGATTTATCGGCTTTCATACGGCGATCAGGTTGCTGGAGCGAGGCGAGCGGGTGATCGGACTCGATAACGTCAACGACTACTACGACGTGCGACTGAAGAAGGCGAGGCTGGCGAAGCTGAAACCCTTCAAGCAGTTCACCTTCACCAAAATCGATCTGGCCGACCGAGTGAAAATGCGCCGGCTCTTTGCCACGCAGTCGATTGCGAAGGTGGTTCATCTGGCGGCGCAAGCGGGTGTGCGCTATTCGCTCGTGAATCCGCATGCCTATACGGACAGCAACATCGAAGGGTTTCTGAACATATTGGAAGGCTGCCGGCAGGCGAAGGTCGAGCACCTTGTCTATGCCTCGTCGAGTTCCGTCTACGGCGGCAATACCCAGATGCCGTTCTCGATTCATGACAACGTCGATCATCCGGTCTCTCTCTATGCAGCCAGCAAGAAGGCCAATGAGCTCATGGCTCATTGTTATGCGCATCTCTATCGGATTCCCTGCACGGGTCTGCGGTTTTTTACGGTCTATGGGCCCTGGGGGAGGCCCGATATGGCCCTCTTCATTTTCACGAAGGCGATTCTGGAAGGAAAACCGATTCAGGTCTTTAACCACGGGAAGATGCGCCGGGACTTTACCTATATCGACGACATCGTCGAAGGAGTAATTCGGACCCTCGATCATCCGGCCACGCCGAACCAAGCCTGGTCCAGTGACAGACCGGATCCCGGGACCAGTTCAGCGCCGGCCCGGATCTACAATATCGGTAATCATCAGTCAGTCGAACTGTTGCGCTTTATCGAGGTGTTGGAGAACGCGTTAGGAAAGAAAGCGGTGAAGAAGCTGCTGCCGATTCAGCCGGGCGACGTGCCGGCGACGTATGCGGACATCGAGGACCTGACGCGGGACGTCGGCTTCAAACCCTCCACGCCGATTGAGGAAGGAATCCCGCGTTTCGTGAGGTGGTATCGGGAGTTCTACAAAAAATGAAGGGTGCCAAGCCCTTCAGATAGCCTGGCACCCACAGTCTCTCGCCTGGACCGACTCGTTACGGACAGCCGATCGGCACAAATCCCGGCCCAAACATTCTCGATAGAGTCACGAAACGCGCGTTGTCGTAGAACGAATAGCTCGGACCCCGCTGATTTCTTCCGGAAAGATCTCCGCCATACGAGGGATCTGTCCCGTGAAAGAACCCGCCACGGGTTTTCTGATTGAGGTGGAGCCACTCTCCATACATGGAGCAGACTTCAGCTTGAATGGACCCGGACGAGGCGATACTGGCGTACCAATCTTTGGCCCAATCGGGGACGGCCTGTCCTCCGCCGGGCATACCGGTCTGATTGCGGTCAGGGTACGGAGGAATGTCGTAGTGAGGAGCTGTGACCACGGTGGGGCGATAGGTTGGCATGTCGTCCAGCGAGGGCACGACCGACAGTTCTTTCAGCGTCATCAGTTTGCAGCCCGGCAGATCCTTGTTGGTGTAGAGGGCGCTCCCATCGGCTTGGGGGCATTCCCGCATCAGGAACGGGTCGAACTTGATCGTCGTATCGGAGAATGCCGACGTTGAGGACAGGGTGAGGATCGTTGCGGCAATCACGAGCATATGGGCGGGTTGCATAGAGCACCTCCCCTGAGACGGTGGAACAGACAGGGTTTGCATCATCGTTCACCTTTCTTCATTGTACTCACCGATGGTGCTGACAAGCTATTCTGCCAGAACCAAAGCTGTCTATTCATCTTTCGAGGGGGGTCTAGCTACCGACGGGGGACCTGGCCAGATGGCTCAGCTGGCTTCCGTTGAACAAGCAGCTTTGCCTTGTTCCCTCCTTGCTGCTGGGGTATTCTCCGCCTTAACAGGATGCTGAAAAAGTCTGCCAGCGGCGTTCTCGCATCGCTCCCAGGAGCCGTGAAACGTGAGGCGTGAAACGTGAAACGAGGGTCAGCCTCGGAGCTGCGGGCTTGCCAGGGAGAAGGCGCGTCTCGGCGCGCCAGGGTTGGGCGGGTGAGAAGTCTGACCTTTTTGAGCATCCCGAGGCTATTTTGACATCAACCCCATCACGTAATATTCCAACGGTGCATTGTGTATAAACGGAGTCTTTCCACAGTCTGTTAAACCCGTGAAATGTGAGGCGGGAAATGTTCGAAGAGTTTCCCTTGCCTGGTCCCTCACCCCTGATCGACTTCTCTCATGACTGACTACGGCGTGCTTGCAAATCTGCTCGTGATCTTCACGGTGTCGATCGCCGTCGTCTTTGTATTCCACAAGTTCCGGCTTCCCTCGATCGCGGGATTCTTGGTTGCCGGCGCACTCATCGGCCGCCACGGGTTAAACCTCATCTCGGACATCGGCACGGTCCAAGTGTTGGCGGAGATCGGGATCGTCCTGCTCCTCTTCACCATCGGCATCGAATTCTCGTTAGTGCAACTGGCCTCCATGCGCCGCCTCATGTTTCTGGCCGCACCGATCCAGGTCGGCGGCGTGCTGTTGATCGCGTGGATCGGGGCGATGCTCGTCGGACTGTCCTGGCGGCAGGGGATGTTCTGGGGATTTCTCTTCTCTCTGAGCAGCACGGCGATTGTGTTGAAGGCCTTGGCCGAACGGGGAGACAGCGACTCGATCCATGGCCGAGCCACGATCGGAATTCTCGTCTTTCAGGATTTAGCCGTCGTACCCATGATGTTGTTGACGCCGATTCTTGCCAGCCAGTCGGATGGAGGCGGGCTGGCGATTCTGCTCACCTTGGGGAAGTCGGCTCTTGTCGTCGTGCTCGTCATTGCAGCCGCCTGGTATCTGGTCCCCAAGCTGTTGGGACATATCGTCCGCAGCCGCAGTCGCGAGCTGTTCTTGTTGACAATCATCGTCTCCTGTCTCGGCATCGCGTGGCTCACCACGCTCGGCGGTCTCTCGTTGGCGTTGGGCGCGTTCATCGCCGGGTTGGTCATTTCCGAATCGGAGTACAGCCATCAGGCCATGGCCGAAGTGCTGCCGTTCCGCGACAGTTTCAACAGTCTCTTCTTCGTGTCGATCGGCATCCTCATGGACTGGCGGGTGTTATTCGCGCATCCGCTGCCGGTGGCCGGACTACTAGTGACGATTCTGTTGGTGAAGTTTGTCGCCGGGGGCGGAGCGGTCTTGTTGGCGGGGGTCCCCCCACGTTCGGCGATTATGGTGGGCATCGCCCTGGCTCAGGTTGGAGAGTTCAGTTTCTTGCTGGCGCAGCAAGGGCAGGAGAACGGTTTCTTGCGGGGTGATCCGTATCAGGTCTTTCTCGCGGTCTCGGTGCTCTCCATGATCGTGACGCCCTTTCTCATGCAGTGGTCGCCGCACCTGGCCCGCCGCGCGGAGGCGTGGCAGCGGCTTCGTCATTGGCTGCCTAGTCGCACTACGGCCCACGTTCTCCAGACCGAAGGGAAGCAGATTCGGATGAAGGACCACGTTATTATTGCGGGGTATGGGTTGAACGGGAGGAATCTCGCACGCGTCCTCGGCGACACGGAGATCCCGTATCTCGCCTTGGATCTAGACGGCGATACCGTCAGCCGCGAAGCGAAACACGGAGCGCCAGTCTACTACGGTGATGCCACGAATCCGAATGTGCTGCGGCACATGAGGATCGAGGACGCGAAGGTGTTGGTGGTTGCCGTTTCGGATCCGTTTATCACCCGGCGGACAGTGCAGATCGCCAAGGGACTCAATCCCAAACTCCATGTCGTCGTGCGGACTCGCTATCTGCGCGAATTGGAGGAGCTGCACCAGCTCGGCGCGGATGATGTGGTGCCGGAGGAATTCGAAACCTCCATCGAGATCTTTGCCTTGGTGCTCCGCACCTACAAACTGCCGCAGGACTTTGTGAGACAAAAGGCTGAACAAGTTCGCCGCGAAGGGTATGCCTTGCTTCGTCGCAGCGAATTACCCGAACTCGCACATCAGCTTCGTGGCGGGACCTCGACCGATGCGGAAGTCGAAACCTGCCGTATCGACGACGATTCCCCTGCGCGGGGGAAGACGTTGACTGAGATTGCTCTCCGCCCACGCACGGGCGCTTCGGTGATTGCCTGGACGCGTGCTGGGGTGACGCAAACGGATCCGTCGGAGAAGACTCGGTTGATGGCGGGCGATATTGTGGTGTTACTCGGTTCGCGTACCCAGATTCGGCAGGCGACGGAGCTTTTAGTGCAGATGGGTGAAAAATGAGCCGCGAGCAGGCTGCGGAAAACTATTGTGGCACGGTGGACATTCAATGGCCCGCACGTCTAGGACAACAGGAGAACACCACGCAGGATGCTCAAAAAGGCCGTCCAGCAAGGCCGCAGCGAGCGAAGAGGCGAGGCGTACGCTTCGGTACGTTGAGCTTCTGAGCGAAGCGAGAACGCCGCTGGCGGACTTTTTCAGCATCCTGCTAGCGTCCTGCCGTCGTCATGAGTTGATAAGCCTCCTCCAGCGTTGCCACTTCAATGACTTTGATGTTCCATCTGGTTGCCAGCTGGGAGAGATCCCAGTCAGCCGCGTCTAGTTGCCCGCGAGGCACCAGTACGGTTTTAAACTGTGCGCGGGCCGCCGCTTCGACTTTGATGAGAAGTGCGCCCACCGGCTCGATCTGACCGTCCGGCATGATTTTCCCGGTCAGGGCGACGTCTGACTTGACGTCGTCGCCTCGCCAGGCTGCCATGATGCCAACCGCGACGGCGCTACTGGCGCTCATTCCCTCGGTCAACTTACTGTATGACCGGTTCTTGATCGTGATCACCCACTCTCGTCCGTCCTCTCCCACTGCCTTCATGGCAGCCACGACGGCTTGCTTGACGCCTTCTTTCCAATCCTCGCTGACGACTGAACCGCCGCCCAGGTTAATCTCATTGAATTGGACTGTCGGTCCCTCTTGTCGAGGGTCTTTGTCGATTTGGAGCACGATGTAGTGGATGATTCCGGTCTGCCCACCGGCGAGCACACCCAGTGCCGGCACCGTTGCAAATCGACGGCTGTCCGCTGACCAGAGCGGGAGGGCTTGCGTGCAAAGAATGATCGCTGAGAGGATGAGAACAAGGTGAGGTGTTTTCCGAGTCGCGCTCATGAATCGTGCGGGCTAAGTGTGCTTAACTCTTCCAGCGAAGCGTAACTCTTTCTTTGAGCGGATGGTCGAGGGGTTGTCCGGTTTGCGCCGACGCAAGATGTGCGGCCTTCAACTTGTAGTACCATTTAGCCGGCGTATCGGCATCGTCAATGAGCATCAAGGCCGGTTTGTAGCGTAATCCCACCGCCTGGCGCTCCATTGCCTCTCGATCCTGCGTCATGAAAATGTTAGCGAAATAGCGAAAGATGGTCTTGGAAAAGGGAACCCAGCTGAGGCAGTTCCACGCTGCGGCAAAGTCGATGCGGCATTGCTGTTCACTGATCGGCGTGACCGTGGCGCGGCTGGACACGAAGAGCGATCCGCACTGGACGAATTCGAATCGCTGGTTGGGCAGCACAAAGTCGATGGTCGTCGTCAGCGGCCCGCCGTAAAACAGGTTCAGGAGCTTGTACGGTCCGCTGTTCGTGGAGGGAGCATGCGGCACCATGCGGAAGCCGTTGGGAAGCGGTTCAAAGGTCTTGGCCTTTTCGTGTATGCTCGCCTTGGTGCGCCACCAGGAGCTTTGATGCACAAAGGGGCCGTGAGCCGGGTCCATCAAACCGACGATGCCGTCGTCGATTGTGCAATCCAGCAGCGTTGAAATGTGAATCATCCGATAGGGAGACGAGGGGAGCGGCAGCGGTGGCACGTCCGGGATGATCTGGTTCGGTTGTTGAGGGTCGGGAATGAACACCCACACGTAGCCATCCCGCTCACGGCAGGCGTAAGTGGTGATGCCGATTTTGTCGACTTGAATGGCGGAGTTTTCGACCAGCGCAGGAATCCCCCGGCAACGGCCTGCCTGATCGAACTGCCAACCATGGTAGGCACATTCGACACAGTCGCCTTCCATTTTGCCGAAGGACAGCGGCATCCCGCGATGGGGACAAATGTCGCGCATGGCTGCGACCGCACCCTGTGATGTTTTGCAGACGAGGATCGGGAGGCCCAACAGGACGGTCCCTTTCAGACTGTCAGGAGCGAGTTCACTGCTCAGACAAGCGGGATACCAAAAGCCAAATAGTGGCGCGCTTTTGGAGGGCTTGATCTCGGTAATGAGGTCGCTGTTCATCGACAGAGGAAGGAGGTACGTGAGGGGACCAGCCTGGACTGCAGCAACTTGATCGTGAATATAGCGAGTGGACCATGGAACGTCAAGCCAGCCGGCACCGAACTGCATCTTCGATCCGTATCTGCCACGATCCCTTGCTTCTCCCCTCTTCCTTGACAAGAAAAAGAAGCGGAGACTATAGTCAAAATCCCATTGAAATCGCCAAATTCATGCGGACCTGACAGGAAAGAGGGTGTCATGACAATCGCGCAGATGGATCCAGCGGTGGCGTTGGCCAACCTACAGGCCTCCAAACCTGACAAGGTGACGATCGTGCTGCTGAGCGGCGACATGGACCGAGCGATGGCGGCGTTCATCATCGCCACCGGGGCCGCCGCCATGGGGATGCAGGTCACCGTCTTTTTCACGTTCTGGGGTCTCAATGCCATTCGCCGGAAAGGCACGACCAGCTCTGCCAAGGACTGGCTTCGTCAGATGTTCGGCCTGCTGAATAAAGGGGGCGCAGACAGCCTTCCCCTCTCACGGTTCCATTTCTGGGGGCTGGGTACGAAGATGATGCAAAAGGTCATGAAGCAAAACCGGATGCCGGGTGTGCCGGAACTCATGGAGACGGCGCTGGACCTCGGTGTTCACTTTATTGCCTGCACGACGACTATGGGGCTGATGGGGATCACGAAAGATACGCTCATCGAGGGTATCGATCAGTTCGCGGGGGTGACCACCTATCTCGCGGAGGCCAAACAGGGCAGCGTCAACTTGTTTATTTAGTTTGTTTGGTTCATCTGGTACGGGGCCTCAGTTAACTAAACAAACGAAATCAACCAAACTAACCAGATCAACAGGCTGAGTATGCTGCATGCCGATGTGAAGCTCGATACGCTTGGGTACTTTTGCCCGATGCCGATTATCATGACCTTGAAAAAGATCAAGGAACTGACGTTAGGCCAGGTCCTTGAAGTCGTCTCAGACGACGAAGGCATCAAGCAGGACATGCCGGCCTGGTGCGACACGACCGGCCATCAGATGGTCGGGCTCGAAGAAGAACAGACGAAGTCGGGAACGATCTATAAAGCGTTTGTAAAAAAGACGAAGTGACCGCACGGACAGGGATACAGTAAAGAGAGCGAAGCCGGAGGGATGATGATCAGACCTCCGGCTTCGCTGTTTTGATGCTTGATGGGGGCAGAACGTGGATCGAATCGTCGAGTGTGTGCCGAACTTCAGTGAGGGACGAAACCAGACGACCGTGCGTGCGCTGGTGCAGGCCGTGGAGTCGGTGCCAGGGGTCTGGCTGTTGGACCAGACGATGGATCGGGATCACCATCGCTCCGTCTTGAGCTTTGCCGGCGAACCAGACGCCGTCGCTGAAGCGGCTTTTCGCGCCATTCGCGTGGCGACCGATCTCATCGATCTTCGGAAGCACAAGGGTGTCCATCCGCGGGTGGGGGCAACGGATGTCGTACCCTTCGTGCCGTTGCGCGGCGCGACGATGCAGGATTGTATCCATCTGGCGAAGCGGTTGGGGCAACGGGTAGCAACAGAGCTGGAGATCCCGGTATTCCTCTACGAACAAGCGGCCCTGCACCGCGATCATGCCCCGCTCGAATCGGTCCGTCGAGGAGGGCTTCAAGGCCTTGCCTTCCGCATGGCCTCCGATCCGGACTGGACACCGGATTTTGGTCCCCCACAACTCCATAAGACGGCCGGCGCCATGGTGATCGGTGCGCGACCTCCCTTGATCGCTTTTAATGTGAATCTTCGCTCGACGGATCTGGCGCTGGCCCGATCCATCGCGAAAGACATTCGCCAATCGAACGGAGGGCTGCCCCATCTCAAAGCGATCGGCATGGAGTTAGCCAGTCGACAGCTGGTTCAGGTTGCCATGAATCTAACCGATTACAACATCACACCCATCCATGTCGCGTTTGAAGCGGTTCGAGCCCGTGCAGCCGAGCAAGGTGTGGCGGTAGCGGGGAGCGAAGTGATCGGGCTTGTGCCCCAAGCGGCACTGGTTCAGACCGCCGCGCATAGTTTGGCGCTCGAACAGTTCGATGCAACGCAGGTACTGGAAATGAGATTGGAGACTCGGCTGTTCGGTGAGCCGGCACGACAGGCCCCGTCTCACGAACAGGAGCCGGTTGATTTGCACGCGCAATCACTCGCGGACTTTTTGGACACTGTGGCCGCGGCGACCCCGCTTCCGGCCGGCGGCACGGTCGCGGCCTTGGTGGGCGCCCTTGCGGCCTCGCTGGGGATTATGGGCGCGCGCCTCAGCCGGCAACGAGGAGTGGAACATCGGCTGAGTGAGATTGGCCGGCGGCTTCGCGAGCTGATGCAAGCGGATGGCGATGCCTATCAGCGATTTATCCGGGCAACAAGGCTCGCGAAGACAGATAGAACTCATCGCGCCGTCTTGTCGTCCGCGCTCCATCTGGCGACGGAGATTCCGCTTGAAATCGCCGAACAGGCGACGGAGGCCGGAGCCCTTCTTCATGCCTGCTCGGCAGGGGTGAAGCCACGCATTCGGCCTGATCTCACCGTTGGACTGGTGCTGGCGATTGCCGCAGCCGATGCGGGACGTCATACGGTCGCAGAAAACATGAACATTCAGCACAATCAACGGTTTAAGTCCTCTCTTCTCGATCGGATTCAGCAAATGACGAACCGTCTTGAGGAACTCAGGGGGCTATGTTACACTGCACCACTTGGTCAGGGTCTGGTTGGTACGAGAAAAAAACCTGTACAGGCATCGCCTGGGAAAGTACACAGACGGGAAGAATGGAAATCAAAGTCTTCAATAATAACGTCGAGAAAGCCCTCAAAGTTGCCAAGAAGAAGCTCGCGGGGGAAGGACTCTTCCGCGAACTGAAGCGCCGGCGGTTTTACGAAAAGCCCAGTGTCAGGAAGAAAGCTAAGCAGCGCGAGGCGCAGCGGCGGCGTCAAAAGTGGTTGTCGAAGCGTAAGCCAGAGTAAGCGTCCTTCCACGGGCTCGCCCGTTCGGTTGATCGTATTCCTCCCAAGGCCTTCATATCCCTTCCTCGTCCATGCGCCAGGATCAGATCACTGCTGCGCTTCGAATCGTGAAGCGCGAGATTCGGCAGTGGGAAGAGCCGGTCCTCGGCGTGGTGGCGCGCGAGTCGAACCGAGATCCCTTTCGTATCCTCATGTCGTGTCTCCTCAGCCTCCGGACCAAAGACAAGACGACACGTGAAGCCAGTGCCAGGCTGTTCGCGCTGGCGCATCAGCCGGCCACAATGCTGACCCTCCCGCTCCAGAAGATCGAACGCGCGATCTATCCCGTCGGGTTCTACCGGACGAAAGCCAAATCGATTCATGCAATTTGCCGTCGCCTCCTTGATGTCTATGGAGGCACAGTCCCCGACTCCATCAAGGAACTGGTCACCCTGTCGGGGGTCGGCCGGAAAACGGCGAACTTGGTGGTGACGGTCGGCTATGGCAAGCCCGGCATCTGCGTGGATATCCACGTGCATCGGATCAGTAATCGCTGGGGCTACGTGAGGACGGAGACGCCGGAGGAAACTGAGCAGGCGCTACGCCGGAAATTGCCATCGCCGCATTGGATCACCTTCAACGACTTGCTTGTCCCCTACGGGCAGAACCTCTGCCAACCAGTCTCGCCCTTCTGTAGCAAGTGCAAACTCATCGAGTACTGCGATCGGGTGGGAGTTAAACGATCACGTTAGGCGTGAGCGCGTGAAATTCACCATCGCCTTACGCCTCACGGCAGATAGCAGGTTGTGGGAAAATTTATTGTGCCCAACCGGCAAGCGCTTCGGGGGATGCTCAAAAAGGCCGTTCAGCAAGGCCGCAGGCGAGTCGAAACCGGAGGCGTACCCTCTGGGGTACGTTGAGGATTTCGATGAGCCGAGAACGAAGCTGGCGGGCTTTTTCAGCA
>CAZPWD010000066.1:0-12631 GCA_964590025.1 uncultured Nitrospira sp.
TGCCGAAGTGGTGAAATGGCAGACACGCACGTTTGAGGGGCGTGTGGCGCAAGCCGTGCGGGTTCAAGTCCCGCCTTCGGCACCAAATTAAATATCCTCGTTCCCGTCCCCTGTTGAACAAGCCAGCACGCTATGGCGCGGGAGTTATCCTTCCCGGTCCACTCTGTATCCCTGATTCTCGCCACCCTTCATTGAGCCGGCCGCAGCCTGCTAGAAGCACCGTGCGCGGGGAACCGAGGTCCGGAGTCATTCACCAAAGCCGAGGGACACGATGCCATCTATTCTTGTCGTCGATGACGAAGACCAAGTCCGCCAATTGATTCGCCAATCATTGGAGCAGGCCGGCTATCACGTCACGGAAGCGCGTCATGGGAAGGAGGCCCTCCAGCAGTATCGGCTGGCCCCAGCCGACCTGGTCATTATGGACATTCTCATGCCCGATCAGGATGGTCTGGAGACCACCGCCACGTTGCTACGAGAATTCCCGAACGTGAAAGTCATCGCGATCACCGGCGGCAGTGACATGATTGGTATTCTCAACTTTCTCGACGTCGCCAAAATGTTGGGCGCCCACAGCACGCTTCAAAAGCCCTTTGAGATGAAGGCCCTCCTCGACACGGTCCAAGCCGAATTGCAAGACTAGCTCACCCGCGGCGTGCTCAAGAACCGTGAAAGGTAAGACGTGAAACGTGAAACGTAGGACTGCCAAGGGTATTCCCTTCGAAACGTTTCACGTTTAACGATTCACGTTTTGCGGATCGCTGGTGGAGAGGGGGCGAGCTTGACCATCAGTCAGAGAATCGCTAAGGTGCGGGTAAGATCCACGAGTCAGAGAGCCGTGGGAGAAGGGCCCGCGCGAATATGCCTCGTCTCAGCAGAGGACCACAATCACGGCGGCGAGGAACGGATCGTCCGCATCCCTTGGTCGGGGTGTTGGGCGGAAGCAAATCCGATTTCCCGATCTTAGAAAAGGCCGTTGCGATTCTGACGGATCTCGGGATTCCACACGAATTGACGGTTGTCTCCGCGCACCGGACTCCGGATCGCTTGTTCGCCTATGCAGAACAAGCGCCAGGCCGGGGGATCGAAGTCATTATTGCCGGTGCCGGCGGAGCGGCTCATCTTCCCGGGATGCTGGCTGCGAAGACGCATCTGCCTGTCATTGGGGTACCGATCCCGACGGAGAATCTTCGCGGACTTGATTCGCTCCTCTCCATCGTGCAAATGCCAAGAGGGATTCCCGTCGCCACGGTAGCTATCGGAGGGGCGGAGAATGCCGGTTTGCTTGCGGCGCAAATCCTGGCGGGCCGGTATCCAGCGATTGCCGCTCGCGTGAAATTGTTCCGTCAGACACAGACGGACAGCGTGCTCCAGTCTCCTGAAGCGAAGGGTCCGGTGACCAGAACGAAAGGTCCCGGCCGTCCGAGTCGCCGGTCGTGAAGGCCGTGGTCATCGAGCCAGGATCTGTCCTGGGCATCCTGGGCGGCGGACAATTGGGCGCCATGTTCACTATGGCGGCATGCCGTCTCGGGTATCACGTCGCCGTCTGGGATCCAGATCCAGAGGCGCCGGCTCATCGTATTGCCACGCACAGCTTTCCCTCTCCGTTCACCGACCAGCACATTCTTGCGCGCTTTGCCGACCTGGTCAGCGTCGTGACCTATGAATGGGAAAATATCCCGGCGGAGCTCTGTCGAGCGTTGGAGCAGCGGAAGCCGGTTCGTCCGTCGAGTGCCGTCCTGAGCCTGATTCAGGACCGCCTCGAACAAAAGGGGTTCTTGAGCTCCAACGGATTCCCCGTTCCCCCCTTCGCTGGCCTGACCGCTCCCGATCAATTGGCGGCGACCGTCCAACAAGTCGGATATCCTGCCCTCTGTAAGACGGCAACGGCCGGTTATGACGGCAAGGGACAGTGGAGAATCCCCCGAGAGTCCGACGTCCGGGAGGTGGAACGAGCAATATCGGAATCCGCTCGCCCTGGCATGCGATGGATCGTGGAGTCTTTGGTGCCGTTTGAGCGGGAACTCTCGATCCTGGTGGTCCGTGGAGCTGACGGACAAGGTTGCACCTATCCGGTGGCTGAGAATGAACATGAAGAGGGGATTCTTCGAACCACCATGGTACCGGCCCCGGGATCTTCAGTTGTAGCCGAGCGAGCGGCCGCTCTTGGGCGTCAAGTAGTGGATCGCCTGGACGGGGTCGGGGTATTTTGTCTCGAATTGTTTCAGCTGCCCAGCGGGGAACTTCTCATCAACGAGATTGCACCGCGGCCTCATAACTCAGGCCATTACACGCTCGATGCCTGCAGCGTGTCCCAGTTTGAGCAACAGGCTCGTGCCATCTGCGGGATGCCGCTTGGTGAAGTGCGTCTGCTGAGCCCAGCCGTCATGGTGAATCTCATTGGGGACGATGCCGCGATCCTTTCGAAGGGCGCAGGCTGTCGAACCCTGCTGGATACTCCTGGTGCGGTACTCCATCTCTACGGCAAGCGTGCGATTCGTCCCCGTCGCAAGATGGGACATGTCACGTTCCTCGGGGAGACGCTCAGTTTCGCCCTCGATCATGCGAAGCAGTTTCGTGACGGCCTGGAGAATGGTCCCACCCTATCTGCCTAACCCAATCTGTGAGCCATTTTTTGGCCATCCCGCGTCGTTCTATTTTGTGACTTGCTGTAGGGAGATGGATCAAACGGTTCAGCTCTTCAGGGCATAGCCTACTGGAAAAACATGGTTCCGTCCTGTTTGGGTATCGGTACAGGACTTGCTCCACTCCAAGTCTTTGGTTGCCCGAACAGGAGATCATGCCGATGAGCAGTCTTGCCCTCCCTTCTGAGAATCTTGTCGAGCCGTCTCCGGCGGATTCGTGTCACGACAGTACGATTTCGCGCCCACGATATGTTGTGCTTCAGTCGCTGGTCGGCATCATGTTGGCCTACCAGTTATTGTCTGGAGCGGAGCTGATCGCAAGCCGCCCAACGAGCGGGGTGATCGTCGGCGGGTTGGTGGCGATGGTCCTCTGCCTGTGGTATGTGCCAACCTTAATCCTACAGGCCGCGTGGTTCAGCGGGACCGTAATCGGGATTGATACGGTTCTCGTGACCGCGACAATCTATCTTTCGGGTAATGCCCGGTCGGATCTCTATCTGTCGTATTTCATCCTCATGCTCATTGCCGCCTCGGTGCGCCGGCTGTCCCACGTCATTGGGTTATCTCTGTTGCTCTGTGCCGGGTATGGCGTCATCCTCTATCAAGGGGTTGTACAAACTGGTTCTTTGTCGCCCGGGCATCTGCTGGGAGTACCGGTTTTGTTGGTGATGGCGACGTTCTACGGGCTCGCGCTGCAAACGATCGGGGCCGAACGGCAACAAAAAACACTATTGCTGGGGAGTATCGAGGCTCTGAAAGAGACTGAACAGGCCTTGCAGGCATCGCGCGATCAGTTGGAGGTCCGTATCAAGGGTCTCAAGAGCGATCTCTCACGGGCGAATGAGCACGTCCGCCAGGAGAAGAAGGAACGAGAAGGCATCGAGCAGCAATTGCATGAGGCGCAGAAGATGGAAGCGATTGGTCGAATCGCTGGGGGGATGGCCAACGAACTCGGCCATCTCGTTTCGGTGATCGGGAGGCAGACGGGTGTGATCCTATCTCGCCTCAAGCCGGACGACCCACTCTATGGGCCGGTCGATGACATATTTCGAAGCGGGGGGCAGGCCGCAGCCGTGACCGCTCAATTGGCTGGGTTGGGTCTCCACGACGGTCACGTCCGACAGGTGCTTTCGGTCAAGGCCGTGCTGGAGGAGATTCGTGGAGTGATGAGAGGACTGCTGCCCGCATCTATCGATCTAAGCATAGTCATTGAAGATGCGCCGATGGATGTCGAGGCCGATCGCGAAGGACTCGAACAAGTCCTGCTTCATCTTGCGGTGAATGCGCGGGATGCCATGCCAAATGGTGGTCGGCTCCTGATTGAAGCGAAGCAGGCGTTCCCTGGGCATCTACCCAAGGTGCTGATTCAAGTGACCGATACCGGAAGCGGGATGAGCCTAGAGACCCAGTCGCACATGTTCGAACCCTTCTTTTCCACAAAGGAAATGAAGGTGGGACTCGGACTCACGGCGGTCTATGGCATTGTGAAACAAAGTGCAGGCCAGGTCGATGTTGTCAGCCAGCCTGGCCAAGGCACTGTGGTGCGGGTGGCGCTTCCCCTTGTACGCCAGGGCCGGCCGCCTGCTCCATCAATCCTGGCACACGTCTCAGCCAAAGGCCAGGAAACGGTTCTGCTGGTGGAACCGAATGAAATCGACAGGAAGCTTGCGCTCTCCACGTTGTTGCGGCATCGCTATCAAGTCTTGGAGGCGAGCTCGCCCGTCGAAGCATTGCTGCTCACGCAGCGACATCCTGGAGCCGTCCATGTGGTTGTGAGCGATCTCATGATGCCGGAGATCGGTGGGCGTGACTTAGCCAGGCGGTTGTTGGAGCATCACCCGATGATGAAGCCGCTCTTTGTCTCTGGGTATGACGACGAGGCGATGGTGTCTCATCGCCTCAACCCGCGGTATCTCTTGAGGCGGCCCTATCGACAATCCGGGCTGGTGGAAAAGGTGCGTGAGCTGCTGGATGCGTGAGCACCGGATGGTTGCTCTGGTTCATCTGGGTAGTTTTGTTCAACCAAAAAACCAGACAAACCAAATTACGGTATTCTTACTCGGCGGACTTCTTGAGCATCCTGCTAGCCATCCCATCGGTCTCTGCGGCTTGGTGCAAAGAAGGGCACGTCCGCGCGTTTGAACAGACCAATCAGTGCCATCCCTGCGAGAAACCCGCCGATATGGGCGAAGAATGCTACGCCTCCGCCCGTACTGCCGATGCTCATCCCCCCGCTCAACAGTTGCATCACGATCCACATGCCGAGGACGAAACCCGCTGCCACCCTCGTTGTGCCCAGGCCGGGCATTATAACCAGCACGCTGGCTCGTGGAAACAACAGCACATAGGCGCCTAAGACACCGGAAATAGCGCCGCTTGCTCCGACCATGGGAATAGACGAGGACGGATCGGTCAAGGCGTGGCTCAAGGCGGCCAGAATTCCGCATGTGAGGTAAAACACGACGTACTTCCAATGCCCCATGACGTCTTCGATGTTGTTCCCGAAGACCCAGAGGTACAGCATATTTCCGATGAGGTGCATCCAGCCGCCGTGGAGGAACATGCTTGTGATCAACGTGGCGTAGGCGGGAATGGCCACGCCCATCTCAGGGAGGTCGGCCTCCCCGAACACGAGGGCTGGGATTGCCCCGTACTGAAAGACGAAGGTCTCTCCTGAGCCGGCGGGAAGGCTTGCCTGGTAGAAAAAGACGAGGACGCAGGCCGCGATAAAAGCGATCGTGACGACCGGCGTCCGCTCGGTTGGGTTGTCGTCATGTAGAGGGATCATGGTGCCCTCATTAGCAGGATGCTGAAAAAGTCCGTCAACTTAGAAGATCGTTGTTTGGTTTGTCTCGTTTGTTTGGTTTGTCTGGTTTTTGGTTAAACCAGACTAACCAGAAAAACCAGAAGAACCAAATCAACAAGATGAACAAAACAAACCAGATCAACCAGGAGGCCTGCGACGGTCGATAACCGATCGAGGAAGTGCCGGGTTATCCGGCAAGGAGCCATCAGGTCCAAGGGAGACTGAAAACCCCGCGGCGTGCGTATGGCCTCCCCCGCCGAACGAAGCGGCGATGGCCCCCACGTCGGCCCCGTCCTCTCGCGAGCGCATGCTGTAATAGCGACGCCCATCGCGATCGTGCCAAATTACGCAAAACGGATGTTCCACGGAGAGGCGTTCGCCGATCTGACTAGTCAAGACCGCGCTTTGGACCGACGGAACAACGGCTCCGTGAAAGTCGACCAACATCGCTTGCGCCGCAAGTTTGCTCACGAGCTCGCTTTCATAACGCAGGATGGCCCGGCCTTCCTCTTCCAACTCCTTCTGCTTGAAGTGACTCCAGAGGTGATAATCGAATGGATATGAGGCAACGGCCGCATTAATTTCCCGACTGGAGGGAAGCGCCCAAGTCCAGAGGTCTTTGTCTTGGATATAGTCGAGGAGCCACGGCGTCGGCTGATCGTGCACCCATTCCCAGGCCAGGACCGCTCCGGACTTCTTCATGTCGAAGTAGGCATAGGGAAGGCCGGCGAGGGCTTTCTCTGCGGTGATGTGATGATCGAGCACGAGGAGCGCTTGCGTCTGAGTAGCCATGGTTTCCAGCGTCTCGCGAGCATAGCTGAAATCCACGATGACGACTCGTTGGTCCTGTAGCCCAGCGGGAGGAGGATTCCCGTGTTTGACGGGAATGAACCGAGCCGCTGGAAATTGATTCCAGATCGCCCAAGCGGCGCCGAACCCATCGGCACATTCGTCGTGATAGAGCACGACGGTGGGGGGCTCAGAAAATTGGTGCCGTATGCGGGAACCAGCCATCGTGGCGGAGCATACCATGATGCTGCTCCGAGACTAAAGCGTCTTTGTGAGGAGAGGTCAGAGGGCGTTGAGATGGTCGATCAGCTGCCGTAACCGGCCCGCGCTCCGGCGGTTGGAGGTAAAGGCCAACCGAGGCAAGTCCCTCAGATCCGGCTCGTCGAGCTCTTCGGGGAGAGGCCCGCGCAATTCGAAGGTGCCCTCCGATAACAGGTCGCCAAACGTTCCATGAAGGCCAGCCACCTGTTCAGGGGATATGTGGGTTTTCAGCCGCATGGCCAAGAGCCGGCCCACATATCGAATCGAATGGAATCGGCGGTAAAAGCTCCTGATCTCATCGATCGCGTCGTCCACGGACGTGGTGATTTTGAAGAGGCTGAGATCTTCAGGGTTGATCAGTTGACGGGTTAAGAGTTGGCGTGTGACGAAGGCGTACCAATCGTCCCAATAGTTGCAACCAGGAGCCTGGAGACAGACGATCGGCTGGGGATCGCTTTTGCCAGTTTGGGCGAGGGTCAAAATTTCAAAACCTTCATCATGCGTCCCGAAACCGCCCGGGAATAATGCAATGGCGTTGGCCTCTTTCTGAAAGATTAATTTGCGGGTAAAGAAGTATTTAAACGTGACGAGCTTGGGGTCATCGGCGATCGTGGCATTCGGGCCTTGTTCGAAGGGCAGCATAATATTGACCCCGAAGCTGTTCTCGCGGCCGGCGCCCTCCTGGCACGCGCGCATGATCCCGTCGGCCCCCCCGGTAATGACCATGAACCCTTCCCCGACGATCCGACGGGAAAACTGGAACGCCATCTGGTAGTTCGGATCATCCGAGGCGGTGCGGGCCGAACCGAAGATGCTGATCTTGCGCCGATCGCGATAGTCATGAAAGACACGGAAGGCGTGACGCAGTTCTTTTACGGCGCGGTTGACAATCTTGAGGTCCAGGACGTCAAGTTGAGAATCGTATAGCCGAAGCGTCCCGGCCAGGAGTTCCTTCATGATCGCGGCTTGCAGGTCGTCTTCCGGACTGTCAAGCAGGAGGCGAATTTGGCTGAGCAACTCCTCGTTCGAGAGGAGGGGACGGGGCCGGGGACGGGTCTGGGAAGTCTTCATCGGGTTATCCATGTGTGGTTATGGTATATGCTAGGCAGAAAAAATTCTATCAGCTGATCGCCTATTGGTCAAAAGAGCGGAGCATATGTATGAGGTTAGGAACGATTGGGTGAAGCAGGCATTGTTTGAAGTGCCCAGGCCCTGATACGCGCGAGATCGGTCGATGAGAGGTCAGTGAACTGAATATCGACATGCCTGGTGCGGATCCCGCTTGATGGCTCACCGCGCTCTGCCCCCGAAACTCCGCTGGTCAAGACTGTTCCGCGAATGGTTAAGGGAGTGTTTTGGCCAGGAATGGAAAACGCCAGTACGACGTTCGTTCCTGTCAGGATTTTCGCGGTTGATTCGACCAACGCTCCGACATGGCTCAGTTGGGTAATGATGGCGTTATAGTTGAGCCCCTGCGCCGAGGCTCGTCCGACCACACTCACGACGACGGGGATCTTCGTGCCACATCGGAGCGGCGTGAGCATCAGGTCTTGTGCACTGAGCACCCCAACCGGTTGGTTTTCTTTGGTGACAATCAAGAGAGAGGCACCTGTCGCCATCATAAGTGTCGAGGCCTCTGCCAAGGCCTCATCGTACTCGATGAACTGCACCGGGCGTGTCATGATCGTCCGGACTTCGATGTCGTGCGGTTCGAGCCCCTGAGCGACGACTTTCTTCACAATGTCGGTCGGCGTCATGAGGCCGAACCGCGTATCGGTATCCTTCACGAGCAGGCAGCGCGCCTGTTCTCGTTCGAGCAGCAGTGCCGCCTCACTGACAGATACGTCTCCCGGAACTTGCACGACCCCTGGTGTCATCATATGGGCAACCATAGTGGGTATGAGATGTGTCGTCTTGAAGGGCTTGTCATCGTCGTTCGGCATGGGTTCGAGACCTCCCCCGATTCGCGCCTGCACGACTCGTGAGGGTTCCGCCTCCGGCGACGTAAGCCAAGTATAGCAGACGGGGCCCCCTGGTCCGTGACCGGGGCTTCCCTTGTCAAACAAGGGGTTCGGCGAATAGACTAGGCCAATTGCCAGAGCAGCACAAGGGGTGATCGATGGTTGATCCCGATTTTGTTCAACAGGACTTTCAGCGTCGCCTCAGGGAAATTCCTCCACAGGGGATGGGGCTGTCAGTCGACGTCTATTCTCCCGATCTGTTCGAGCTTGTGAACAAGCTTAGGGAGCGAGGACTCCAGCCGGGCTATCTCGAAGTCTTTAAGGCGCCGCCGACCGCACTGACAACGGTTCGACAGGCTGTGCTGGATATACCGCTGGCGTATCACGGGGAAGGCCTGTGGATCACTCAGCCGGACGTTCAAGAGTCTCCGTTCTTTCAGCAGGACGTCGGCGAAATGGTCACGCAACTCAACAGCATACAGAGTCTCTGGCTGAATCATGAATGTGCAATGAAGCAGATGGCGGGCTACTCGTTTGGCACGTATGTCCCTCCATTATATACGCGGCTTAGCGCTGAAGTGGTGGCGGCAAATATCGCGACGGTTCAGCAGGAGATGGATCGGCAGGGCCGTCGAGCGGACGGGACCGCGCCGCTCTTTCTCTTGGAGATGCCCCCGCTCACATATTTTTCCGCCGGCACGATACCGATTCCCCACTTTTTCCGGCTCGTCACAGCGTTAGTGCCCTGCGGTCTCGTGCTGGACATCGGACACCTCTGGACGGTCTATCGCTATACCGCCGCCTGCCGACGGACATCTCTTGAACGATTCGTCCGGGAATTCCTCGACGAATTTCCTCTGGAGCGGGTCGTCGAAATCCACGTAGCGGGGTTGGCCTGCCATGAGTCGGATGGTGAGCGAAAGGGGGGAGAGGGGCTTCCGGAATGGATCGACGACCACGCCGCGCCGATTCCGTCGATCCTCTTCACCATGCTCGAACAGGTTCTGGCCCATTCGAATCTCGTCAGCCTCCGGGCGGTGGCCCTTGAAGTGGACACCAAACCGATCGAGATGATTGTGGAGGAGTATACAGGGGCTGTTCGGCGTTTCTCCCTCCTTGTTCAACAGACGATGGCCAGAGGAACGGCTGTAGAACAATCGATAGGACTGACGCCTCGTCCAACCTCAGTCCAGGAGACGATGTGCCAGTCTGATCGACAGCAGTTGCGCGACGACTATGCGCGCTACGCGCAAATCATCTTGGGACAAGCCCCCATGACAGGCTCGGAGTGGCAGGAAACGGCTGCAGAGGCGACCGGTTTAGTTCGTTACCGCACGTCCTATGTGCCGTATGAAATTCTCCATTGGGGAGGAGACCTCGCAGAGATGTTTCCACAAACCTGCCGGACTTTAGCGGAGCGGGGCATCTGCCTGACAGAGTTCGTAGCCTTCTGGTTTCGGTCGCCACGACCACTCACGCACTCGTATGATTTCTTTCTCCTCAAGATCGAACGGTTTCTCGAATTTGTGACGGAGCGTGCGCCGGACGTACGTGTCTGCGTACAACAGGAATGCGACAGCTTGCGCCTGGCCTATGCTCAGGCGAATGAAGTGGGGGAACCGGTGATGGAGCTGGAGCGAACCCGATGAGTTTCTGGCAGTCACTCACCAGACCGATCATCGGGATGGCGCCGATGGATGGGGTCACCGATGCGACGTTTCGCCATACCGTGGCGATGCACGGGAAGCCGGATGTTTCCTTCACGGAGTTCACGCATGTGCATGACGTCTGCCGGGGACCGGAGTTCTTGTTGGACTCCCTCATCTATCATGAGGCTGAACGACCGATTGTCGCGCAGCTCTACGGGAAAGAGCCGGACCTCTTCTATCAGGCCGCTCATGCCGTGTGTGAGTTGGGGTTTGATGGATTGGATATCAACATGGGCTGTCCCTCGCGGAGTGTGGCCTCATCCGGATCAGGAGCGGGGCTGATCCGAACGCCGGATGTGGCTCAGGCCATCATGCAGGCCGCTCGACAGGGGATCGCCGATTGGGTGGCCGGTCAGACTCTTGAGGGCGCTGGGCTCAAGCCGGGCAGAGTGGCGGCGATCCGGCGGATGAACGAGCAGCGGCAGGATGCCCGCCCGCTCGTCCGACACACGATTCCCCTGTCCGTCAAGACACGCCTCGGCTACGACGTGGTGGTTATCGACCAATGGATCGAACATCTCCTCATGGAACATCCGGCAGTGATTTCCCTGCATGGCCGCACCTTGCAACAAATGTATCGAGGGGAAGCGGATTGGAACGCCATTGCCCGGGCGGCGGAGATCATGCGGGGGAGCGGGACTTTGCTGTTCGGCAATGGGGACGTGCACAGTTATCACGACGTTGTCCGTCGCGTGCGGGACACAGGAGTCGATGGCGTGTTGGTCGGACGAGCCGCGCTCGGAGCCCCCTGGTTCTTTCGGCAGAAAGAGGCGGCGCGACTCGTTCTGCAGCAGCATCGGCCTGAGGAGGGGCCCGAACCGTGGGTGCCGCCACTCGGCGTTCGCTTCGAGATGCTGCTCGATCATGCCCGACGGTTCGAAGCGGCCTGTGGGCAGGGCCAGTTTCGGCGGATGCGCAAACATCTGGGCTGGTACTGCAAAGGGTTTCCTCGTGCCGCCTCGCTTCGAGCCGCCATGTTCCGAGTCTCTTCGGTTGCCGACCTGGAACAGGTGCTCGAAGATTATCACATGCACAGCGCGAGTCTCACTGAGGTCTCTGACCAGATGCTACTCGGCCCCCTTGCTTCTGCTGAACCCTCTCCGGCGTTGTAGATGCCACTCATTCTGGCTTCAACCTCTCCGCGCCGTCGCGAGTTGCTCGCCCTACTGGGTATCCCATTCGACGTCAAACGCCCATCCTTCGAGGAGCGCCTGGTTGCGGACCGTCCGGCGATCGAGCAGGCGCAGTTCTTCGCGCAGGGCAAGGCCCAGTCGGTCGCGAGGCAAGAGCCGGAGGCGATCGTGCTGGGGAGCGATACGGTGATTGAGTTGGATCATGACGTGCTTGGGAAACCGGCCGATCTGGCGGAGGCCCGTGCGATGCTTCGGCGCCTGGCTGGCCGTGATCATCACGTACGCACAGCGGTCGCGCTCTTCTGTTCAACTCGCGCGATAAACATCGTCGCCCTGTCCACGGCCGTCGTTCGGATGAAGCCGTTCGATGAACACGTGCACGAACGTTACCTCGCGACGGGAGAAAGTCTCGGCAAGGCCGGTGCGTACTCGATCCAAGGAGAGGGCGGCGACCTGGTCGATTCCATTGACGGAGATTTCCCGACTGTGGTCGGCCTACCGCTCCGTCTGGTCGCTCAGCTGCTTGCGCAAGCCGGTGTGAGAGTGCCGGTCGATCTCGACGAACTCTATGTCACCAGGCCCTATGCCAACTGGGCCCGCTTCCCAGGCTGATTGCAAAGGGGTAGGGGGTTTCCGTACAATGCCGCCCCATCATTCGCTTTCTTGGTTACGGAGGGAGTAATGAGCGTGCGATGCCTGACATCAATGGCGCGAGTTGGTGGCGTCGCCACCTGTGCGGTTGTGGGCCTGTTGACGGTCGTCGGTCTCCAGCCGGTCTTGGCGATCGATGTGAAGCTCTCAGCGGAAGAGGCGCAGAAGGTCTTGGAAGCCGGGCGGGCGCCGTTGGAGAAGGCCAACACCCCGGAAGACGTCAAGAAGGTCCTTCAGCAAGCCTCCATGGTCACGCGCGTGGGAGCCGACCCAGAGAAAGATCCCTGCGGAGCCAGTGCCATCCTACGGACTAAGCGCTATCGCCTTGAAGCCTTTGGCAGGCAGGAAGCCGCAGAGTCCAAGAAGCGGAAGACGGATGTGCGCATGCCGGAGGAGTTCATCAAGAAAGTCGTGGACATGCCCAATATGGAGATTGAAGTTCAGCTGTGTGGCGATGACGAATACTTTGCAGAGGGTGCCTTGATCGAGTTGCAACAGGGCTCCAAGAAGATCAAGCCCATCGACATCGGAAAAGCTGAACGTGGCCGAAAAAATGAGGGAAGCGGGCCGATCTACCGGTCACGCTTTACCGCATTGTTTGCCTATGAACAATTTGATCCCACTGCGGCGTCCGTTTTCGTCGTGAATCTTCAGGACGGAAATGAGGCGAGAATCG
>CAZPWD010000067.1:0-6460 GCA_964590025.1 uncultured Nitrospira sp.
ACTGAGGCGCAATGGTGCCACCCTCTTGAGACTTCCGAGATTCCTGGGATTGTACATGCCCCTAACTAGCCGAAATATCGTGCCCCACCGGGAGGGCCTTCTGGCACGAGCTTTGATTCTTATCCGGTAGGATTGAACGAAAGCCGGTGGACGGAAGTGAGTACGAAGCCGGGAACGAGATAGTGAAAGAGTAGCGGAGTAAGGAGACCGTCCGATAGCGCCTGGATTGCTTGACATGAGTGGAAGGCCATTGTTATATTCGCCGGCGTTTTGTCGCTTTGACATGGATCTCATGAGCCAGCGGCCCGATGCCGAATGTATGTGCGGTGGTTAAACACAAAGGAGGAAATCTGATGGGGCATTTTTCTAAGTTTTTGGGAATCAGCGCAGCGCTGATGATGCTGTCGGTTGTGGTGGTCGGAGCCGAAGAGCGTGACCCGCTTAAGCCCCGCGTTCCGGCGGATCAAATGAGCGACGCAAGGGCCAACAAGAATCCAGTTGACGCGACCCCGGAGAACATTGCCAAAGGAAAGGCGCTGTTCGAGGGCAAAGGCACTTGTTTCAATTGCCATGGTAAGAATGGGGATGGCCAGGGCGAGGCCGGTAAGATTCTGAATCCGAGCCCCCGCAATTTCACGAACTGCAAGTTCCACAAGAAGCGCAAAGATGGCGAGCTCTTCTGGGTAATCAAGAACGGTAGCGCAGGCACCGGCATGGTCCCTTTGATTCCAGCCGCGATCACCGAACTAGAAGCCTGGACGATCATCAACTACGAGCGGACCTTCTGCAAAGGCGAGTAGTTTTGTCGCAGCTGTGAGTTCAAGAGGGTGGAGGACCGAATCCTCCACCCTCTTTTTTTGTCTTCCAATCGTGTGGTTCTGTCTAGTTGAAGATCCGTGGAGAGGAAAGGCGTGTTATAGCGTACCAGATGTCTGTCGGGCGAGGAGAGCGACTGTAACAGGAGCGTAATCCCGCAGGATGCTCAAAAAGGTCGTCCAGCAAGGCCGCAGCGAGTGAAGACCTGAGGCGTACCCTCTGGGGTACGTTGAGGGTCTGAACGATGCGAGAACGCCGCTGGCGGACTTTTTCAGCATTCTGCTACTGGGCTTCGGTGCCCTGAATCGCAGCTGGCTTGGTCAATATCAAGGCAGCGGAAGGATCGGTTGGGCGAATCGCCGGAACAGCGAACGGGCGTTGCTCCTGGTTCATGTGGGTCTTGGAGGCCCAGCGTACTTTCTGGTTGAGATAGGTCACCGTTTCGCCGAGTGTCACGTCGCCATCCCGGTTGGTATCGGCCTCGCCGCGCAGTGCCCGCAGCAGATAGTAGGTGAACAGCCCATGCCGATGTTGGTCATCCTCCAACCCCCGCCCGATGCCGCTGGTTCCGATGACATGGAGGGTCGAGCTCCCCGTGGGATTCCATTGGGGGAGGGCGATCTTGGTTCGGCTAGATGGTCCCATAGGCGACACAATGCCATCGAACAGAAACACCGTTTGTTTCGCTCTTAAGCGAGACAGCGCTGCCTCCAAATCCTTGAGCGGGTATGCCCGTGAGGTGGTCGTGGCGGTTCCATCGTACGGAACCAGGAACGTCTCTCCTGTCGAAGTGATCGAAGCCAGACCGGCGAAATAGACAATGACGACCGCGTCCTTGTTCATGTGAGGCGGCAGCCAGTCCAGCAGAGCCTCGTCGATATCCGAGCGTATCGCCTTCCAGTCCTGCAGTAGATGAACATTGGAGGCCGGCAACCCACCGAGGGACTGAAAATAGCTCGAGACCATCTCGGCATCCAAGGAAGCGAACTTGCGGGATGGGACTTGCTGGTCTCGATAGGATCCGATCCCAATTGAGATCAAGTAAGTGTGGGGTTGCCGAAATCCGGTGGCCAAAGCAGGGATTTGATCCACGTCGTCGGCCTTGATGCCGGTAGTTTGGATCGACAGGGCCAGGGTTTGACTCGGCGGCTGAGTACGGGTTCCTGAATCAGAGACCGCCACGTGGATCTCGGCCATCTGCTGTTGGACGGCCTGCGGTACCGTCGCCACAAACTCGATCGAGCGGGATTGGCCCTGTTGCACTCGCCCGACCGCAAGCGTGGTGGTAGGAAATTGGGCGAGCAACGAGGCGGTTCCCGTTAAGGCTGCGGTGACACCTTGAAGTTCCTGCTCTCCTCCGTTCACGAGGTCGATGCGCACCCGAATGCGCTCGCCTCCTTCAAAGACCAAATTACCATTCTCGTCCAGCACAGTGGCCTTAAACGAGAGTGCCGATGGAATGCCTTTGCCTGGCATGGTTGCTGTCGATGGAACTGGGCTCACTGGCGATGCTGCCGCTGGTGCGGGAGCGGTTCCACCCGTCACTGCCAACTGGGTCCGGGCGGCGCGTATGAATTGCGTCGAGAGGGCGATTCCAGCGTCATGCACAAACTCCCCAATATTGCCGTAATCGCATCGGCGTGAGGTCGGTTCTAGAATAAGGCGTTGGTTATGCGCGATGGAAACGGTCTGCTGGCCAAGCTCTTTCCCTGCGGCATCCTTAAAGGATAAGAGCGTCTCAAGGGTCATGTCTGCAGGCACCCGATCATAGACATTATCAGCCCAGAGTTTGAGGCCGGAGCGTTGGAGCGTGACCACGATCTCCTTGTCGGGCTGGATCTGTGCGGCGATTCCACCGGTGACGGTCACAGCCGTAAAATTTTGGGAGGCCGCGTCAATCATAATCGATTCGACTTCTTCCCCCACGTTGAGCTCGTGCGGGCTATTGCACCCATCGATGTACTGCATCTTGAGATTGGTGAAGGAGGGGTCGAAGGTCAGCTTGACTGAGTTGGCCAGACGCGGACCCATGTCTGGTAAGGGGGTTCGGTGAAGCGCTGAAGTCAGCTTCTCGCATCCCCACAGCCCACCCACTGTAATGAGGAGACACAAGAGGACGGCCCATCGCATCGTGATTCGTTGAAGTGAGCCTGTTGGGTGTCGCACGACGACTATGGGCGAGCCCGCCGGCCGAAGGCTCGTCGTAGCAGCGGATCGGCGATTGTAGCAGAAGTGTTTATGAATAATGCGGGCTAAGGGAAGCTGTTTCCCGTGACTGGTTTGTCTGCTGGAATTCAAGCCGGGCACCGTACCGAAATGTCAGGCTGAATGCAACAGGGCGTGGGGCTCGGCCGGACTTGACAGATCTGCCGATGGGGAGCGAACGTACAAATGTGAAGAGTGCAGCGGCGGATGAACCTGCATGGTCGGGAGGTGGGGGATGCGCCATCTGCTCAATCAGTTAAGTCTCATGCTCAGCGCAGCATTCTTGGTTTCTTGTGCCTCTGCCATTCCACCTGCACGGATCGGCGATTATGTTTCCTCAGAGCACCAGGCTGGCGAAAACGCTTTCGCGAGAATCAATCAGCGAGCACTACAGGCAGGGCTGGTCGTGGTGTCAGATACGGCGGAGCCAAGTGCGGCTCCGAATCTGCCGGAAGAGGCACTTGCTCGCCTCGGAGAAAGTCTACAACGGGACCTCGGCCGTGCGATTCCTGTGGCGATAACAGAGCTGATTCCAGCCGACCATATCAGGCCGCAGCCTCATGGGGATCGGGCCCAGTTCGCAGAACTGGGCCGGCAACATGGGCTCGAGTATCTGGCCGTCGTGGTTGTCTCCAGCACCGAGCAGGAATATCCTGTGACTCTCTTTCTGGGATGGACCACGCACGCGCAGCCTGGATTTCGTCGGGATAACTGGTCGCTGCTGGAATTTGCCCTATTAGATTTGAAACACAACCAGACTTTGATGCAGGCCGAAGGACGGGGCTGGGCCACACTGGATCGTCCGAGCGCGCCAGGGATTAATCAATGGTATCCGGCTGTCTACCTACGTCCTCAGGATCAGCGGCGTATCTGGCCTCCGACGTACGAGGGCGCGCCAAATACGCTACGTGTTGTGTCATTTGAGCAAGCGGCTAAGCGGCTGGTGCTGAAGCTCCAGAACTCGTGGTTCGGGGTATTGGAATCCGAGGCGACGGCTCGGAAAAGCAGTTCCTAGGAGCCTGTCCGACATTGACCGTTCTACTGCGGCGAATGATCCGCGACCATCTGCGTCGTGTTCGGGGCTCTGTTTGGTGAGGGTCCGACGGGGACTATTAGTCTTTGAAGCCCTCGGAACGGATAGTGTACAATGCACCGTTCAGCTCATGCGGTCGCGTCGGTTAACCCTGTGGAGGATGCTGTTATGGTCACGCGGAGTAAGGGAGGGAATGTCCGAGGTCTTGTCGCAGGTATCGGTCTGGTCATGAGTACCTTCGCGTTTACTATCCTGCCGAGTGAACCCACAGCCGTAGCCGCCGGGGTTCCAGCTGGGCTGACTCAAGGATTTTCAGAGATCGTCAAGCAGGTCACGCCAGCGGTGGTGAACATTGCTGTGACCGGGGGTGGGGAAGGCGGGGGACGAGGCCGGAGATCGCCGGTGCCGCCAGCTCCCTTTGGTGGACCTCCTGGTGAAGAAGCGCCAGGGGGTGAACTCCCGACTCCTCCGCCGATGCCTCCGGGGCATGGACGCCCTGATCAAAGCGCCGGATCCGGCGTCATTTTTGATCCGAACGGATTTATCGTGACCAACAACCACGTGGTCGAAGGCGCCACGCAGATCACCGTTACGCTCAGCGATCGACGGGAATTCAGCGGTAAAGTGGTGGGAACTGATCCGAAGACGGACTTGGCCGTGGTCAAGATCGAGGCGAAGAGCCTCCCGGCCTTAAAATGGGCTGAGTATGAGAAATTGCAGGTCGGCGATCTTGTGTTGGCAGTCGGCAGTCCGTTCGGACTGAGTTCCACTGTGACCCTGGGCATCATCAGTGCCTTGGGACGCGGCAACGTCGGCATTGCAGACTATGAAGATTTCATCCAGACCGACGCCGCAATTAATCCGGGCAATTCCGGCGGGGCGTTGGTCAATGTGAGCGGCGAACTCATTGGGATCAACACGGCAATTTTCTCAAGGACCGGCGGGTCGGAGGGGATTGGATTTGCCATTCCCAGCAGTATCGCATTGGATATCGTTGACAGTCTGCAGAAGACCGGCAAGGTTGTGCGTGGCTGGATGGGTGTCGCGATTCAAGAGATCACGCCGGCCTTGGCCAAATCCTTCAAGATTCCGGAACAGCGCAAAGGAGTACTCATCAGCGATGTGAATGAGAACGGCCCTTCCCATGCTGCGGGTGTGAAGCGTGGCGATGTGGTGGTTGCGTTCAACGGGAAAGAAGTCCAAAACGTGAGTCAGTTGCGAAACCTCGTCGCGCGCACGATTGTCGGCAAGGATGCGCAGGTGAAGGTTTTGCGAGACGGCAAGGAAGAGACTATCACTGTCAAGGTGGCCGAGCGACCGACGGATGAAATGTTGGCGAAGAAGGAGCCGTCAGCTCCCAAGGAACCGGTCGAGACGGTGAAGCCTCCGGATAATGTCTTGGCCTCTCTCCGTGTGCAGGGGTTGGATACGGCCACGATGAGCCAATTGAACATCCCGGCGAAGATGACAGGCGTGGTCGTGACGTCGGTCGAGAGCGGCGGCTCTGCGGAAGCGGCGGGTCTGCAGCGCGGCGACGTGATTCAGGAAGTGAACCACGAAGTTGTGAAGACGCTCGAAGACTACCAGAAAGCCTCGAGTAAGTTGAAAAAAGACGAGTTGGCCGTCCTGCTTCTGAGCCGGCAGGGGAATAACCTGTTTGTCGCGGTCAATCCCAAGTAACGCGCATAATGTTAGCCGAGACCGCTCAGATGCTGAGCGGTCGCGGCTAGCCATCGGATGAACGGATCGTATGTCCAACGGCCTGAATTCACTCAACAAGTGGCTGCAAGACACGATCTTCAAGCCGCTAGAAGATAAGAAAATGCCGGTGATGGAGCACCTCGTGGAGCTCCAGGTCCGGGTGACGCGCGCAGTGATCATCACCGCCGTGGTGTTTGTCGGTACGTTTTTCTATGCCGACATGTTGGTCAAGTGGCTTCGCATCCCCCTCCAGAACATGTTTAGGCCGAGTTCCCTGTCGTGGGTGCCGACCGATCTGCCGACCGTTCCGTTCGTTTTTCTCGCGCCGGCTGAAGCGTTATGGCAAAACGTCAAGGTGGCCGGGCTCTTTGCTCTCGTCGCCGTAACCCCGTACATTCTGTTGGAAGTCTGGCAATTCGTCGTGCCGGGACTTCATGCCCAGGAACGGCGCTTTGTCGGGCCGTTTGTGCTGTTGACCGCCGTGGCTTTTTACGCAGGGATAGGCTTTTCCTTTTTCTTCGTGCTCCCGTTTGCGCTGAATTTTTTGGTCTCCTATGGCGTCAACGCCGGCTTCATTCCCCAAATCTCCATTGCGCAGTACGTGGGATTTGCCCTGTGGTTCTTGATGATATTCGGGCTGATTTTCGAAGTCCCGCTCGCGATCACGCTCATGGCGAAGTTTGGGTGGGTCGATGCGCCTTTTCT